>NZ_JBHUXA010000033.1:0-72411 GCF_042669725.1 Nocardia sp. NPDC057227 | reverse complement strand
GCGCCGAACCCGCGGCCGGAGACGTCGGAATGCCGGTGACCGGCTCAGCCGGTCGCCGGCATGCGGCGTTCCCGGTACCCGAGGATGCTGGCCAGCGAGGAGACCCGGCGCAGCCGGTCCCCGGCCCCGCCGATCTCGACCGCCCGATCCACCGGCCGGGCCCCGGTGATCCAGACCAGCCGCAGCTGCGAGCGGTCGGCCGCGCACTGCGCGTCGAGCAGCACCCGCAGCCCGGCCGCCGCGAGGAACGTCACCGGCGTCAGGTCGACGACCAGCGTGCCGGCCCCGTCCGCGGCGGAGCTGAGCCGCTCCTTCAGGACCGGCGCGGTGGAGAGGTCGATCTCACCGCCGACGGTGAGCAGCGTGATGTCGCGCCGCAGCCTGGCCTCCGAGAAGCACACCGCCGCATCGGTTCCCGGCGACACCAGATCGGGCTCCGGGCGGCGCGGGCGATCGGCACCTGGCCCTGCCGGATGAGCGGCCATCGAACTCCTCGACCGGGCGGCACGGAACCGGGCCGGGACCGGCCGCCCATGCCTCTCCCGGCTTACAGCGATACCGAGAGCATAGGGCTCCCCGCGCATTTCGTCCGCGTGTCTTCCCGGCGGCGTGGCAGTGAGCAGGTAAAGGGTTGTCCCCCAGCATGATCCGAACGACCGACACCGGACGTTCCGGCGCTACACCGTGTCCGACTCCGGGAACAGCGCCGCCAGCGAGTCCGACACCGCGCCGCAGCCGCTGCACTCGAAGCGGACGCCGAGCGCGAACCACCACTCCAGCCGCAGCGCGCAGTTCTCGCAGAGCAGGTCGATTCCGCTCGCCCGGCAGCAGCCGCGGCCGCGCGCCCAGCGGTCGGCCCTGGTCGCGCAGCGCGACCCGTCGATCCGGAGGGTGCAGTGCGGCAGGTCCGCGAGACCGGGCACCAGCGCGTCGAAATGCTGTGCCGCCGTGGTGTTGTCCACCGCTCTCCCCTTCTGCTTCGCTTCGTCCACCCCGTTCATCGAGCCCGCCCCGAGCGGCGTTACCGCAGGTGGGGTGGGTCACGCGCTCAGACGGTCCCCCCGGACATGCCGTCCGAGATACTCAGCGCCTCGCCGTTGAACCGGCCGCCGTGCGGGCCGACGAGCAACAGCACCAGCCGGGAGACCTCCTCCGGCTCGATCAGCCCGCCGCCCTTCGCGAACATGGCCTCGGCATCCGCCCGCGTGGGGTTCTCCAGATCGGGCAGCAGCACCCGGTAGGTGGCAGGGTTCATGACCATGTCGGTGCGCACGCCGGAGGGGAGCACCGCGTTGGCGGTGATGCCGGACTCCCCCACCTCCAGCGCGAGCGACTTGATCAGCCCGATCACCCCCCACTTCGCGGCGGCGTAGGCGCCGGAGCCGGTGGCGCCCATCCGCCCGACGATCGACGAGGTGGCGACGATCCGGCCCCAGCGCCGCTCCAGCATGGTCGGCAGCACCGCCTTGATGCTGTGGAAGACACCGGAGAGGTCGACGTCGACCGTGTCGCGCCAGGTGCGCTCGTCGAGGTCGGCGATGGTGCCGTGCGTGGCGATCCCGGCATTGGCGAGCAGGATGTCGATCCGGCCGAATTCGCGGAGCGCCTCGGCGGCCACCCGCTCCATGTCGTCGCGGCTGCGCACGTCGGCGCGCACGGTGTGGCAGCGCCCGCCTGCCGCGCGCACCAGCTCGGCGGTCTCGGCGAGGTCGTCGGGGGTGGCGAGCGGGTACCGCAGCCCCGGCAGCGGCGCCGCGAGGTCGGCGAGCACGATGTCGGCGCCCTCCCCGGCGAGCAGCACGGCGTGCGAGCGGCCCTGCCCGCGCGCCCCGCCGGTGATCACGGCGGCGCGGCCGTCCAGCTGTCCCATTCCCGCTCCTCACGCGAGGTCGTGGTCCCGGTCGCAGGCGACCCTACGCGCGCGCACCGGCTCGCGCGCGTAGCCCGCTGCGCGGACGGGAGCCGCGCGTCGTACCATGCGTCACAATCCGCGCACCCGTCTCGAGGACGTGGCCGTTCCGGCGGCGACACCTTCCGCCCGTTCGTGGTGGACGAACGAAATCCACAGATTGAGAGCACTGCGCCGTGAAACTCGACCAGGACGAACACCGGACCGTCGACGACCTGCTCGGCGGTGGCGTCGCGACCGTCGTCGCACCGGACGAGCCCGAATCCCGACCGGACGAAGCGCCGACCGGCGACGCCGCCACCGCGGCCCGCTTCGCGCTGCCCGGCCTGCGCAGGCTGATGCGCAACGCCGCCGGGCTCTCGCCGGAATCCATCGACCTGCTCGCCGCCATCACCGACCGGCTGCGCGCCGCCGAGGGCGCGCTGGCCGATCCGGCGACCTGCGATTCGGTGCGCTGACTACATTCCGTTCACCTCGACGATCGGCGCCGGGTAGTCGGCGCCCGCCCGCCACGGCCGGTGGATCTCCGCGCCGGGCAGGTGCGCGAGCTCCGGGATGTAGCGGCGCACGTAGGCGCCGTCGGGGTCGTACCGCTCGGCCTGGCGCAGCGGGTTGAGCACCCGGTTCGGCCTGGTGTCGGTTCCGGTGCCCGCGGACCACTGCCAGTTCAGCTGGTTGTTCGCGATATCGCCGTCTACCAGCCAGTGCAGGAAGTGCGCCGCGCCGACCCGCCAGTCGATCCGCAGCGACTTGGCCAGGAAGCCCGCGGTGACGAGGCGGCCGCGGTTGTGCATCCAGCCCTCCTCGTGCAGCTGCCGCATGGCCGCGTCCACCAGCGGATAGCCGGTGCGCGCTTCCTTCCAGGCCGCCGCCGACTCCGGATCGTCGCGCCACTCGATCGGGCCGGTGCGGTAGTCCCGCCAGGCGATCTCCGGGTCGGCGCCGAGCAGCTGGGCGTAGAAGTCGCGCCAGGCCAGCTGCCGGACGAAGGCGTGGCCGCCCTCGGTGTCCATGTCCACCCGGTGCACCAACTCGGTCGGCGAGAGACAGCCGAAGTGCAGGTACGGCGAGATCTTCGAGGTGGCGTCGCCGGCCAGGTCGTCGTGGTTCTCGGCGTACTGCCCGACCGGTCCGGCCAGCCAGTCCCTGACGATCTTGCGCCCCGAGGTCTCGCCGCCGACCGCGAGCCGCGGCGACGGTTCCCCGCTGCTCAGCTCGGTGGCGTCCGGCAGCCGCTCGCCGCGCACCTCGGGCACGGTGAGCGCGCGCGGCGTGCCGAGCGGGCGGCGCTGGTGCGCCTGGCTCCAGCGCCGGAAGTACGGCGAGAAGACGGCGAAGTGGTCGCGGCCGGTGGAGGGCGTGAGCACCTCCGGGTCGGCCGCGGTGACGACGGCGGCGTGCACCCGGAGCGTGCGGCCGTCGGCGGCGAGGCCGTCGCGCAGCGCCCGCTCCCTGCGGCTGCTGTAGCCGCTGGCGTCGGCGGCCACGTGCACCTCGGCGGCGTCCACCTCCGCGGCCAGCCGGACCACCTCGTCGGCGACCCGGCCGCGGCGCAGGATCAGCCTGCCGCCGATGCCGCGAAGCTCGGCGTCCAGCTCGTCCAGCGCGGCGAGCAGGAACCGGACCCGGTTCGGGGCGGCGTACGCGCCGCCGAGGATGGCGTCGTCCAGGACGAAGACCGGGACGACCGCGTCACCCCCGCGGTGGGCCGCGGTGAGCACCGGGTTGTCGTGCACCCGGAGATCCCGGGTGAACAGGGCGAGGGTGACGCGCGCTGTCACCGCCGGGTCACCGGGTGCACAGCGGGGCGACGGTGTCGATGCCGCCGGTGGTGGGCGAGGTCAGGTAGAGGCACGGGCTCTGGCCCGCGGCCTCGATGGCGCCGCGCACCTGCTCCCAGCTCGCCTCGTCCAGCGCGGGCGTCCGGGAGAGCACGAAGCCGGAGAGCCGCGACGGGTCGGTGACGACGGCCCACGAGTAGTCCGGGCCGAGCGCGGTCACGATGTAGTTCGGGGTGCCTGCCGGGTCCTCCTGGAAGGGGACGTTCGGGAACTCCACCCGCAGCTGCGCCTTGGTCACCTGGTCGATGATCCTGGCGGTGCCGCGGATCTCGTTGCTGCCGCCGTCCCAGGTGGTGCAGCGGTTGAAGACCGCGACATTGCCCTGCGGGTCGAGGGTGTAGTTCGCCTGGGTGTCGCGGGCGCACTCCAGGTTGAACGGCGCGGGCACCGCGGCCAGCTGGTTCCAGGTGCCGAGGTAGCTGGCCACCTCCAGCGCGGGCACCGGGGCCGGGCCCGCCGCCGCTGCCGGGCCGGCGGTGAGCGCGGGGGCGAGCGCGGCGATCGTGGCCGCGGCCAGCGTGAGCAGCCTTCCCCCGCGCTTCGTGGGACGTTGCGTGCGGAATGGGTTCACCGGAACTCCTCGTTCTCGACGTCGTCGCCCACATGGTAGCGGAAACGATGCATAATCGATTCAGCGTCGGGACGGGCGTGCCCCGAGTCGGGCACGTCGTCCGCCGGATACCCCGGACGCGCCGCGCTACCCAGCCCCACCGCGAGGAGGACCCATGACGGGGATCGCCTACAGCGGGCAGAATGATGTCATGCCCGCCGGTTCCACCCCAGTCACCGATACGGCCGGCTACACCGTCCGCGCCGTGGCCGACCGCCTCGGAATTCCCACCGCGACGCTGCGCAGCTGGACCCGGCGCTACGACATCGGCCCCGCCCAGGAGCGGCCGGGCAAGCACCGGCTCTACTCCGAGGCCGATATCGCCCAGCTCGGCCGGATGCTCACGCTGATCAAGGAGGGCGCCAGCCCGGCGGGCGCCGCCGCCGCGGTGCGCGGCCACGCGCCGCTCCGCGGCGACCGCACCGGGCTGCTCGCCGCCGCCTTCGCGCTGGACACCGCGACCGTCGGCGCGATCGTCGAGGCGCACGTGCGCGCCTTCGGCGTGGTGGACACCTGGGACCTGGTGTGCCGCCCGACCTTCGCCGACATCGTCGCCCGCCAGCTCGGCGGGGAGCGCTGCATCGACGTCGAGCACTCGCTCTCCTGGAGCATCACCTCGGTGCTGCACCGCAGCTGCCCGCCGCCCCCCGCCGCGCGGATCACGGTGGTGCTGGCCTGCACCGGCGGCGAGACGCACACGCTCCCGCTGGAGGTGCTGCGCGCCGCGCTCGCCGAGCAGGGGGTCGGGGCGCACATGCTCGGCGCGAACGTGCCGACCGCCGCGCTGGCCGACACGCTCGGCCGCGGCACCGGGGTGAAGGCGGTGCTGCTCTGGTCCCAGCAGGAGCCGACCGCGCTCACCTCGGCCGTGCTCACCTGCATCGATGCGGGCGCGAAGGTGCTCGCGGGCGGGCCGGGCTGGGAGTCGGTGATCCTGCCCGATGGCGCGCGGCGGGTCGGCAGTCTCGCCGACGCCGTCGCCCGGCTGCGCTGAGCAGCGGCGTTCAGCGCTCGGTACGGCCGAGCACGTGGCGGAGCGCGGAGTCCAGGTCGGGGTTGCGGAAGTGGTGCCCGGCGGCGCGCAGCCGCGTCGGCTCGACCCGCTGACTCGCCGCCGCGACCTCGCGCGCGCCCTGCTCGCCGAGCAGCAGCGCGGGCCCGAACTTCGGCACCGGGAGCAGCGCAGGGCGGCGCAGCACCTTCGCCAGCACCTTCGTGTACTCGGCATTGCGCACCGGCTCCGGCGCGACCGCGTTGACCGGCCCGCTCAGGCTCTCGTCCCAGAGCGCGCGGTGGTAGACGTCGACCAGGTCGTCGATGCCGATCCAGGAGAACCACTGCCTGCCGTCGCCGATCCGGCCGCCGAGCCCGGCGCTGAACAGCGGCCGCAGCAACTTCAGCGTCCCGCCCGCGGGCGACTGCACGATCCCGGTGCGCACCGCGACCGTGCGCACCCCCGCCTCGGTCGCCGGGCGCAGCTCGGCCTCCCAGTCCGCCACCACGTCGGCGAGGAAGCCGTCGCCACGGCCGGAATCCTCGGTGAGCGTCTCGTCACCGCGGTCGTAGCCGTAGAAGCCGATGGCCGACGCGCTCACGAAGCTGCGCACCCCCGCCCGCGCGGCGACCTCGGCCAGCTTCCCGGTCGGCCCGATCCGGCTGCTCGCCACCGCGTTCCGGTGCGCCGCGGTGAAGCGGCCCGCGATCGATGCGCCGGCCAGGTGCACCACCGCGTCGACGCCGTCCAGCAGGTCGGGCGCGGGATCGTCGGGCTGCCACTGCCGCTCGTCGGCCGCCTGTGGCGCCTGCCTGACCAGCCGAAGCACCCGGTGCCCGCCGGTGCTCAGGAAGGCGGCGACCGCCGAGCCGACCAGCCCGGAGGCGCCGGTCACCGCGACGGTGCCCGGCCGGTACCCGTGCCCGGCCGCCGCGGCGTGCGCGGCGAGATCACCGGCGAGCTGGCGGTACCGGTAGTCGAACATGGCGCGCAGCGCGAGCTCGGGCACGGTGCTCTCGACCCGGTCGAGCACCCGGGTGTGCTCCGCGTCGACCTCCTCGAAGTCGTGCACGTGCCGCCAGCGCAGCACCGTCCCGACCGGAGCCGAGGCGATGCCGTCCACCGCGATCTCGTCCACGAAGCGATGCGGCGGGTCGTACTCCGCAGGCCGGTGCCGCGCGACCCAGCGCAGCCCGCCGGGCAGCCGCAGCACCGCCGTGCCGTCGCGCAGCGAATCCGCCTCGGCGGCCAGCGTGACCGGCTGCCAGGGCGGGGTGAGCCGGGCGAACGCGCCCGGCCTTCCGTACCAGGCGAAGACCTCGGAACGCGGCGCCGCGACGACGGCGCTCGACTCGATTCCCATGTTCCGACAGTAACCGCCGGAGAGCCGGCGAAACGTTCACGCATCGTTCCGCAAAAATTGCAACACGTTCTAGGATTGCCGGATGGCTCCGGATCACGCCCCCGCCCGCGACGACCTGCTCACCGCCGTGCTGGCCTCACCCGCCGCGGTGGCGGCGAAGGACCGGGCCGGGTGGCTCGCCCTGTTCACGCCGGAGGCGGTGGTGGCGGATCCGGTCGGCTCGCGCCCGCACGTCGGGCTCGCGGCGATCGGCCGCTTCCACGACACCTTCATCGCGCCGAACACCATCACCTTCCAGCCGGACGCCGACATCGTCACCGGCCGGACCGTGCTGCGCGACCTGGCGATCACCATCCGGATGTCGACCGGCGCCACCGTCCGGGTGCCCATGCACCTGCGCTACGACCTGGTGTGGCACGAGGATTCCTGGCGCATCGCGCAGCTCGCCGCGCACTGGGAGTTCGCGCCGATGGTGCTGCGGTTGCTCGGCACCGGGCCGCGCGGGCTCGGCGCGGGGACGCTGCTCGGCGGGCAGCTGCTCACCAACCTCGGCCCCGGCGGCGCGCTCGGCATGCTCGGCGCCGTGCGCGGGGTCGGGGCGCGCGGGCGGCGCAGCGCGCAGCGGGTGCTGCGCGGTGCCGCCGACGGGGAGGCCGCGGAGCTGGCCGGGGTGGCGACCGAGCTGCCCTCCGGGCGCGTCCGGCCCGCCGAATTCGCGGCGTACCTGCGCGGGGCCACCGTGTCGAAGGTGCTCGCCGCCGGCCGAACCGTGACCGCGTCGGTCCGGCTCGGCGACCGCCCGGCCGTCGCGGTCGTCGAGTTCGCCGGCCACCGGGTCTCGACGCTCCGGCTCATCGCCGAGTAGTCGGCTATCGACGGCGCGGTGGCCGGAGCCGAGAACGCGCAGGCGACCGGGCAGCCCGTTCGCACCGGCCGAGTCAGGCGACGGCGTGCCTGGACCGCATCGGCTCCGAGCGGTACCGGGCCCGCGGCCCGTCGATCCCGAGCGCGCGCCAGAGCCGCCTGGTCACCGGGGTCATCAGCCCGAGGTCGTCGGCGAGCGCGCGGACGTCGGTGAAGTACCCGGCGAGAATCCCCTTGGCCTGCGGCGACCGCCAGAACGCCTCGCGGAACACTTCGTCCGGGATATCGAACTCGCGGGCGAAGGAGCGCGGCGGCACCATGATCTCGCCGGCCAGCCACCGCATGGCGAGCGGGAAGGCGAGCCCGCAGACGGCGGTCGTGACCGGCCCCAGCTTCGGCACCTTGGCCCGGAGGAACTCGTTCGCGAAGGAGATGTGCCGCGCCTCCTCGGCGATGTGGATCTCCATCGTGCGCAGCACGGCGGGCGGCAGCTCCGCCCCGCGCCGGATCAGCGCCTTCTGGTAGTGGTCGATCGGCTCCTCGCCGCCGAGGATGCCGATGAAGAGCACCACGTGCGCGTACCCGCCCGCGACACCGATCAGCGGGGCCAGCTTCCGGAAGAGCGGCCGCATGCCGGGCACATCCACCCCGACGCGGTTCACCAGCTCCTGGAACATCTGGATGTGGTTGCACTCCTCGGTCATCTCGTGCATGCAGTAGCGGAACTCCGGAGCGCCGTTCGGCAGCTTCATCGCGTACTGCATCATGCCGCGGATCAGGACGCTCTCGAAGGCGGCGCCGACCTTGATGGCGTTCACCATCCGCCACTTGCCGATCTCGATCTGCCGCTCCCGCGGCAGGCTCCGGTACCAGGCGGTGGCGCCGAGCGGGTCCAGCTCCGGGATGAGGATCCAGCGCGGGTCGTCCGGGTCGATGGCGAACTCCGGGGAGTCCCAGGCGATGTCCAGGTAGGGGTCGAACTTCCGGTGCACGGAGCCCTCGGAGAGGGTGCGCACCAGGTCGCGGTAGGCCTCGGTCGAGCCTGAAGTGGACAGCGTCATCGGTGTCTCCTCACGTAGGCGGTGTGATCCGCCGCACCCTCCAATTTAGCGAAACTCACGGTATCAGTAAACAACTCCATGGAGATACCGAACGGTTTGCTGGATGGGCTAGGATTCGAACATGAGTTCGACGGACGACGAGCTACCAGCGGCCGGACCCGACCGAACCACCCCGCGCGCGCGGCCGCTACCGCGCACCGAGGGCACCGTCCCCGAGCTGCGCTTCCCCAGCGCGACCGGGCACTACTATCGCACCGCGACCTATCCGCCGCGCCCGGTCTGGGTGCGGCTGGACGCCATCCTGATCCGCGACCCCGGCACCCCGAAGCACGTGAACGGCGCCGGGGTGGAGATGAACGGCGAGTGCGCGGGCACGCTCACGCACTGGGTGCCGACGGTGGACGGCTTCTGGCTCGGCCGGGTCTCCTACACCGTCCGCTACGCCGACGGCCGCCCGCCGCTGCACGTGCGCGACCAGCTGGTCCCCGCCTACGCGCTGCGCCCGCGCGACCTCGGTTGAGCTCAGCTCGACGCGAGCACAGCGGGGTCGGTTGAGCTCAGCTCGGCGCGAGCACCGCGGGGTCGACGAAGCGCGGGTCGAGCGGTGCGGCGGTGCCGTACTCCCCCTCGCCGTCCCAGGACTCCTCGCTCTCCGCCATCCGCTCGACCAGCGCGCCGAACCGCTCCTCGACCGGCCGCAGCCCGGCGATCGCGGCGGTGAGCTCGGCCTCGGCGACGAAGTGCGCGCCACCGCGCCCGACGGTGAGCACCGCCAGCCAGCCCGGCCACTCCGGCCCCGGCAGGTTCCCCGCGGTCTCGGCCCAGAACAGCACCTGGTGCCGCCCGTCGTCGGCCGCAAGCGCGCCCGCCGCGACGAAGGCGAGCAGCGCCGTGTGCACGAACGATTCCAGGTACCCCATGAGGTCGCAGAGGTACACCTGGAGCGCGCCACCCTCGTGGGTGAGCACGCAGGACACCGGCGAGCCTGCGGCCGCGCCCGCCACACACTCCGCGAAGAACTCGCGTGCGGTGCCCCCGGGCGTTGCGGCCCGCCAGGCGTCGGCGGCGCGCTTGCCGTCCCAGAACCAGCCGTCGAACATGGCGTCCGGGTCGGCGATCGCCGCAGGCGCCGGGATCGGGGTGTCGAGCCAGCGCTCGAAGCTCTCCCTGGTCATCGGGATACGGGTGGCCAGCAGGAAGCTGTCCGACACGGGGGTCTCCTCGCACGCGAAACGCCGGAGCCGGAACGGTTTCCGGCTCCGGCGAGGGAGCGTAGCAAGGGCGGGTGTCAGACTCCGGCGAGGAACGGGTAGTCGGTGTACCCCTCGGCGCCGTCGGTATAGAAGAACTCGGGGCGCAGCGGGTTCTCCGTATGCGCGCCGTGCCAGCGCTCCGCGAGGTCGGGGTTGGCGATGAGCGCGCGGCCGACCGCGACGGCGTCGGCGTGCGAGTCCTCGATCAGGGCGAGCGCCTCCTCGCGGCTGGTCGGCGCGGAGAAGCCGCTGTTGCCGATGATCGGCCCGGCGAACCGCTCGCGCAGCTCGCGCACCAGCTCGCCCGCGGGCTCGGCGTGCAGCACCGAGAGGTAGGCGAGGCCGAGCGGGCGCACCCGGTCGAGCAGCGCGCCGTAGGTGGCGCGGACGTCGGCGCGGTCGGCCTCGAAGGCGTCCTGGATATTGTGCTCCGGCGAGATGCGCAGCCCGACCCGCCCGGCGCCGATCTCCGCGGCCACCGCCTCGACCACCTCGGCGACGAAGCGCGCCCGGTTCTCCGGCGCGCCGCCGTAGCCGTCGGTGCGCCGGTTCGCGGCCGGGCTGAGGAACTCGTGCAGCAGGTAGCCGTTGGCGCCGTGCACCTCGATGCCGTCCAGCCCGGCCTCGACGGCCCGGCGCGCGGCCGCGACGAAGTCGTCCCGGACGGCGTGCGCCTGCGCCACGGTCAACTCGGCGGGCACCGGGTAGGGGTGCTTGCCGGACGGCGTGCGGGCGACGCCGTCGATGGCGATCGCGCTCGGCGCGGTGATCGGCCCGCCGCCGTTGATCTCCGGGTGCGACACCCGGCCCGCGTGCATGACCTGCAGCACGATCCGCCCGCCGCGCGCGTGCACCCCCGCCGCGACCCGCCGCCAGCCTGCCACCTGGGCGTCGGTGACGATGCCGGGCTGCCCGACGAAGGCCTGCGCGGCGCGCGAGCTGTAGGTGCCCTCGGTGATGATCAGCCCGGTCCCCGCCCGCTGCACGTAGTACTCGGCGACCAGCTCGCCGGGGATGCCGTCCGGCCCGGAGCGGCCGCGGGTGAGCGGCGCCATGACCAGGCGGTTGGCGAGTTGCAGGTCGCCGAGGGTGACAGGGGTGAACAAGTCCATGCCTCGACGCAACCGCCCGGCCGCCGGTGGGATTCCGGGGACCGGGCGGTTGCGAGAAGGGTCACTGCGGGCAGTTGACCACGTACTGCCAGTGCGTGCTGTCGCCGCCGGTGACCCGGACGGTCACCGAGGACGCGGCGCCGGCGGGCAGCGTGATCCGCGCCGAGCCGTTGCCCTCGTTGATGCTGTCGCCGATCCAGCCGGTGGTGTGCACCAGGGCGCCCTCGTAGAAGACGTCGATCAGGTCGGGGACGCTCTCGGTGTCGTAGCCGAGCACGAACGAGGTGGGGCCGCTCCGGCCGAGCTCGTGCCGCGTGGTGGTGACCCCGTCGGTGCCGGACTGCGTCGACTGGTTGCACTGCTGGGTCTGCACACCGCCGCCACCGCCCCCCGACCCGGTATCCGGCAGCCCGAGCCCGAGTCCGAGCCCGTCCAGCACCGCGCTGCCGCTGTCCAGGACGCCGCTCCCGCTGTTCAGGATCCCGCTCCCGGTGTCGATCACCCCGCCCGCGCTTCCGGTATCGATTCCCGCACTCCCCGACGGCTGCGCCGACACCCCCGCGGCACCGCAGGCCGTGACCAGCGCCGCCAGCGCGCCGACCACGGCGACCCGTCGAATCCCGTTCCTACCCAACACTGTTCCCTCCGCGGTTCCGGTCTGTCCTCTCCCGGATCAGACTTCCACCGCGGCCGGGTGTCCGATATCTACTGTTCGGGCGACAGCCGTTCGGCCGACGCGGTTATCGTCGAGGGATGGGTGTCATAGGCGAGATGTTCCCCGGCGGCAAGCTGCAGGACGAGTCCGGGCAGTCCGGCGACGGCCAGTCCCATCGGCCCGCGGTCGAGCTGGATCTGGATTCCGGCGTCGTGCGGCTGACGGCGCCGCGGCGTGACGACGCGGACGGCGATACCGAGCAGTAGCCGGAGACGAAAACGGCCCCCGGAGAAATTCTCCGGGGGCCGATCCCACTAGTAGCGGGGACAGGATTTGAACCTGCGACCTCTGGGTTATGAGCCCAGCGAGCTACCGAGCTGCTCCACCCCGCGTCGGTGAATACAACATTACACACGGGTGCGCCGCCAACGCAAATCGCCCCGCTACCTGCACGGATACGCCCTCGACGCGCGTCGCCCACCCGAGGCCGCCCGGAAACGTGAGCCACGTCACTATTTCGAGGTGATCTCCGGCACATAACGGTGCAATCACGGCCGGTATTCGAATGCGGGAATCGCCGAATTCATCTGCGCATTCGCCGGATGCTTGCGAATGAAACCTCTCCGCATCCATCGTTACCGAGGCGTGATCTTCCCGAGATTTACCGTTACCGTCGGATCCGGCTCGGGGCATATGCGCCGGGCCCGAACACGGATCGCCGAACGCCGGCAACCCTGCCCCGCGGCCGTGTCACCCCGACAACCTGGGGGCAGGGATACGTGCGATGAGCGCGGCGGTGGGCGCGGGGAGGGAATCCCACATGTCTCGAAACCGGAAGTTCAGCACCCGCGCCATCGGCTTCGCCGCCGTCACCGGCGCCCTCGTTGCCGTCCCGTTCGGTCTCTCGGCCGGAACCGCCTCGGCCGCCACGCACAACTGGGACGGCGTCGCCCAGTGTGAGAGCGGTGGCAACTGGAGCATCAACACCGGCAACGGCTACTACGGTGGCCTGCAGTTCTCGCAGAGCACCTGGAACGCGCACGGTGGCGCGGGCTCCGCGCACACCGCGAGCAAGTCCGAGCAGATCCGGGTCGCCGAGAACGTGCTCGCCAACCAGGGCGTCGGCGCCTGGCCGAGCTGCGGCCGGTACCTGACCCAGGGCAGCTCGGACGATGTCGAGCCCGCCGCCGAGCCGGAGCAGGCCCCCGCGCCGGAGCCCGCCGCCCCCGCGCCCGCCCCCGGCAGCCCCGCGGCGCTGGTCGACCAGGCCAAGACCACCGGTGGCGACCTGGCCAGGCAGTACGGCCTCGAGGGCCCCTTCCAGGCCCTGCTCGAGCAGAACGCCGGCCTGATCGACTCCATCGGGAGGTAACAGCCCAGGCTTCGCAGTGGTACCGGCAAAGGGGCCCCGTCACCTGGTGACGGGGCCCCTTTGCCGTACTCCCGCGAGGCCTACCGGCCGGCGTCCTGATAGGCCTTGACCGCGGCCTCCAGGTCGTCCAGCGCCTGACCGAACTGCTCGAAGTTGCCGGTGCGCATGGCCGTGCGAGCCGCCTCGATCTTGCGGTTCAGGTCGGCGGCCGCGGCATCGCGGGCCGCCGTCGACGCGGGCGGCGGCGCGGTGCCGTTGTTCGCGGGCGGCGGCGTGCTGCCCTGCTCCGGCGGCGTGGAACCGCTACCGGTGCCCGGCGGCACCGTGCCCGGCTTGGTCGCCACCCCGCCCGCACCGGGCAGGATCTGGTTCAGCGCCTCCTCCAGCGTGGGGGCGTAGCCGACCTTGGGGCTGTTCGACCCCGGCTCCTTGTAGCTGACCAGCACCTTGGCCAGCTGCGGGAAGGTCGCCGACGGCGGCGCGTTGCGCGGCTCGGTGTAGAGCGGCTCGACGTAGAGGATGCCGCCCTGGGCGATCGGCAGGGTGAGCAGATTGCCGTACTTGATGTTGTTCGACGCCAGCAGCGTGCGGTCGCTCGACACCGGCGGGAAGGTCGTCATCGAGTTCTGCGTCTGCTGCGGGCCCTGGGTCTGCGAGTCGGTCGGCAACCTCAGGATGGTGAACTTGCCGTAGTCCTGCGGGTCCGAGTGCACCGAGATGTAGGCCGAGAGGAACTGCCGGTTGTAGCCGACCATCGCGCTGGTCAGGTTGAACACCGGCTTCCCCGTATCCGGGTCGCCCATCAGCATGTAGTAGGGCGGGAGCGCGCCGGTGCTTCCCTCCACCGTCGGGTCGGCGGGCACCGACCAGAAGGCGTTGTTGGTGAAGAACTCGCGCGGATCGTTCACGTGGTACTTGGCGAGCATCTCGCGCTGCACCTTGAACAGGTCGGCCGGGTAGCGGAAGTGCGCGCGCAGCTCGGGGCTGATCTCGCTCTCCGGCTTGACCACGCCGGGGAAGACGCCGCGCCACGCCTGCAGCACGGGGTCGTTCGCGTCCACCTCGTAGAGCGTGACGGTGCCGTCGTAGGCGTCGACGGTCGCCTTCACCGAGTTGCGGATGTAACTGACCTCCTCGCGCGGCAGCATCCGGCCGGTCTTCTGGTCGATGCTGTCCTCGACCGCGCCCTCCAGCGAGGTGCGCTGCGAGTAGGGGTAGGCGTCCAGCGTGGTGTAGGCGTCGACGATCCACTTGATCCGGCCGTCGACCACGGTCGGGTAGACGTCGCCGTCCGCGGTCAGCCAGGGCGCCACCTTCTCGACCCGCTCGCGCGGGTTGCGGTTGAAGATGATCTTGGAGTCCGGGCCGATCGCGCTGGAGAGCAGGATGTTGCGCTCGGCGTACTTGGTGGCGAAGGCCAGCCGGTTGAACCAGTTCCCGATCGGGACGCCGCCCGCGCCGTCGTAGGTGAACTGGGCGATGTCGCTGTCGTACTCGCGCGGGCCCTGCCCGTCCACCTGGCCGACGATGGCGTAGTCGGCGTCGGTCTGCGAGATGAGCTCGCCGTAGTAGATGCGCGGCTGGTCGACCTCGATCAGCTGGTTGTCCTTCGGCGTGGCCAGGTCGCTGGTCACGGTGTACTCGGGGTAGCCGGTGTCGGTGCTGCCCGCGGCGGCCGCGTCCTGGACGGGCGGGCGGTTCACCCGGTTCGCCGGGGCCGCGACGAAGCCGTCGCCGTGCGTGTAGACGGTGTGCCGGTTGATCCAGTCCGTCTGGTTGCCGGTCAGGCTGCTCGGGGTGAGCTCGCGCGCGCCGACGATGTAGTCCTGCACCTCGCCGTCGATGGTGTAGCGGTCGATGTCGAGCGGGTCGCGGAAGCCGTAGAAGTTCTTCAGCTGCTTCTGCTGGGTGAAGGTGCGGGAGAGGATGTTCGGGTCGAGCAGCCGGATCTTCTGGATGGTCTCGACGTCGGCGGGCACGTCCACCGGGTTCTTGGTGCCGTCGCCCTTGTAGTCCTGGTAGTCGATCTTGTCGTCGGTGATGCCGTACGCCGTGCGGGTGGCGGCGATGTTCCGCTCGATGTACTCGCTCTCCTTGTCCGCCGCGTTCGGGCGCACCGAGAACTGCTCGACCAGCAGCGGGTACACCGAGCCGACCAGGATCGAGGAGAGCACGAGCAGCGCCGCGGCCATGGCGGGCACCCGCAGGTCGCGCAGCACGATGCCGGCGAAGAAGGCGATCGCGCAGATCACCGCGATCGCCAGCAGGATGAGCTTGGCCGGGAGCACCGCGTTGATGTCGGTGAACGAGCCGCCGAAGAAGGTGGGCTCCTTCCTGGCGCTGGAGAGCAGCTCGTACCGGTCGAACCAGTACGCCACCGCCTTGAGCAGCACGAAGATCCCGGCCAGCAGCGCGAGCTGCACCCTGGCGGCGGTGGTGAGCGTGCCCTCGCGGCCGCTCAGCCGCAGCCCGCCGAAGATGTAGTGCGTCACCAGGTTCGCGAAGAACGCGATCACGACGGAGACGAAGAGCCAGTTCAGCACCATCCGGTAGAACGGCAGGTCGAAGACGTAGAAGCCGACGTCGATGTGGAACTGCGGGTCCTCGGTGCCGAACGCGCCGCCGTTCAGGAAGAGCTGCAGCGTCACCCAGTTCGACTGCGCCACCAGCCCGGAGAGCAGCCCGAGCAGCACCGGGATGCCGATGCCGAAGAGCCGCAGCCTGCTCATCACCGTGGTGCGGTACCGCGCGATCGGGTCGTTCGGCCCGGCGACCGGGACGAAGACCGGCCGCGAGCGGTAGGCGAGCAGCAGCGCCAGCCAGACCACGAGCCCGACGAATATCGCCACCGCGGCGAACAGCAGCAGCCGGCTGCGCAGCACGGTCAGGAAGACCCCCCGGTACCCCACCTCCCCGAACCACAGCCAATTGGTATAGGTGTCGACCAGCCGGGGGCCGAGCAGCAGCAGAGCCGCGAGCACGACGGCCGCCACCAGCAGCACGCGGCTGCGTCGGGACAGTGATGGTAAGCCGGTGGGGGGCCGCATGCCCACGATGCCACGCTCCAGGGTCCGGGTGGATGTTGTGCGCGGGCCGTTGCCGGACCGCCCGAGCCCACTCTACGGAAATCGGACACCGTGCCGGTGCCAGGGGCGAATTTGACAGGATGTGCGACGTGACCGCTGACCTGCACGCCGAACTCGCCCTCGCCCGCTCCGTCCGGGAGGTCGCCGAATTCGTGGACGCCGAGGGCTGGGACCGACCGCCGCAGATCTTCGCGCTGGTACCGACCGGCGACCTGGTCGCCGCCGAGCCCGGGCTCGTCGATCAGCTGGACCAGGGCGCCGAGTACACCCCGATCGCGCAGGAGCCGTTCCCGGAGGACATCACCGGCGGGTCGTGGGCGCTCGACGAGTTCCTGGCGACCACCACCTGGCCGCCGAGCGTGAGCGGCTGCCTGCTGGTGCAGGAGATCGTGATCCTCCCGCCCGATGCCGAGACCGCGCTGGACGAGGCGCTTGCGCCGCTGCTCGCCGACCCGGAGGCCGCGGACGAGGCGGCGCGCACCGCCGCCGCCGAGCACCCGGGGCGACGGGAGGCCAGGCTGTTCGCCGCGGTGCTGCGCGGCGGGACGTCGCTCTGCCTGCTCCAGGTGCGCCCGGACGAGGACGCGGAGAGCGACGACTTCGGCGACCTCGACCTGCGCACCTACCCCGGCCTCGCGCCGAACGTGATCGAGGCGCTGCGGCACACTCTCGACTGACGCCCGTCAGCGGCGCAGCCGGACCTCGCGGCGCAGCCGGACCTCGCGGCACGGCCGGACCTCGCGGCACGGCCGGCGAGCGTGCCGGACGCGCGGCACCCGCCGCGGCCCGGCTCGGGGCTCAGCCGCAGTTCGGGGTCTCGCGCCCCGCGCCGATGTCGGCGAGCGACTGGACGGCGCCGGTCAGCGTCTCCACCTTGACCAGCCGCAGCCCCTCGGGGGTGCGCTGCCGCGCCTCGGCGCAGTTGGCGGCGGGGACGAGGAAGGTCTCGGCGCCCTCGTCCTTGGCGGCCATCATCTTGTACTGGATGCCGCCGATCGGGCCGACCGCGCCCGCCTGGTCGATGGTGCCGGTGCCCGCGACGAAGCGGCCGTTGTCCAGCTCGCCGGGCGAGAGCTTGTCGATCAGCGCGAGGCTGAACATCAGCCCGGCGGACGGGCCGCCGATGTCGGCGAGGTTGAAGGTCACCTGCAGCGGCGGGCGCGCGCCCTCGGTCGGGGTGATGCCGAGGTACCCCTTGGCAGCGTCGTCCGGGCGCGCGCCGAGCGTGACCGAAAGCGTCTGCTCGGCGGCCTCCCGGCGCACGACCAGGCTCAGCACGTCGCCCGGCTTGCGCGCGGAGACCGCGTCCACCACACCCTTGGGCGCGGTGATCGGCGTGCCGTCGATGCTGACGATCTCGTCCCCGGGCCGCAGCACCCCGTTGGCCGGGCCATCCTCGCCGACCTCGCCGATCAGCACGACGGTGGGCAGATTCAGGAAGTGCAGCGCCGCCACCTCGGCCGAGGCCTCGGAGTTCTCGAACTCCTGCTGGTTGGAGCGGTCGATCTCCTCGCGCGGCACGCCGGGCGGGTAGACCTCGGCGCGCGGGACCAGGCCGTGCTCGCCGCTGACCCAGAAGCCGAACGCCTCGAAGATATTGAGCCGGTCGCGCACCGACACCGTGGTCATGTTCAGGTTGCCCGTGGTCGGATCCACCTCGGCGCCCTGCACGTCGACCACCTGCTTGCCGTCCACCTCGCCGAGGGTGTTGAAGGTGGGTCCGGGGCCGAGCGCGACGAACGGCACGGTGAAGACGCTGCCTGCCAGCCCGAGCACGAGGACGGGGACGAGCGCGGCCAGCAGAGTGAGGATGCGGCGATTCACCCGGCCCACAGTAATGAGCGGCGGGCCTGCCGCTCGGCACCGGCCCGCCGCGATTTCGCGCTGCGCGAACACAGAGGTGGGGGAGGTTCCGCGTACCGTTGGGGGCATGAGTGACACCCCGTTCGGCTTCTCGAACCGCGACGACGACAAGGAACGGCGTGGCGACGAGCCCGGTGCGGGCGGCGGCAATCCCGGGGGCGATCCGTCCGGCGGCGCCCCGTTCGGCGGCGCGGGCAACCCCTTCGGCGGCGGCGCGGGCAACCCGTTCGGCTTCCTGTTCGGTGGCGCGGGCCCGGCCGGGGCAGGCGCGCCCGGCGCGGTCCCCGGCTTCGATCCGGCGCAGCTCGGGCAGATGTTCACCCAGCTCGGCCAGATGTTCAGCGGCGCGGGCACGCAGGCGGGCGGCGGCTCCGGCCCGGTGAACTACGACGTCGCCAAGCGGCTGGCCCGCCAGCAGCTCGGCACCGCGGGCAACCCGGTCTCCGAGCAGCAGAAGAAGGCCGTCGCGGACGCCGCGCACCTGGCCGAGCTCTGGCTCGACGGCGCGACCACGCTGCCCGCGGGCGCGACCCGCACCGTGGCCTGGACCGCGACCGAGTGGATCGAGCAGACCCTGCCCACCTGGCAGCGGCTCTGCGATCCGGTCGCCGAGCAGCTCGGCGGCATGTGGAGCAGCCAGCTACCGGAGGAGGCCAAGCAGTTCGCCGGGCCGCTGCTCGGCATGATGACGCAGATGGGCGGCATGGCCTTCGGCTCGCAGCTCGGGCAGGCGCTCGGCCAGCTGGCCAAGGAGGTGCTGACCTCCACCGACATCGGGCTGCCGCTCGGCCCGGACGGCACCGCCGCGCTGCTGCCGACCGCCGTCGCCGAGTTCAGTGCCGGGCTGGAGCAGCCGGAGAGCGAGATCCTGGTCTTCCTCGCCGCCCGCGAGGCCGCGCACCAGCGGCTCTTCGCGCACGTCCCGTGGCTGCGCCAGCAGGTGCTCGGCGCGGTGGAGAGCTACGCGCGCGGCATCAGGATGGATTTCTCCGCACTGGAGCAGGCCGCGCAGAACCTGGACCCGACGGCACTGGCCGACCCCTCCAAGCTGGAGGAGATCCTGGCCGCGGGCGCCTTCGAGCCGCAGACGACGCCGGAGCAGAAGCAGGCGCTGGAGCGGCTGGAGACGCTGCTCGCCCTGATCGAGGGCTGGGTCCAGGTGGTGGTGGCCGAGGCGCTCGGCGACCGGCTGCCCGGCGCGGGCGCACTGGCCGAGACGCTGCGGCGCAGGCGCGCCACCGGCGGCCCGGCCGAGCAGACCTTCGCCACCCTGGTCGGGCTGGAACTGCGGCCGCGCAAGCTGCGCGAGGCCGCGGTGCTCTGGCAGCGGCTCACCGACGACGCCGGGGTCGACGCCCGCGACGGGGTCTGGGCGCACCCGGATCTGCTGCCCGGCTCGGACGACCTGGACAATCCGGCCGGCTTCATCGACGGCGTGCTCGGCGGCACCGCCTCCAGCTTCGACGACCCGCTCGCGCAGCTCGCCGCTACCGAGGAGCGCGAGCGCAGGGAGCAGGCGGAATCCCAGGCCGAGCCGGACCCGGACGACGAGTCCGGCAAGTCCTGAGCGAATGCCCCTGTGAACAGGGGCGATCCTGTGGATAACTCGCGCTCGCCCGCAGTCGGCCGGACTGCGGAGTGGCAATACTGCGAGGCATGACGCCACGACCGCGAGGGCCCCTGCTGCAGCCGGGGGTCGCCATCCTGGTACGCCCCTCCGGGTCGATCCAGCTCGGCTGGGACCCCGAACGCGCCGTCGTGCTGCGCCCGCCCGGCCTCGAGCCCGCCGTCGTCGAGCGCTTCCTGCGCGGGCTGGACGGACTGCAGACCCGGCCGCAGGTGCTCTGGCGGGCAGGCGAGCTCGGGCTCCGGCCGGAGCAGGCGAACGCCCTGCTCGACGCGGTGCAGAACGCCGGGCTGCTACTCCTCCCCGCCGACGGCCCCGCCCTGGTCCGCAGCGTGCGGGTGCACGGCCGCGGCCCGCTCACCGACCGGGTGCTCGACTGGCTGCGCGCCGAGGGCGTCGAGCCGGCCCGCTCGCCCGGCGGCTACCGCCGCGGCGAGGTGCGGGGCTGGCGCGAGGACCTGGTGATCCTCACCGACACCCTGGTCATCGACCCGCGGCTCGGCGCCGAGCTGGTGCTGGCCAGGATCGCGCACCTGCCGGTCCGGATCCGGGACGGCCGCGGGGTGGTCGGGCCGCTGGTGCTGCCCGGCGCGACCAGCTGCCTGCGCTGCGCCGACCTGACCCGCAGCAGCGGCGACGCCGAGTGGCCGCACCTGGCCGCGCAGCTGCTGGACCGGGTCGGCGCGGCCTCGCCCGCCATGGTCGCGCGGACCAGTGCGCTCGCGCTGACCGAGCTGGAGGCGATCTTCGCATGTTCCGCGCGCCGCGAGCCGGAGACGCTCGACGCGACGCTGGAGCCGGATCCCGATTCGCACGCGGTGCACAGCAGGCGGTGGCCGGCGCACCCGGACTGCGGCTGCCGGCTCGTCGCGGCAGGTCCGGCCGCATGAGCTCGAAACCGGATCGCGGGTGTGGCGCACAGACCACCGATTTTCATGGCACTCCCGGGGAGGTTTCGGCCATGATGGGAACTGTGTCCGACATTGCGCGCCGCAGTTCATCCCGCAACGCGAAGTTAGCCAAGATTCCACTCGGGATCGCCGGCCGCGCCGCCATGGGGTTCGGCAGGCGGCTTGCGGGCGGGGATCGCACCGAGATCAGCGCCGACCTGAACCAGAAGGCGGCCGAGCAGCTGTTCTCGGTCCTCGGCGAGCTCAAGGGCGGCGCCATGAAGTTCGGCCAGGCGCTGAGCGTCATGGAGGCGGCGGTTCCCGAGGAGTTCGGCGAGCACTACCGCGAGGCGCTGACCAAGCTGCAGGCCGCGGCCCCGCCGATGCCGACCGCCACCGTGCACCGGGTGCTCGACCAGCAGCTCGGCACCCGCTGGCGGGAGCGGTTCAGCGAGTTCGACGACGAGCCGACGGCGTCCGCGAGCATCGGGCAGGTGCACCGCGCGGTCTGGTCGGACGGCCGCCAGGTCGCGGTGAAGGTGCAGTATCCCGGCGCCGACGAGGCGCTGCGCGCCGACCTCAAGACGCTCTCCCGGATGTCGGGGCTGTTCGCCTCGGTCATCCCGGGCGCCGACGTCAAACCCCTGCTCGCCGAGATCACCGAGCGCACCGAGGAGGAGCTGGACTACCGGAACGAGGCCGGGCACCAGCGCGCCTTCGCGAAGGCGTTCGCGGACCACCCGGACTACGTGATCCCGAAAGTTGTCGCGGGTTCGCCCAAGGTGATCGTGACCGAGTGGGTCACCGGCACCCCGCTCTCCGGCATCATCCGCGCGGGCGCCGAGGATCCGGACGGCACGGTGGAGCTGCGCAACCGGGTGGCGGCGCTGCTCGGCACCTTCCACTTCTCCTCGCCGGCGCGGGCCGGGCTGCTGCACGCCGATCCGCACCCGGGCAACTTCATAATGCTGCCGGACGGCAGGCTCGCGGTGATCGACTTCGGCGCCTGCGCCCCGCTGCCGAACGGCTTCCCGCCGGAGCTCGGCCGGATGCTGGCGCTCTCGGTGTCGGAGCGGTACGAGGAGCTGACCGCGCTCATGCACGACAACGGCTGGGTGATCCCCGGCCGCACGGTGACCCACCGGGAGATCGCCGACTACCTGCGCCCGTTCACCGACCCGATCACGACCGACTCCTTCCACTTCACCCGGCGGTGGATGCAGCGGGTGGCGGGCAAGGCGACCGACATCTCCAGTTCGGAGATGAAAACCGCACGGGCGCTGCAACTTCCGGCGGAGTACGTGATGATCTTCCGGGTTCTCGGCGGCTCGATCGGGATCCTGGCCCAGCTCGACGCCGAGCTGCCCTTCATGCAGCTGGCTCGGGAGTGGCTGCCGGGCTTCACCGAGGAATCGTCGCTGCGCTGACCCCGCAAACCAACGAACCGCCCACCGGAAAACGGTGAGCGGTTCGTCGGCGGACAGTCGGGAAGCCGGGCCTCATGCCGGGATCGCGACCTTACGCGGCCGGCCACGCGGCCGCTTGCGGGCGATCACGACCCCCTGATCGAAGATCTCGCCACCCCAGACCCCCCACGGCTCGCGCCGGTCGATGGCGGCGCTCAGGCAGCGCTTCCGGATCGGGCAGCTGGCGCACAGTGCCTTGGCCTCTTCCAGCTGGACCGGGCTCTCGGCGAACCACAGGTCGGGGTCGCCCGCTCGGCAGGGCAGGGCAGCCACCGCGCAGGCGCGCGGGGACTGGGCCACGGTCAGGCATGTCACGTCAGTAGCGGCCTGCGGCCATTCCTGGGCGGTGAACACGTCGTTCTCCTTCAGCTCGTTGCAGCGGTTCGGGTGTTCGGTGCGAAACCGGTGCCACTGCGGCTGAAAGAGCCGGAGAATACTGGCCACGATTTCGCGCTGTGCGATCCGTGGCCAGGAGGTCGGGGAGAATTCCCTACCTAGGTCGACATCTCTGTCGAATCCTGATCACGGACGCTGGGTGTGCATTGCGGAGGCGTGCTGCCGCATTGCCGAGCTCCTCGGCGAATGCGGGCTGCCAGCCTGCACTGGGCTTGTCCTGCGAGATGGCGTAGACGGGCAGTCGCATGCCGTGCGTATCGCAGACCTGCGCATTGCCGCCGCCGACACCGGACAGACCGATCCCCTGCACGGCGAGGATCCCCCGGGAGGCCGACATGGCTTTGCCCATCGCGCCGTCGACGCGCACGGTTTCGCCACCGCGCGGTGCGGTGCCGGTCCCGGTGCTGCCGAAGATCGTGATGTTGTCCACTGGTCTGCCTCCCTCCTGTACTCGTCGGATGTCGTGTTCCGTGTTCACCGGGTACGAGCCCGGTAGGTGCGCGCGGGAGAGACCTCCCGTTGCGCGCTTCTCACCTTAAAGGTGCGCCCCATAACGCCACAACCTATTTTCTACCTGCAGTTTCAGGGGCATTCGCCGGCTCGGCGGGAGTGGTATGGCGGCGCCGCGAGCGCACGATCGCGAGCACGTCGGCGCCGTACTGCTCGAGCTTGCCCGCGCCGACACCCGCGATGCTCGCCAGCGCGGCGTCGTCGGCGGGCAGCTGCTCGGCGATCGCGGTGAGCGTGAGATCGGTGAAGACGGTGAACTCGCGCACCCGCGTGGCCTCGGCCTTCTCCCCGCGCCAGTCCCGCAGCGCGGCGAGCAACTCCTGGTCGAGCTCGGCCGGGCAGCGCCTGCAGCGGCCGAGCATGGTGGCGTAGGTGCCGATCAGCGGCTTGGCGCAGACCCGGCAGAGCGGGCGCTCGGTGGAGCGCGCGGGTGCCGCCGCCGCGGCGATCCGCGAGGCAGGCGATTCGTCGGGGACCAGGCCGTTGAGGAAGCGGGAGCGGCGGCGATTGCGCCTGCCGCCCGTATTGCGGGCCAGCGCCCACGACAGCCGCAGGTGCTCGCGGGCGCGGGTGACCCCGACGTAGAGCAGCCTGCGCTCCTCCTCCAGCTGGTGCTGGTCGGAGACCGCGCCGTCGTCGCCGAGCACGTGCCCGATCGGTAGCGTGCCGTCGGTCAGCCCGACCAGGTAGACAGCGTCCCACTCCAGCCCCTTGGCGGCGTGCAGCGAGGCCAGCGTGACGCCCTGCACGGTGGGCGGGTGCCTGGCCTCGGAGCGGGCGGCCAGCTCGCGGAGCAGCCCGGCCGCGTCCAGCTCGGGATCGTGCGTGACCAGCTCGTCGACCAGCCCGGCCAGCGCGGAGAGCCCGGACCAGCGCTCCCGCATGGTCGCCCCCGCGGGCTCCTCGGCGGTGAGCCCGATTCCGGCCAGCTCGGCCCTGGTCAGGGTGGCCAGACCGGCTCCGCTGCGGGATTCGGCGGGCAGGTCGTCGCGCCCGAAGGCCCGGCGCAGCGCCGAGACGCCCTGCTTGATCTCGGCCCTGGCGAAGAACGCCTCGCCGCCGCGCACCTGGTAGGCGATGCCGAGCGCGCCGAGCGCCTCCTCGTACGCCGCGGACTGGGCATTGATCCGGAAGAGCACCGCGATCTCGGCCGCCGGGGTACCCGCCGCGATCAGCAGCTCGATCTCCTTCGCCACCGCGGCGGCCTCGGCCGGGGCGTCGTCGTACTCGGCGAAGACCGGCTCCGGGCCGTCCGCGCGCTGGCCGATGAGCTGCAGCCTGGTCCCCGCGATCCGGCCGCGGGCGGCGCCGATCACCCGGTTCGCCAGCGACACCACCTGCGGGGTCGAGCGGTAGTCGCGCTCCAGCCGGACCACGGTGGCCTCCGGGAAGCGCCGGGAGAAGTCGAGCAGGTAGCGCGGGCTGGCGCCGGTGAAGGAGTAGATGGTCTGGTTGGCGTCGCCGACGACGGTGAGGTCGTCGCGCTCGCCGAGCCAGGCGTCGAGCACCCGCTGCTGCAGCGGGGTGACGTCCTGGTACTCGTCCACCACGAAGCTGCGGTAGCGCTCGCGGAACTCGTGGGCCACCGACGGGTAGTCCTCCAGCGCGGCCGCGGTGTGCAGCAGCAGGTCGTCGAAGTCGAGCAGCATGCCGTCGGCGGAGGACTTGGCGGTCTCGTAGGCGTCGTAGACCCTGGCCACCCGCAGCGCCTCGCGCGGGGTGTCGCGGCGGCGCTCGGCGACCGCGGCCGGGTAGTCCTCCGGCGCGATCAGCGATGCCTTCGCCCACTCGATCTCGCTCAGCAAGTCGCGCACGCTCTCCACGTCCGAGGGCAGCCCCTCGGCGTGCGCGGCCTTCGCGACCAGCGGGAACTTGTTGTCGATGAGCCGCCACGGCACGTCGCCGACGATCTGCGGCCAGAAGTAGCGCAGCTGCCGCAGCGCGGCGGCGTGGAAGGTGCGGGCCTGCACCCGGCCCGCGTCGCCGCCGAGCCCGAGGCCGCGCAGCCGCCCGCGCAGCTCCCCCGCCGCCCGCGCGGTGAAGGTGACCGCGAGCACCTGGTCGGCCTTGACGTGCCCGGCCGAGACCAGGTGCGCGATCCGGTACGTGATGGTGCGGGTCTTGCCGGTGCCCGCGCCGGCGAGCACGCACAGCGGCCCGCGCGGCGCGCGCACGGCGGCGGCCTGCTCGGGGTCGAGCGCGGCGAGGTCGAAGGGGGGCACGGCTCCCATCATGGCAGTGCGCGCCGACAGGTCCCGGCGGGAACAGGTTCGGCCGCGGCGGCGTTGTTCCGGTCGTGAGTGACGCAACCCCGCAGCTGACCATGTACTCGACCACCTGGTGCGGCTACTGCCGCAGGCTGAAGAAGCAGCTGGACGAGAACGGCATCACCTACGCCGAGGTCGACATCGAGCAGGATCCCGCCTCCGCCGAGTTCGTCGGCTCCGTCAACAACGGCAACCACGTGGTGCCGACGGTGAAGTTCGCCGACGGCTCCACCGCGACCAACCCGACGCTCGTCGATGTCAAGCGAATCCTGGCGGGCATCCCCTCGGGGAGCTAGACGCCCGCCCACGACTCCACGATGGTGCGGGCGATCGAGATGCTGCTCGGCAGCAGCAGCCGGGAGCCGCTCTCCCGCGCGGACCAGTCGCCCTGCTCGAGGGCTTCCCTGACCTCCGCGCGGGTGAACCAGTGCGCCTCGGCGATCTCGCCGTCGGAGAAGACCAGCTCCTCCTCGGGGTCGCCGACGGCGGCGAAGCCGAGCATGAGCGAGCGCGGGAACGGCCACGGCTGGCTGCCGAGGTAGGTGATGTCGCGCACGTGCACGCCGACCTCCTCCAGCATCTCCCGCTCGACGCAGCGCTCCAGCGACTCACCGGCCTCGACGAAGCCGGCGAGCAGCGAGAACAGGGTGGGCGGCCAGCTGTGCTGGCGGGCGAGCAGCACCCGGTCGGCGCCGTCGTGGATCAGGCAGATCACCGCGGGGTCGATGCGCGGGAACTCCTCGTGCCCGGCCTCGGTGGTCCGGGACCAGCCGCCCCTGCTCGTCGCCGTCGGCGCGCCGTCGGCGCCGCTGAAGCCGGCCTTGTCGTGCCAGTTCAGCAGGGCCATGGCCGCGGTGAGGATGCCCGCGGTGTAGTCGTCCAGGTCGCCGGCGAGGGCGCGCAGGTCGGTGAGGTCGCCGGTGAGCTCGGGCTCCCGGATCGCCCAGAGGTGCCTGCCATCGGGGTCGGTGCCGAGGAAGACCGCGTTCGGGCTCGGCTCGGCCGAGTAGTCGACGGCGGGCTCCAGCACCAGCGCGCCCTCGGTGCGGCGGAATCGGCCGCGCCGATCGACGTGCAGCAGCCTGGCCTGGGCCCAGCCCTCCTTCAGCGCCTGTTCGTCGGCCCTGATGTGCTCGGCCCGATCGATCGTGGAACGCGACAGCAGCGGAACATCCTTGAGCGTGAAAGGCACGCGTCGAGCCTAGCGTGCGGCTATTTCGCGACGCGTTTGATGTAGAGCAGCTTGTCGCCGGTCTCGATCGCGTCCACCTCGGGCTCGCCCACCCGGATCAGGTCGCCACCGCGCACGACGCCGAGCACGATGTCGCTGAGGTGCCGCGGCGAGCCGCCCACCTCGGAGAGCTCCACCTCGCGCTCGGCCACCGCGAAGCCGTGCTCCGGGGTGAGCAGGTCCTCCATCATCTCCACCACCGACGGGGTGGTGGTCGCGATGCCGAGCAGCCGGCCCGCGGTCTCCGAGGAGACGACCACCGAGTCGGCGCCGGACTGCCGCAGCAGGTGGATGTTCTCCGCCTCGCGGATGGCGACGACGATCTTGGCCTTCTTGTTCAGCTCGCGGGCGGTGAGCGTGACCAGCACCGCGGTGTCGTCACGGTTGGTGGCGACCACCACCGAGCTGGCGTTCTGCAGCCCGGCCAGGCGCAGCACGTCGGACTGGGTGGCCGAGCCGTGCACGGTGACCAGCCCGGCGTTGGCGGCGGTCTCCAGCGCGGCGAGATCGGTGTCCACCACGACGATGTCGCCCGGCTGGACGTTGTCGCCGAGCATGGCGTCGATCGCCGTCCGGCCCTTGGTGCCGTAGCCGACGACGACGGTGTGGTTGCGCACGCGGTGCCTCCAACGCTGGATCTTGAACGCCTGCCGGGACCGCTCGGTCAGCACGCCGAGGGTGGTGCCGACCAGCACGATGAGGAAGAGCACCCGCAGCGGGGTGATGACGATGATGTTGACCAGCCTGGCGTCCGGCGAGATCGGGGCGATGTCGCCGTAGCCGGTGGTCGAGAGCGAGACGGTGGCGTAGTAGAACGCGTCGAGGAAGGAGAGCTCGTCGCCGGAGTTGTCGCGGTAGCCGTCCCGGCCGAGCCAGACCACGAAGGCGGCGAAGAAGAGCAGGAAGACCGCGAACAGCACGCGGCGGGTGAGCGAGGTCCACGGGCTGCTCTGGATCTCCGGGATGCGCAGCACGCCGACGAGCGCGAAATCCGGGCGCCCGGTCAGCCCGACGGCACGCGGCCGCAATCGCAGATCGGCGAAGACCCGCCCGCTTCGTTCGCCGGGCCGATCCTCGCGGAGCCCAGCATCTTCCTCCGGCACAGGACGGCAGCCTAACCGATGCCGGAGAAGGCGGCGGGGCTCGACGCGAACGGGGGGCGAATGTCAGGGTGAACCATGGCAACAACCATCGACCCCGCCCGCCGTCCCGCACTGCTGCTCGCAGGTGGGCTGGCCGGCGCGGGCGTGATGCACTTCGTCACCCCCAAGTTCTTCGACTCGATCGTGCCGCCCGCGCTGCCCGGGCAGGCGCGCACCTACACCTACGCCTCCGGGGTCGCCGAGCTCGCCGTGGCAGGCACCCTGCTGGTACCGCGGACCAGGGGGCTCGGCGGCAAGCTGGCCGCGCTGCTCTTCCTCGCGGTGTTCCCGGCGAATGTGCAGATGGCGGTGGACGTGGCGACGAATCCCAAGGCGTCGCCGCTGTTCAAGCTGGGCTCGATCCTGCGGCTGCCGCTGCAGATTCCGATGATCACGACCGCGCTCTCGGTGAGCCGCAAGGCGAAGGGTTAGATTCCGCCTGCGCCGAATCCGCGGCGGCGGGCGTCAGGCCTCCGGGTCCCCGTCGATCCAGTCGCCGGAGAGGCTGATGGATTCCGCCTCGCGGGCGGGGGCGGCGGCGCGGACCAGGGCCGCGAGCTCGTCGGGGCCTGCCAGGCCTGCGGGGGCGACGGTGCGGCCGGTGCGGACGTAGTAGAACGCGGCGGTGACCTTGTCCAGCAGCTCGGCCTCGGGGGCGCCGGTGCGCCCGGCCATGAGCCGGGCCCAGGCGACGCGGTAGACCGCGAGCTGCATCGCCAGCGCGGGCTCGTCGGCGTTGTCCGGCTCGGCGCCGGTCTTCCAGTCGACGACGGTCCAGCCGTCCGCGTCGGCGAAGACGGCGTCCATCCGGCCGCGGACGACGGTGCCCGCGATGGTGGTCTCGAAGGGGATCTCGACGTCGATCGGGGAGCGGTTGGCCCAGGCCGAGCCGAGGAAGCGCTCCTGCATGCGGGCGAGCTCGACATCGCTGCCCTCCGCGCCCGCGTCCGCCGCACCGGGCAGATCGTCGAGGCCGGGGAGCTGGTCGGCGGCGAACCAGCGCTGCACCCAGGCGTGGAAGGCGGTGCCGCGGCGCGCCATCGGGTTCGGCGGGTACGGCAGTGGCCTGCGCAGCCGGGCCGCGAGCGCGGCCGGGTCGGCGCGCAGGTCGACCAGGGCGGTGGCCGGGATCCGGCCGGGCAGCTCGACCTCCCGCTCCCCCGTCGCCCGCTCGGCCGCGATCTCGGCGAGCAGCGCGTCCACGTCATCGGCCCAGCCGTCGGGGTCGGGTTCGGTGTCGGACCCCGCTGCCACACTGGGGTCGTCCGGGCTCGACGACCCAGGGGGGACGGCATGATCGGAATCTTCGGCGCGCAGGCGGGAGAGCGCGTTCCGCACCCGCTCGGCCCCGCCGGTCACCGCGGCCCGCCGGTGCCCCAGCGGGTCGCGCGGCCAGTCGGCGCCGATCGGCTCGTCGGTGAGCGGGTTCTCCGCGCCGTCCTCCGGCGGGTCGGCCCACTCCGCCAACTCCAGCAGGCCGTCTGCCGCCTCGCCCGCCGCCCGCAGCTCGAGCAGGAAGTCCGACGGGCCCTTCGGTTTCGAGCCGGTCTCCGCCCACCAGAAGCCGGAGACCAGCAGCACCCGCTCGGTGCGGGTGAGCGCCACGTAGAAGAGCCGCCGCTCCTCCTCGAGCCTGCGGGCGCCGAGCGCCTCCTTGTGCTCGGCGATGGCCCGATCCAGGTCGGCGCGGTCGCCGAGGTCGAGCAGGTCGAGCACCGGGACGCCGTCCACCGAGTCCGCGGAGGCCCGGTCGCCGCGCAGCGCGGTCGGCAGCTCGGCGGGGGCGCCGAGCCAGGTCGAGGAGCCGGTGCCGGAGGGGAAGACGCCCGCCGCGACGTGCGGCACCGCGACCACCTCCCACTCCAGCCCCTTGGCGGCGTGCACGGTGAGGATCTGCACCCGGTCCTTGGCGACCTCGATCTCGCCGGGCTCCAGCCCGTTCTCCACCGACTCGGCCGCGGTGAGGAAGGCGAGCAGCCCGGCCAGCGTGGCATCGGAGTCGGCGGCGTAGCCGGCGACCACGTCGGCGAAGGCGTCCAGGTGCTCGCGGCCGGCGCCCGCACCGAGCATGGCCCGCCTGGCCTGGGTCTCCACCGCGACGCCGATGGTCCGCTCGACGTCGGCGACCAGTTCGGTGAGCGGCTGCCCGGCCCGCTCGCGCAGCGCCGCCAGTTCCCGTGCCAGCGCGGCGATCCTGGCGTACCCCTGCTCCGAGTAGTTGGTCGCCGGGCCCGGGTCGGCGACGGCGTCGGCCAGCCCGGCCTGCTCGGCCGGTTCCGGCGCCACGTCGCGCAGCGCCGCGGCGAGCCCGGCGGCGTCGGTGATGTCGCCACCGGCCTCGTCCTGGCGGCGGGCGATGGAGAGTTCGCGGGCGCGCCTGGCCAGCGCGGCGACGTCGGCGATGCCGAGCTGCCAGCGGGCGCCGGTGAGCACCCGCAGCGCGGCGCTGCCCGCGCCCGGCTCCGCGATCAGCCGCAGGGTGGCGACCACGTCGGCGACCTCGGGGGCGGCGAGCAGCCCGCCGAGCCCGACGATCTCCACCGGCAGGTCCCGCTCGCGCAGCGCCTCGGCCAGCGGGGCGGCGTCGGCATTGCGGCGCACCAGCACCGCGGAGGTCGGCGGCGGCTCGCCTGCCGCGCGCTTGGCCTGCCACTCCGCGGCCACCCGCTCCGCGACCCAGTCCCGCTCGGCGGTGACGGTGTCCGTGAGCGCGAGCGCGACCGTGCCCGGCCCGGCGTGCGGGGCCGCGCGCAGCTGCGCGACGGTGACGCCGCCCGCGTCGATCGCCGCGCGCCGCAGCGGCTCCGAGACCAGGTTGGCCAGCACCAGCGGCTCCGGCGGGTTGCGCCAGCTGGTGAGCAGCGAGAGCGTCGGGGCAGGCACGCCGGGCGCGGCGGGGAAGTCGGTGGTGAAGCGCGGCAGGTTGGCCGCGGAGGCGCCGCGCCAGCCGTAGATGGACTGCATGGGGTCGCCGACCGCGGTCACCGCGAGCGGGAGCCGGTCCGCTTCCCGCTTGGTGTCGCCGCCGAAGAGCGCCGCGAGCAGGATGCGCTGGGCGTGGCCGGTGTCCTGGTACTCGTCGAGCAGCACCAGCCGGAAGCGGTCGCGCTCGGCGGCGGCGACCTCGGGGTGCTCGGCGGCGAGCCGGGCGGCGAGCGACATCTGCGAGCCGAAGTCCAGCGCGCCGCGCTTGCGCAGCGCCTCGGCGAGCCTGCGCACCAGCGGGAGCAGCGCGACCCGTTCGCGCTGCGTGCCGACGATGTCCTGCAGGCTCTTGCTCGGCCCGCCGCGCTGCCGCGGCCCCGCGGGCAGCGTGAATACCAGCTTCTCCAGCTCGGTGTGCGCCTCGGCCAGCTGCTCCGGCTCCACCAGGTGCTCGGCGAGCTGGCCGCTCAGCGCGAGCACCGCCTCGGTCACCGAGACCGGGGTGCGGTCGGTGTCCAGCTCGCCCTCCCAGCTCCGCACCACCTGGTGCGCGAGCTGCCAGAGCTGGGTCTCGGTGAGCAGGGTGGCGGACGGCTCGACCGGGAGCAGCAGGCCGTGCTCGGTGAGCAGCCTGCCCGCGTACGAGTGGTAGGTGCTGATCTCCGGCTCCGCGCCGGCCAGCAGGGTGCGCAGCTCACCGCCGGGATCGAGGTCGCGGAGCAGGGGTGCGCCGGCCAGCCGGGCAAGCCGGGTGCGGATCCTGGCGGTGAGCTGCTGCGCGGCCTTGCGCGTGAAGGTCAGGCCGAGCACCTGGTCGGGGGCGACGAGGTGGTTGGCGACCATCCAGACCACCCGGGCGGCCATGGTCTCGGTCTTGCCCGCGCCTGCCCCCGCGACCACGAGGGCGGGGCCGGGCGGGGCCGCGATCACCGCCGCCTGCTCGTCGGTCGGCGGGGGGAGGCCGAGTGCGTCGGCCAGTGCGTGCGGGGTCACGGCCGAGCCGGGGTACGCGCCTGCGGCGCTCACTCGTCGGTCACCTGCCTCCCCGTGTCGCGCGTCGGGCAGCACCCGGTGACCGGGCAGTGCCTGCATCCCTCGTTGCGGACGGCGCGGAAGCCGGGGCCCTTGGTCGCGCCCGCCGCATCGTGCACGGTATCGCGCCAGCCGTCCAGTGCCTCGTCGGCCAGCGGGGGTTGGGCGCGTTCGGCCGCCCCCTGCTTGGTGTTCGGGACGGCCACGTAGACCAGCCGGGCCCCGCCGGGGGCCTGTGGTTCGGTCGCGGCACCCGCAGCGGGCTCAGGGCCGGCGTCGGCGCCCATGGACGCGCCGCCACCCGGCGCTGCCTCGCCACCGGACACATCGCCGCCACCCGGCGCAGCCTCGCCGGGGTCGCCCGGAGTCGGCGCACCGGCATCGGGGCTGTCGGCGGCCGCGGCGGCGGCGAGGGCGGCGTCGATCGCGCCGGCGGCGACGGCTACCTGGTAGGTGGCGAGCTGGGCGTGGTCGGCGGCGGCCTGCCGAGTGACCGGGCTCTTGCCGGTCTTGACGTCGACGATGACGAACCGGCCGTCGGCATCGCGCTCCAGCCGGTCCACCCGGCCGCGGATGCGCACCGGCGGCTCACCCTCGCCGCGGGCGGGCAGCAGGCAGTCGACGGCGATCTCCACCCCGGCCTGGGTGAGCTCGGCACGGGTGGCGCGGAACCAGGCGAGGAAGTTCTCCAGCATGCCCTCGGTGCGGCGCAGCTCCTGGCGCGAATGCCAGCCATTGCCCGGCTCGACATTGGCCCACGCCTCGTAGAGCGCCTCCCGCACCCGCTCCTCGGACACCTCCCCGGCCAACGCCTGTACCAGGGTGTGCACCAGGTTCCCCTTGAGCGCGTACGGGTTCTCGCCGTCGCTGCCGCCGTTGCGCTCCAGCGCCCAGCGCAGCGGGCAGGTGCGCAGCAGCTCGACGGTGGAGGGCGAGAGGTTCACCGGCGTGCCGTCGTCGGCCCAGAGCGGCTCGGCGGTACTCGGCGCGCCGGTGCCGTACCACTCGTCCGGGTGCGTGCCGCGCACCCCGGCGGCGGCGAGCCGGGCCAGCTGGTGCGCGGCCCGGTCGCGCCGCTCCCCGTCCGCCTCCGGATCGCAGACGACGCCGCGCAGTTCGGCGACGAGGGCGTGCAGCACCAGCGCGCGGCCCGGATCGGCCACCGGGAGCACCCCCGGCTCGCCGTCGTCGCTGTGCCCGAGCAGCTCGGTGAGGAAGCGCGACGGCACCAGATCCCGGTCGCCGGTGACCGATTCGACCGCCGTGACCAGCAGCGAGCGCCGCGCCCGGCTGCACGCGACCAGCAGCAGCCTGCGCTCCTCGGCCAGGATCGGCGCCGCCCGGCTGACCCGCTCGCCCGCGCCGGAGACCCCGCCGTACAGGTCGACCAGGTCCTCGGTGTGCAGCAGGGTGCCGCGCGGGCGCGGGTTGGGCCAGAGCCCCTCCTGCACCGCGGCCACCGCGACGACGTCCCACTCGCGGCCCGCGGCGGCGTGCGCGCTGAGCAGCTCGACGGCGTCGCCGGGGGCGGCCGGGGCGGAGAACTCCTGCGGGATCTCCTGCTGCCGCACGTACTCGACGAACCCCTCCAGGCTGGCCCGCGGCAGCCGGTCGACGTAGGCGGCGGCCGCGTCGAAGAGCCCGACCACGGCGTCCAGGTCGCGGTCGGCCTGCATGCCGACGGCGCCGCCGCGCTCGGACTGCGCGACCCAGCGGCGCTCCAGCCTGGAGCCGGTCCACAGTGCCCAGAGCACGTCCTCGACGGCACCGCCGCGGCGGCGGGCGGCCCTTCCCCGCTGCAGCGCGCTGAGGGTACGGCGCAGCGGGGCCGACTCGACCTCGGTGAGCCGGGCAGGCAGGGCGCTGTCGCCGGTGCCGACGATGATGTCGCGCAGCGCCTCCGCGGACGAGCGGTCGTCCGGGTCCGGTTCGCGGTCGAGCGCGGCGCGGCGGATGCCGCGGCGGAGCCTGCGCAGCGCGATCTGGTCGGCGCCGCCGAGCGGGCCCGCGAGCAGGTCGAGCGCGTCCTCCGGCTCGAAGAGCTGGGCGGTGGAGCCGTCCGGGCCGCGCCGGGTCTCGTCGCCGGCGAGCAGGGCGCGGACCGCGAGCAGCAGCCAGGCGGCGCCGCGCCTGCGCGCCAGCGGGACGTCGGGGGCTGGCTGGTGCACGGGGACGCCCGCCGCGAGCAGGGCGCGGCGCAGCGGGGCGAGCGAGGCCGGCACCGAGCGCAGGATCACCGCCATCCGCGACCAGGGGACGCCGTCGCTCAGGTGCGCGCGGCGCAGGTGGTCGGCGACCAGCGCGGCCTCCTTCGCCGGCGTCGACAGCACCCGGACCCGCACCTCCGCGGGCGGAGCATCGTCCGGCTCCTCGGCGCGGATCGGACCGTCATCGGCTCGATCGCCGCCCGGCGCGGGCCGACCGGAGGCCCGCTCAGGTGCGCCGGACGGCCCTCCGGCCGCGGCGGAGACCGGGCCGATGGTGTCGGCCCCCTCCGGGTGGTCCCGGTAGCCAGGCGCATCCCGCACGGCGGGCAACGCCGACTCCACCACCCGGTGCGGCGGATTCCCCGGCAACCGCCCGGCGATGCGGGCGACCGCGAGCTCGATCGGGCCATCGGTGCGGTGGTTGCGGCGCAGCAGAATCCGCCGGTCGGCGGGGGCCCCCGGGTCGGCGATGAAGGCGGGGTCGGCGCCGCGGAAGGTGAAGACGGCCTGGTCGGGGTCGCCGGCGAGGACGGTGGTCGCCGATCCGGTGCCGATCACGCGCACCAGCAGCGCGGCCTGCGGGTCGAGGTGCTGCGCGTCGTCGACCAGCAGGTAGCGGATGCGCTCCCGCTCCGCGGCGAGCAGCTCGGGGTCGGCGGCGAGCGCGTCGAGCGCGGCGCCGACGAGCTCGGCGGCGTCCAGCGCGGGCGCGCTCGCCTCGGGCGCCTCCACCCCGACCGACCAGCGCAGCAGCAGCGACTCCTCGAACCGGCGGGCGAACCGCCCGGCCGCCACCCACTCCTCGCGGTCGTGCTCGCGGCCGAGCCGGACCAGGTCTTCCGGCCCGAGCCCGCGCTCGGTGGCGCGCAGCATGAGGTCGCGCAGCTGGTCGGCGAAGCCTGCCAGCCCGAGCGCGGGCTGTAGCCGCTGCGGCCAGAGCCTGGCACCCGCGGCCATGTCGAGCAGGTCGCCCTGCAGCAGCTCGCGGACGACGGCGTCCTGCTCGGCACCGGTGAGCAACCGGGGCGGCGGGTTGCCGTGCCTGGTGGCGTGGCTGCGCAGGATGCCGAAGGCGTAGGAGTGCAGGGTGCGGGCCAGCGGCTCGCGGCTGGCGCCCGGCACGCCGCCCTCGTCGGCGCCGTCCGGGCGCAGCCGGGCCGTGACGGAGTCCCGCAGGGTGTTCGCCGCCTCCTTCGAGTAGGTGACGACCAGCACCGATCCCGGGTCGACGCCTGCCGCGATCCGCTCCGCCGCGTACTCGACCAGCAGCGTGGTCTTGCCCGTTCCCGGCCCGCCGAGCACCTGCCACGGCCGCCACCCCGGCCGGACCGGCCCCGCGTCCTCGGCGGCGAAGAGCGCGCGCACCTCGGCGCCCCGGACGGGGATCCGGGGCGCGGTTATCCGCCGGCGAACGAGCCGCACCGCGCTATCCGATCGCACCACGCCGGCTATTCCAACAGACGCCCCCGACAGCCCCGCTTCGGCGGCCGCCGCGACACCGCGGTTCGACACGCGTCAAAATGATCGGATGCCCGATCTGCACGTCCATCGCTTCGGTCCGGAGACCGGCCGGGTCGTCCTCGCACTGCACGGCGTGACCGGGCACGGTAGACGCTGGGAGGCGCTCGCCGACGAGCACCTCCCCGAGCTCCGCGTGCTCGCGCCCGACCTGCGCGGGCACGGCCGCTCGACCGGGGTGCCGCCGTGGAATTTCGAGACGGTGGTCGCCGATCTCGTCGCACTGCTGGAGGCGGAGGGCACCGGGCCGGTGGTGCTGGTGGGGCACTCGTTCGGCGGGGCCTGCGCGCTGCACCTCGCGCACCGGCGGCCGGATCTGGTGCGCAGCCTGGTGCTGCTGGACTCGGCGATCGGGCTGGAGCCGGAGCGGATGCTCGACATCGCGCTCTCCTCGCTGGCGCACCCGGACTACGACAGCGTGGCCCAGGCGCGCCGGGACAAGCAGGAGACCGGGTGGGGCTCGGTCGCACCGCGGCTGCTGGAGGCGGAGCTGGCGGAGCACCTGGTGCCGACCGCGAACGGGCAGGTGGGGTGGCGGATGAGCATTCCGGCCGTGAACTCCTACTGGGGGCAGCTGGCGCGCGGGTACGTGCTGCCGCCCGCGGAGCTGCCGACCGTGCTTGTGCAGGCCATGCGGGTGCAGCCGCCGTTCCTCACGACGGAGTTCCAGGCGGCGATCTCCGCGCGGCTCGGGTCGAATTTCCGGCTGCTGCAGTGGGATTGCGATCACATGGTGGCGCAGGAGCTGCCCGCCGAGACGGCGGCGCTGATCCGGTCGATGCTGTGACGACCAGCGACGAGCAGATCGAACGGGTGCGGGCGCTGGTGGCGGCGGTCCCGGCCGGGCGGGTGACCACCTACGGCGACCTGGCCGCGGCGGCGGGGCTCACCAGCCCGCGCACGGTCGGCTGGATCATGCGCACCGACTCCGGCGACCTGCCCTGGCACCGGGTGCTCGGCGCGAGCGGGCGCCCGGCCGCGCACCTCGCCGAGCGGCAGTTGCGGCTGCTCGCCGCCGAGGGGGTGCCGATCGTCGACGGGCGAGTCCGGTTGCGCACCGCCCGCCACCCCTTCCCCGAATCGGACTGAGCGGCCGCGGCACGCCGCCGGGCACATCCACCTCGCGATCACCGCCGCGCACCGTTCGCACCCCGCCGCATGCGACCGCGTCGTTCGCCCTCGGGGACGGAACCCGCGCACTACCGTGGGGGCATGTCCACCCGCCTGGTGTACGTCGCGGTCCGCGCGCAGCGGCCGCAGGCGCTCGCGGAGTTCTGGGCCCGGCTGCTCGGCTGGACCGTGACCCTCGACCGCGGCGACCGGGTCGACATCGCCCCGCCTGACCCCGGCCTGCCCGGCCCGGCGCTGACTTTCCGCGCTGCCCCGCCGGGCGCGCCCGCGCACGCGGCCCCCAACCGCCTGCACCTCGACCTCGCCTCGTACAGCCCGCGCCAGCAGGACGACCGCGTGCGCCTGGCACTGGAGCTGGGCGGCGCCCACCTGGACATCGGCCAGGGCGCGGTGCCGTGGGTGGTGCTCGCCGACCCGGAGGGCAACGAGTTCTGCGTGCTGGAGCCGCGGCCGGAGTACGCGGGCACCGGCGCGCTGGCCGCGGTGGTGGTCGGCGCGGCGGCGCCCGCCCGGCTGGCGGCGTTCTGGTCGGTGGCATCGGGGTGGCCGGTCGCGCGGGACGGCGCGGTACCCGGGCTGCGCTCGCCCACCGAGCTGGGTGCCTGGCTGGAGTTCATCCCGCATCCGGGGCCCGGCGACGACCGGCTGCACCTGGAGCTCGGAGCGCGCGCGGGTACCGCCGCGGCCGAGCGGCTCACCGCCGCGGGCGCCGTCGCGCGGCCGGACGGCGGCACCCGCTTCCTCGACCCGGAGCACAATCCGTTCTGTCTGGTCGAGGCCGAGCGCGGGCAGCCGACGAACTAGCATCGCCCGCATGGGGAACCGCGCCGCACAACCGCAGCAGCGGGCCGACGCGGTCGTGCTGGCCGGCGGCCGGGCCAGCCGGATGGGCGGCGTCGACAAGCCTGGCATCGTGGTCGGCGGCCGGTCGCTGCTCGACGCCGCGCTGGCCGCGGTCGCCGGATGCGCGCGGATCGCGGTGGTCGGCCCGGAACGCGCCGGACTCGACCCGACCGTGCGCCAGACCAGGGAGCGGCCGCCCGGCTCCGGCCCGGTCGCGGCGCTCGCCGCCGGACTGGCCGCGCTCGGTGCGGAGCAGGCGCCGCTGGTGGTTGTCCTCGCCGCGGACCTGCCCTTCCTCACCGCCGACACCGTGCGGCGGCTCATCGAGCACCTCGGCGCGGCGGACGCGGCCTTCGCGGCGGATCGGGACGGCCGCCCGCAGTACCTGATCGGGGTGTGGCGGCGGAGTGCGCTCGATGCCGCGCTGGCCGGGCTCGGCTCGCCGGTGAACCACCCGATGAAGGCGCTGGTCCCGGCCACGAGCACGGTGCTGGAGCTGCCCGGCACCGACGACTGCGACACCGCCGAGCAGGTGCTGCGCGCCCGCACCGTGCTCGGCGACACCCTGGACGACGCCCGCGCCGCCCTGCGCACCGGCCTCACCCCGCTGCCCGCCCGCGGCACCGCGCTCGCCGCCGCCCGCGGCGCCGCACTGGCCGAGCCGCTGCGCGCCGCGGGCCCGCTCCCCCGCTTCGACGTCTCCGCCATGGACGGGTACGCCGTGGCCGGGCCCGGCCCGTGGCGGATCCGCCGCGACATCGGGTACGCGGGCGGCGAACGCCCGGCCGGACTCGAGCCGGGCGAGGCGGTGCGGATCGCCACCGGCGCGCACGTCCCCGACGGGACCACCCGCGTCGTCCGCGACGAATTCGCGAGTCTGCTCCCTGGCCCGAGCGCCCCCGTGCGCGCGGAAGACGCCGATCCGCAGCCGGCCCGCACCGAGACCCTCGCGCTGCTCCCCGACTCCCCGCTCCGCGACGACATCCGCCGCCGGGGCGAGGACCGTGCGCCCGGCGACGAGATCGCCCCGGCGGACACCCCGATCACCACGGCCCTGATCTCCGCCGCCGCATCGGTCGAGGTCACCACCGCCGCCGTGCGCGGCCCGGTCCGCGCCCGAATCGTCATGACCGGCGACGAGATCCGCGCCGACGGCCCCCTGCACGCGGGCCAGACCAGGGACTCGATCGGCCCCGTCCTCCCCGACCTCCTCGCGACCTGCGGCATCACCACCGTCGACCGCGTGCACCTGCGCGACACCGCGCACGGCTTCGACGCCGTCCTGGACGCCGCGCACGACCGCGACCTGCTGGTCGTCGTCGGCGCGACCGGCGGCGGCGCGGCCGACCAGCTGCGCGGCGCGGTGGCGAGGGCGGGCGCGCGCATCCTCGTTCCCCGCCTCCGCCTCCGCCCGGGCGGCTCCACCCTCGTAGCCGAGACAGTAGGCGGCACAACGATTCTCGGCCTCCCCGGCAACCCCTACGCCGCGGTGGCGACCCTGCTCGCCCTGGCCCCCGCCATCGTCTCCGGCCGCACCGGCGCCACCCCGAACCCCACCCTGCGCGGCCCCCTGCACAACGCCGCCGAGATCGCGGCCGCGGTGCCGCGCATCGTCCCGGCCAGGTACGCCCCGGAGGGCGGATTCCTCGGCGACCCCGCCATCCGCACCGCCCACCTCGGTGGGCTGGTCGGCCGCGACGGGCTGGTGGTGGTCCCGGCGGGCGCCGCCGACGGCGCGCTCGTCGAATTCCTGCCACTTTCCCGCTGATTCGATCCCGGCGTGCACCGCGGGATCGCGCCCCCGACTACGCGCCGTGCGCGCGCAGCTGCATCTGCCTGCCGGAGCGGTCGGTGGCGAAGATGCGGCGCGCGTGCAGCGCGACCGGGCTGGTCGACCACGGCGCCAGCGCCGTGGTGAACATGAGCTCGCACCAGGAGAGCGCGGGCACCTCGCCCGCGGCGAGCGTGGCGATCAGCGAGAGCTCGGTGTCCTGCTCCTGCCAGGCGGCGATCAGCCAGGCCGCGTCCAGCCTGCCGAGGAACTCGATGGCGTCCTCCGGCGGGCCGTGCGGGGTATCCACCGCGAGGTGGACCACCGCGGCGATCGCGTGCCGCATCTTGGCGTCGAGCCCGACCGCGTCGTGCAGCAGCAGCGCCTCCAGCGCGGCGCGCAGCTCGACGCTCTCGTCGATGGGGTCGAAGGAGTCCGGACGGTCGGCGGTGGCGTGGTACATGGTGGCAAGCCTTTCCTCAGGGGCCGTATGGAGTTGTCGGTGCACGAGCCTGGCGGTGGAGCCGGGGTCGGCGGCATCGTCGAGCGCCGCGGGTTCGCAGTCGCCGATGAGGTCGTCGAGGATTCCGGCGCGCCAGTTCAGCCGCCCGTAGGCGTGGCACCAGTCGAGTGCGGGATTGTCGTCGGTGACGATCAGATCCAGCGCCAGCCCGGCCAGGGAGGCCGAGCAGGCCAGTGCGGTCGCGTCGATGTCGGAGTCGATGACGCAGAGGTGCAGGGTGGCCTCGTCCAGCCCGGCGTCGGTGCGGGCCCGGCCCGCCAGCCAGACCGCGCGGGTCGCCGCGGCCGTCGCCGCGGCCAGCCGGTCACCGCGCGGGTGGTCCGGATCGTCGGCCGCGAACGGCCCGTACCACAGCGCGTTCCCCTCCTCGCCGCACACCGCGAAGGTGCCGGAGCTGCCGTCTCCGGCGGCGGCCAGCGAAATATGCGGTACGGACTCGAAACCCTGCACCATTCCGGCTCACTTCCCCGCGGTCCACGATTCCGGTCCGGTTCGGTTCGAACCACTGGATCCCTGCTCCGGAATACGTCTCGCCCACTCGAGCTGAATTGTCTCGGAGTCAGGTCTACCGAGGCGGACAGGCAGATGTCCACGAATCGCCGTTGTTCCGGCAAACCCCTTGTTGTACATACACCCGGCAGTGACACACCGGATTCCGCTGAACCGCAGGCGGAATCGATCGTGGTCGGGCAAAATCTCGGCATCCGCTCCGAAGCATGCATTGCGAACCACGCGATCTCGCCGCAGGGGTCGACCACACCCTCGGCGGAGCACTTCAGCTAACTTTCAGTTAATCGAATTCGCCCGTTTGCCGGTCGATCTCAGCGCACCCGCATCCCGAGGTAGTACTGCACGAAGCCCGGGTACGGCCCCGCGTCCAGCCGGAAGGTCTGCACCGCGATGTGCTGCGGCACCCCGGTGCGCGGGTCGCGCAGGTACATGGCGAGCCGCTCGCGCCCGTACGAGGCGCCGCCACGCTCCCACAGCCTGCGGAACTCAGGGAACTCGGCCAGTTCGGCGAGAAAACCGACCGCCCACTCCGATTCGGCGTAGCGGCCGATCGCGGCGCGCAGCGACTGCACCGCGAGCATGGCCTCGTCCTCCCACTCCAGCACCACCCGCGCGGCGATCGGATCGGCGAAGAACCAGCGCAGCACATTGCCCGCCGCCTCCAGCCCGGGGAACGCGCCGCGGTAGGCATCGTTGCAGGCCAGGACATTCCAGCGGATGTCGAGGTAGGCCGCGAGGTTGGGCTCCTGCATGGCCAGCGTGCGGTGCATGTCCCTGGTGATGGCGGCCCGCAGGGTCTCCGGCGCTGGCAGCTCGGCGTGCTCGAGCCCGGCCAGTTCGAGCAGGTGCCTGCGCTCGTCGTCGCCGAGCACCTCGATCCGGTCCAGGTACGCGATCAGCGCCGCGAGCACCGGGCGGGTGGGGCGGTCCCGGTCGCCGTTCTCCAGGTGCGTGATGTAGCTGGCGCTCACGCCTGCCGCGAAGGCGAGCTTCTCCCTGGAGATCCGGCGGCTGTCCCGCAACTCCCGGAGCAGACCCCCGAGCGTCGGCAGCCGCAGCTGCCCCTCCGCACCCGACCCGGGTGTCTTGCGTGCCACAGCAACCCCGCTCCCGATTCGCCATCCGACGCAGCACCGTAGTTGACCACATGCGGCCCGGCTTTCCGGTGGCAAACCGAAGGCGCGCGACGGTGCGAGACATTTCCCACAGCGCGTGCCATATCGGCGGCCCACCCCGTCGAGCACGCTGAGCCGATATTAAACGACGAATTACCGGGGAATTGACCAGCGCCGGTCGCCCCGGCGAAGTGGGGACTTTCGGCCCTGCCGATCGACCCTGCGCGGACGAGCCCGCGCTCAGCCGCTCCGGAAACCGAGGAAGAAGCGGATCCAGCCCGGGTGCACGCCGGAGTCGACCTCGTAGACCTGGAACTCCAGCAGGCAGGTGGCGCCCGCCGCGGCGTCGTGGAAGCGCAGCTTCGGCAGGTCGCCCCCGTAGGAGATGGCGCCGGTGCTCCAGAGCCTGCGGAACTCCGGGTAGCGGCTCAGCTCGGCGAGCAGCCCGCCCGCCCACGCCGCCTCGCCCGGCCTGCCGATCCGGCCGCGCAGGTTCGCGACGCTGAGCGCGGTGACCCGCTCCCAGTCCGGCAGGGCGCGGCGCGCGGCCGGGTCGCCGAACATCCAGTGCAGCATGTTCCCGCCCTCGGCGAGGCCGGGGAACATCGCCGCGGCCACCCGGTTCACCGCGAGCAGGTTCCAGCGCGCGTCGAAGAAGCCCGCCGGGTTGGGGTCGTGCAGGCTCAGCCCGCGGCGCATGGCCGGGCCGATGCCCGCGCGCAGCTCATCGACGGTCGGCACCTCGGTGACGGCGAGCCCGGCCAGCTCGAACAGGTGCCTGCGGTCGTCGGCGGGCAGCCGGACCACCCGGTCCAGGTAGCGGAGCAGCGCGTCGACCACCGAGCGGGTGGGGTGCTCGCGCTCGCCGCTCTCCAGGTGCGCGATGTAGCTGGCGCTCACCCCGGCGGCGAAGGCGAGTTTCTCGCGGGAGACGCCGCGATCGTCCCGGATCCGGCGCAACGTGCCCCCGAACGTCGGGGGGACCACGTCGAGGCGGTCGCGAGCTTCCAGCACACCATCCGACACGGCACACCACTCCCTGCGCTGTCGTACACCGCGAACCAGCGGAGCTCATCGACGCGCCGGCCGCGGTGTGTGGGCCGATCCTGTGTTGCCCCATGCTCAGCGATCCGGGCGGAAACAGCGCGCGGAGCCACGAAACTTTATCGATTCTTTACCTAAGGTCCCGCCGCCGGTTGTGTAAACAAATGTAAAGCGCCCGAGAACCGGCTGTTTCCGAACCATCACAGCGGCGCCCGCCGGGCCCGTTCCGCCAGGTGATCCGCGGCCTCCGTGACCGGGGTGTTGCTGCCGCCTCACAGCTCACCCCGGACCGAAGCGGGCTGTGAGACAACCGTTTTGACCTGCGACGATGCCTCCTTACCCTCGGGTGGTGGCCGATACGCGAGAAACGCAGGATCCGGGTGAGGCGCTGCTCCGGCTCGGGCGCTACTTCCGGCGCGACGAGACCTCGGACGATCTGCGCAGCGTGCACCGGGTGGGCGGGCGCTCGGCCGACGAGTTCTACCGGGACCGCTGGTCGCACGACAAGGTGGTGCGCTCGACGCACGGCGTGAACTGCACCGGGTCCTGCTCCTGGAAGATCTACGTCAAGGACGGCGTGATCACCTGGGAGTCGCAGCAGACCGACTACCCGTCGGTCGGCGCGGACAAGCCGGAGTACGAGCCGCGCGGCTGCCCGCGCGGCGCCTCCTTCTCCTGGTACACCTACTCCCCCGCCCGGGTCCGCTACCCGTACGTGCGCGGGGTGCTGCTCGAGCTGTACCGGGAGGCCAAGGAGCGGCTCAAGGATCCGGTGCTGGCCTGGGCCGATGTGGTCGAGGACCCGGTGAAGGCGAAGCGGTACAAGGCGGCACGCGGCAAGGGCGGCTTCGTCCGGGCCGAGTGGTGGGAGGCGGCCGAGATCGCCGCGGCGGCGCATGTGCACACGGTCAAGGTGTACGGGCCGGACCGGGTCGCCGGGTTCTCCCCGATCCCGGCCATGTCCATGGTCAGCCATGCCGCGGGCGCCAGGTTCATCTCGCTGCTCGGCGGCTCCATGCTCTCCTTCTACGACTGGTACGCGGACCTGCCGGTGGCATCGCCGCAGGTCTTCGGCGACCAGACCGATGTGCCGGAGTCGGCGGACTGGTTCGACGCGAGCTACCTGATCATGTGGGGCTCGAACGTCCCGGTGACCAGGACCCCGGACGCGCACTACATGACCGAGGCCCGCTACCGCGGCCAGAAGGTCATCGTGGTCTCGCCCGACTACGCCGACAACACCAAGTTCGCCGACGAGTGGGTGCCCGCGCGGCCGGGCACCGACGCGGCGCTGGCGATGGCGATGGGCCACGTGATCCTGCGCGAGTTCTTCACCGAGCGGCGTACCGAGCGGTTCCACGACTACGTCACCCGCTACACCGACCTGCCGTACCTGGTGTGCCTGGACGGCGAGCTGCCCGGCAAGTTCCTCACCGCCGCCGACCTGGGCGAGACCGGCGAAGGTGCCGCGCACAAGCCGGTCCTGCTGGACGAGGGCGGCGAACCGGTGGTGCCGAACGGCGCGCTCGGCCACCGCTTCAACGCCGCCGACGCCGGCCGCTGGAACCTCGATCTGGGCGATACCCGCCCGCTGCTCACCCTGCTCGGCGGCGATCCCGCGACCGTGCGCCTTCCCCGCTTCGACGCCGACTCCCCCGAGGTGCTGCTGCGCGGGGTGCCGACCCGGGAGGTCGCGGGCAAGCGCGTGACCACCGTCTTCGACCTGCTGCTCGCGCAGTACGGGGTCGGCCGCGACGGTCTGCCCGGCGACTGGCCGACCGGCTACGACGACCCCGAGCGCCCCTACACCCCGGCCTGGCAGGAGCGGATCACCGGCGTCCCCGCGGTGCAGGCGCAGCGGATCGCGCGCGAGTTCGCCGACAATGCCGAGCGCTCCGGCGGCCGCTCGATGATCCTGATGGGCGCGGGCACCAACCACTGGTTCCACTCCGACCAGATCTACCGCTCGTTCTTCACCCTGACCCTGCTCACCGGCTGCCAGGGCGTGAACGGCGGCGGCTGGGCGCACTACGTCGGGCAGGAGAAGTGCCGCCCGGTGACCGGCTGGTCGACGCTGGCCTTCGGGCTGGACTGGCAGCGCCCGCCGCGGCAGATGCAGGGCACCGTCTTCTGGTACCTGAGCAACGACCAGTGGCGCTACGACCCGTTCACCGCCGAGTCCTTCGCCTCCCCGCTCGGCACCGGCCGCTTCGCCGGGCGCACCGCCGCGGACAACATCGCGCTGGCGACCCGCCTCGGCTGGATGCCCAGCTACCCCACCTTCGACCGCAACCCGCTCGACCTCGCCGACCAAGCCGCCGAAGCGGGCAAGCCCGCCGCCGAATACATCGTGGACGAGCTGAAATCGAACGCCCTCCGCTTCGCCTGCGAGGACCCGGACGCCCCGGAGAACTTCCCGCGCTGCCTCACGGTCTGGCGGGCCAACCTGCTCGGCTCCTCCGGCAAGGGCAACGAGTACTTCCACCGGCACCTGCTCGGCTCCGACTCCAACCTGCAGACCGACGACACCCCAGGCGTGCGGCCGCAGGAGCTGGTCTGGCGGGACGAGGCCGCCACCGGCAAGCTCGACCTGCTGCTCTCGCTCGACTTCCGGATGACGAGCACCACGCTCTTCAGCGATATCGTGCTGCCCGCCGCCACCTGGTACGAGAAGCACGACCTCTCCTCCACCGACATGCACCCCTTCGTGCACGCCTTCTCCCCGGCCATCTCGCCGCCGTGGGAGGCGAAGACCGATTTCGAGGCGTTCCACCGGATCGCGCGCGGCTTCTCCTGGCTCGCTGAGAAGCATCTCGGGGTGCGCAGGGACATCGTCGCGGTTCCGCTGCAGCACGACTCCCCGGACGCGCTGGCCCAGGCGGGCGGGAAGGTGCTCGACTGGCGCGCGGGCGAGTGCGAGCCGATCCCCGGCCGCACCATGCCCAAGCTGGTCGAGGTCGAGCGCGACTACCCGCGGCTGGCGGAGAAGATGGCGGCGCTCGGGCCGCTGGTCGAGACGCTCGGCGTCACCACCAAGGGCGTCACCACCTACCCCGAGCCGGAGGTGCGCTACCTGGCCGGGACCAACGGCACCGTCGTCTCCGGGATCGCGCAGGGCAGGCCCTCACTGGCCAAGGACACGCACGCCGCCGAGGCGATCCTCGCGCTCTCCGGCACCACCAACGGCAGGCTGGCGGTCGAGGGCTTCGAGGCGCTGGAGCGGCGCACCGGCACCGAGCTCGCCGACCTGGCCCGCGAGCACGAGGGCAAGCGGATCACTTTCGCCGACACCCAGGCCCGCCCGGTCCCGGTGATCACCTCGCCGGAGTGGTCGGGCAGCGAGACCGGCGGCCGCCGCTACTCCCCGTTCACCATCAATGTCGAGCGGCTCAAGCCCTGGCACACGCTCACCGGCAGGCAGCACTTCTACCTCGACCACGACTGGATGATCGAGCTGGGCGAGCAGCTCCCGGTGTTCCGGCCGCCGCTGGACATGTCCGCGCTCTTCGCCGAGCCCGGCATCGGCAGCGTCACCGAGCGCGGCGTCACTGTGCGCTACCTGACCCCGCACTCCAAGTGGTCCATCCACTCCGCCTACCAGGACAACCTGCACATGCTCACGCTGAGCCGGGGCGGGCAGTCGATCTGGATGTCGGAGAAGGACGCCGCCAAGATCGGGGTCGCGGACAACGACTGGATCGAGGCGGTGAACCGCAACGGCGTCGTGGTCGCCCGCGCGATCGTGAGCCACCGAATGCCGGAGGGCACCGTCTTCATGTACCACGCGCAGGACCGGGCGGTGGACGTGCCGCGCATCGAGGGCACCGGCGCCGCCGACTTCAAGGGCAAGGGGAAGCGCGGCGGCATCCACAACGCGCTCACCCGGATCATGATCAAACCCTCGCACCTGATCGGCGGGTACGCGCAGCAGTCCTTCGCGCTGAACTACCACGGCCCGACCGGGAATCAGCGCGACGAGGTCACCACCATCCGCCGCCGCTCGCAGAAAGTCGAGTACTGATATGCGTGTCATGGCCCAGCTCGCCATGGTGATGAACCTGGACAAATGCATCGGCTGCCACACCTGCAGCGTCACCTGCAAGCAGGCGTGGACCAACCGGGGCGGCACCGAGTACGTCTGGTTCAACAATGTGGAGACCCGCCCCGGCCAGGGGTATCCGCGGCAGTACCAGGACCAGGAGCGGTGGAAGGGCGGCTGGACGCTCACCAAGCGCGGCAAGCTCACGCTGAAATCCGGGTCGCGGTTCAAGCGGCTGCTGAACATCTTCGCCAACCCGGAGCTGCCCACCGTCTCGGACTACTACGAGCCGTGGAGCTACGACTACGACAACCTGCTCTCCTCCCCGCCGACCGACACCGTTCCGGTGGCCCGGCCGAAATCGCTGATCACCGGCGAGGACACCCAGGTCACCTGGGGCGCGAACTGGGACGACGACCTCGGCTCCGGGCCGGAGCAGGTGGGCCGGGACCCGCTGCTCGGCAAGCTCTCCGAGCAGGTCAAGCTGGAGTTCGAGCAGACCTTCATGTTCTACCTGCCGCGCATCTGCGAGCACTGCCTGAACCCGTCCTGCGCGGCCGCCTGCCCCTCCGGTGCCATCTACAAGCGCGCCGAGGACGGCATCGTGCTGGTGGATCAGGACAAGTGCCGCGGCTGGCGGCAGTGCGTCACCGGCTGCCCGTACAAGAAGATCTACTTCAACCACAAGACCGGCAAGGCCGAGAAGTGCACGTTCTGCTACCCGCGGGTGGAGGTCGGCATCCCGACCGTGTGTTCGGAGACCTGCGTCGGGCGGCTGCGCTACATCGGCGTCATGCTCTACGACGCGGACAGGGTGGCCGAGGCGGCGTCGGTGACCGACACGGCTGATTTGTATCCCTCGCAGCTCGGCGTCTTCCTGAACCCGCACGACCCGCGCGTGATCGCCGAGGCCGAGCGGGCCGGGATCTCGCCGGAATGGATTCAGGCGGCGCAGGATTCGCCGGTCTACAAGCTCATCGTGGACTACCAGATCGCGCTGCCGCTGCATCCGGAGTACCGCACCATGCCCATGGTCTGGTACGTGCCGCCGCTCTCACCCGTGGTCGACGTGCTGAGCGAGACCGGGCACGACGGCGAGGACGCGGGCAATCTCTTCGGCGCCATCGACGCGCTGCGCATTCCGGTGGAGTACCTGGCCGAGCTCTTCACCGCCGGGGAGATCGGGCCGGTGCGGGCCGCGCTGCAGCGGCTCGCCGGAATGCGGGCGTTCATGCGCTCGGTGAATCTGGGTCAGGAGCCGGATCTCACTATCGCACCATCGATTCGGCTGGAGCCGGAGGAGATCGAGGCCATGTATCGGCTGCTCGCCATCGCCAAGTACGAGCATCGGTACGTGATCCCGAACGGCGCGGGATCCGAAGCGCACCAGCTGGATTCGCTCGCTACGGGGTGCAGTCTGGACGTGGACGGCGGGCCGGGGATGACGGCGCTCGATCAGATGGTGGAGAAGTTCCACCTGACGGACAGCAATTCCGCCGCGCCGGAGTCGAAGTCGGGGCGGATCAACCTGCTCGACTGGGACGGACAGAGCACGCGGGGCCTGGTGCCGGTGGACACGTCGTCGACCGGCGCGGAGGCGGGGAGCGGCAACGGCGCCGCGACGTCGGGTGGCAACGGCGCCACCCGATCCGGCGCCGCACCGGCGGGCGAGGCGGCGGTCCGGTGAGCCTGCTCAAACTGCGGCGCCGCCCGGAACCGGCGGTCGCGCTGCCCGAACCGGATCGGCTGCTGGTGTGGCGGCTCGCCGCGCTGCTGCTCGACTACCCCGGGCGGGAGACGCTCAAGCTGCTCGACACCGTGTCGTCCGCTCTCCCGCGGCTCCCCGCGCCGATCGCCCCCGCTCTCGCCGGGTTCGTCGACTACCTCCGCGACACCGGCGAGATCGAACTGGCCGCGACCTACGTCGAGACCTTCGACCTGCGCAAACGCGCCAGCCTGCACCTCACCTTCTACGCCTACGGCGACACCCGCAAACGCGGCATGGCCCTGCTCCGCTTCAAACACGCCTACCAGCACGCAGGCGTCGAACTCGACGACCGCGAACTCCCCGACCACCTCCCGGTCCTGCTGGAATTCGCCGCCACCGTCGACCCCATCGGCGGCGAACGCCTGCTCGGCGAGCACCTCCCGGTGATCGAACTCCTCCGCCTCTCGCTGTCCGACACCGGCTCCCCCTACGCCGCCGTCCTCGGCGCGGTCACCGCCACGCTCCCCCCGCTCACCACCGCCGACCGCCGCCGCATCGCCGAACTCGCCGCACAGGGCCCGCCGGACGAAGACGTCGGCCTGGAGCCGTTCGCCATGGACCCAAGCCTGTTCACCGAGGGAGAGGGCCGCCGATGAGCACCATCGTCTGGATGACGCTGCCGTACATCGCCTTCACGTCGTTCCTGCTCGGGCACGTCTGGCGGTACCGCACCGACCAATTCGGCTGGACCACCCGCTCCTCCCAGCTGCACGAGAGCCGGTTGCTCCGCCTCGGCTCCCCGCTCTTCCACTTCGGCATGCTCGGCGTCTTCGGCGGCCACGTGCTCGGCGTCCTCATCCCCCAGTCCTGGACCGACGCCATCGGCATCTCGCACCACACGTACCACGTGGTCGCCGTCGCCGCCGGCTCCGTCGCGGGCTTCGCCGTGATCGCCGGAATCGGCATCCTGCTCTACCGCCGCTTCACCGTCCCCGCCGTGCGCCGCGCCACCACCCGCTCCGACAAGGTGATGTACTTCCTGCTCGCCGGAGCGCTGATCACCGGCCTGCTCAACACCGTCGGCAGCAACCTGCTCTGGGGCACCTACAACTACCGCGAAACCGTCTCCCCCTGGTTCCGCAGTCTCTTCACCGTCGACCCGCAGCCGGAGTTGATGGTCGGGGTGCCGTGGACCTTCCAGGCGCACGGGCTCTTCGTCCTAGTCCTGGTCGCCATCTGGCCCTACACCCGCTTGGTGCATATGTTCAGCGCCCCGATCGGGTATCTCACGCGGCCGTACATCGTCTACCGGAGCAAGGAGACGAATGCCGCCGATACGCGGCGGTATGCGCGGGCGTGGGAGTCGTCAGTTCTTCCGCCCAGCAATTGATTTCGTGGATTCGGCACTCTGGCCTACGGTCGGCGCGTGCCGCGACCCAGGTCCTCCGCTCTCACCCGTTGGAAGTTCGAGCGCTGCGGCGTGCTGGACAGCCTCGAGGCTGTACACACCGCGGCGACCGGCGGCCGGCCCGGCCGCTGGAACGCGACCAAGCACCTGAACCTCGCGCTCTTCGTGAGTCTCGCCGCAGAGTTCCAGGGCTACTGCCGCGACCTGCACGATGATGCGGCGATCGTGCTGGCAGGAAGCCTGGCGCCAGGGAACGACCAGCAGATTCCGGTCGTCCTGAACGCACTGGTCCGAGAACGCAGGCTCGACCGTGGCAATGCCGCACCGGCGGCGCTCGGCAGCGACTTCGCCGTTCTCGGCCTCACCCTCTGGCCGACCATCCACGCCGCCTACCCGGCACGGGGCAAACAGTGGAACTCGACGCTGACCGCGCTGAACGAGGTTCGCAATGCAGTCGCGCACAGCGACGGCGCCAAACTGCGGGAAGCACGTCGCCACCATCCGCTGCACCTCGGGACATTCCGGCGATGGCGGCGCTCGCTCGACGGAGCGGCCGCTGGCCTGGACCGCGTCGTCGGTGCACACTTGGTGGACCTGACGGGAACGAACTGGGACGAGGAGGGCCGGCATGCGTGAGCGGAAGCGGAGGTCGCTGCACCCGGGCGACCGGATCCGAGTGCGATTCGGGCGGCGCCTCGTGGACGGAACCGTCACCAGCGTGCGCAATGGACACGCACACGTCTCGCTCGATATCGAGGGTACGGACGGCCCGGTGGGCGGGTTCTACCCCGAAAGCTCCCTACTGCCTGCCTGACCACCAGCACTGACTTCGCGAGTAACTTCCGCTGCCGCGCAGGCGATGGAGGCGGGTGTGAGCAGCACACGTCCTCGCTTCGTCCAGTTGCCGCATCCCGGACGGGAGATCGCGCCTCGGCAGGATGCCGTTCCGTGGAATACCGGGTCGCACGGGCGCAAGTTCCTGCGTGGGAATGGGGAGTACCTGGCCGAGGGCGCTGAAACCCTCCCTCGCAGCGGTGAACTCGTGTTCTGGGGTGAGTGGGAATCGCCGTCGCGGATCGTCGAGCGGTGGCCGCGCGCGAGGCAGTTGCCACGGGCGCTGCACGAGCCGTGCTGGACGCGGCCGATCGAGCCGTATCCGCGGCAGAACACCGACCCGTGGGTGTTCGGGGATCGGATGATCTACAGCAACTGCAAGCAGAACACCAGGAAGGGGCCGACTGCTCTGCGGGGCCTGGAGCGGGGTTCGGTGATCGTCTTCGGTTCGGTGCTCGGGGGCGAGTTCTGCGTGGACACGGTGTTCGTGGTGGCCTCGGCCGAGCCGTGGACTCCGCTCGCGGTGGCGGAGCACGGGCTGGACGACGCGTTTCTGGCGGCGACCGCCGAGCCGCTCGGTGCACCGGCGGGTGACGGTTGCTCGGTGCCCGACGGCAAGGGCAACTGCGCGCCGGCGCCGAAGGCGGTGCTCACGCTCTATCGCGCTGCCACCTTCGATGACCCGGTCGACGGCATGTACAGCTTCGTCCCGGCGCTGCCCGCGGCGGCCGACGGCCCTCGGTTCGCCCGGCCTTCCGTGCGGATTCCCGGTGCGATCAACTCGGCCAGCACGCAGAGCCACCGGTCAGCGCCCGGTGTCGACTCGCCTGCGGCGGTGGCCGCGCTGTGGCGCGAGACGCGGCGGCAGATCGTCGATCAGGACCTTGTGCTGGCCACCCGCCTCGACATCCCGGCCGAGTGCGCGGGGCCCGCGGCGGTCATCCCGCCGCGGGCAGGCACTGTGTGCTGATCAGCGGCTCTCGGCCCGCAGGAAACGACCGGTGCGGACGGTGCCGAGGCGCTCGGCGACGACACCCTCCCCGAAGACGAACTCACCGTTCACCAGCACAGCGGTGACCGCGCGATCGTTGCGGTTGACCATGCGGGAGAGCCCGTCGTAGGCGGGGATAGCGGCTTCGGCGTAGTCGTCGAGCGACGAATCCAACCCCGCCGGGTCGAGGACGACGAGGTCGGCGCGGTCGCCGAGGCGGAGGTGACCGGCGTCGAGCCCGTACCAGTCGGCGAGTTCGCCGGTGAGGCGGTGCACCGCGTGCTCGATGGTCATGAAGGGTTTCCGAGCCTGGTGCACCCGGCGGAGGAAGCGCAGGCCGAAGTTGTAGAAGGCCATGTTGCGCAGGTGTGCCCCGGCGTCGGAGAAGCCGAGCTGGACGCCGGGGTCGACGGCGATGCGGTTGAGCACGTCTTCGCGATGGTTGGAGATGGTGGTGCGCCAGCGCAGTTTGCGGCCGTGCTCGACCACCAGGTCCAGGTAGGCGTCGACCGGGTGCAGGCCGCCGCGGTCGACGCCGACCTGGCCGAAGGTCTTGCCGATCACCAGATGGTCGGGGCAGTCCACGATCTCGGCGTCGAAGAAGTCGCGGTGCCAGACGCGCGGGCCGAAGCTGTTGTCGTAGTCGGCCCGGAAGCGGCGGCGGTACTCCTCGTCCTGGAGCAGGGAGCGCTGCTCCTCGATCCGGTCGGCGAGGTGCAGGGCGGCGGCGCCGGAGCCGAACTCCTCGAAGATGACCAGGTCGATGCCGTCGGCGTAGACCTCGAAGGGCACCGGGAGGTGCTGGAAGCGGAGGTTGCCGCCGAGGCCGTTGAAGAGCCGGGCGAGCAGCGGGAAGACCCGGATGACGAACGGGATGGCCTTCAGGTCCGCGGCGGCGAGCAGGCTGACCGGCAAAGGCTTGCGGAAGATGCCGACGGTGCTGGCGGCCATGGTGACGAGGCTGTGCGGGCGCTGAACGTCGGGGCCGCCCTGGAGGGCGCGGCCGACGCGGCGGAGCACGGAGTTCAGCCGGTGCCGTTCGCGGCTGCGGGCGTAGGTGGAGGGCAGGGTGCGGGAGCGGCAGGTGTCGCCGTCGAGCTTGTCGAATTCGAGCTGCTGCGAGGACATGCCGACGAACCCGGCTTCCAGCGCGGCAACCAGCCGACGCTCCATCTCACCGATTTCGGCGGCGCTGGGGCGGAAGGAACGGTCGGTGGCGCGGTCGAGGCCGAGCACATCCGCCCTGATGTCGGAGTGGCCGATGAAGGCGGCGATATTCGGGCCGAGCGGCAGCGCGTCCAGGTAGGCGGCGTACTCCGCGGCATCGCGCCAGACCTGGTGCGTCTCGACGCCGTCGACGACGTGCTTGCGCGGAATCGCCTCGACCCGGGCGAAGAGGTCGGCGGCGGTGGTGGCGTCGACGTGCACGGTGGAGAGCGAGCAGGAGCCGAGCAGCACGGTGGTGACGCCGTGCCGCACCGATTCAGCGAGCCCGGGCTGCTGCAGCACCTCGATGTCGTAGTGGGTGTGCACGTCGACGATGCCGGGCAGCACCCAGCGGCCTTCGGCGTCGATCACCCGCGGGCAGCCGGTCTCGTCCAGCGGAACGGTGGAGACAGTCGCGACCCGGCCGTCCACGATGCCGAGATGCCGGACGGCCGAGGGCGCGCCGGTGCCGTCGAACCAGCGGCCGCCCTTGACGATGGTGTCGTACACGATGTCTCCTCTCAGAGCGATAGGTCGCGCCGGACGACTTTCCCGGTCGCGTTGCGCGGCAGTGCTTCCGGAGTGAACCGCCACTGCGCGGGCACCTTGAAGTAGGCGAGCCGGGCCGCCGCGAACTCGCGCAGCTCGGCCTCGGTCACCGGCGCGGTGGTGACGACCAGCGCCGCCACCGCCTGCCCGAGATCCGGGTCGGCAACGCCGAAGACCGCCGATTCGGCGACCGCGGGGTGCTCGTCCAGCACGTTCTCGATCTCGGTCGGGTACACGTTCTCGCCGCCGCGCAGAATCAGGTCGCTGCGCCGCCCGACGAGGTAGAGCCTGCCGTCCCGGAGCAGGCCGAAGTCGCCGGTGCGCAGCCAGCGCTCGCCGTCAAGCGCGGCGGCGGTGGCGGCCTCGTCGTTCCAGTAGCCGAGCATGACGTACGGGCTGCGCACGCAGATCTCGCCCTCGGTGCCCTCCGGCAGGTCATTGCCCTCGGGGTCGCGGATGGCGATGGTGACGCCGATGATCGGGCTGCCGACCGTCTCCGGGAAGGCCGCCAGCTCCGGGGGGGTGGCCAGGGTGCCCGCGGTGCCAGCCTCGGTGAGGCCGTAGCTGGTGGCCAGCTGCACCGGCAGCGCCTCGCGGAGCCGCTGGTGCAGCGCGGGCGAGGAGGGCGCGGTGTTCAGCGAGAAGGCGCTGAGCGAGCTCAGGTCGTACTCGCCCAGGTTCTGCTCCAGCAGCCGGATCGCCATGGTCGGGACCGCGCCCCAGTGCGTCACCCGCTCGCGCTCGATCAGCCGCAGCACCTTGCCCGCGTCGAACTTGTTGTCCGGGAATATGACCGCCGCGCCGGTGGCGATCCGCGGCACCACCAGGTTGTGCAGGCTGGCGATGTGGAACAGCGGCGAGCTGAGCAGCCAGCGCTTGGCGCTCGGACGCTCGAGGTCGAAGGCGAGGCCGGCGAAGGTGTCGGCGAGCGCCTCGGTGAAGCGGTGGTACTCGGTGACGGCGAGCAGGTTGCGGTGCGTGTGCACCACGCCCTTGGGCCTGCCGCTGGTGCCGCTGGTGTAGAGGATGACAGCGGGGTCGTCCTCCTCGACCGGGGTCTCCGGGGCGGCGCCGGCGAACTCGGCGAGCAGCGCGGGGAGGTCGTGCTCGATGGTGAGCACGGGGATGTCGGTGCCGGTGATTCGCTCGGCCCGCGCGGCGTCGGCGATCACCACCGTTGGCGTGGAGTGGCCGAGCGCGTAGTCGATCTCGCGCGGCGCCCACCAGGCGTTGTACCCGGCGGCGATGGCGCCGAGGCTCTGCGCCGCCCAGAAGGCGATCACCCACTCCGGGGAGTTGGCGGCGAGGATGGCGATCCGGTCGCCCTTGCCGACGCCGTACCGCGCGGCCAGTCCGGCGGCCAGCGCGCCAGCGGCGTCGGCGTGCTCGGTGTAGGTCCAGCGGCGCTCGGCGGTGACCAGGTAGTCGCGGTCGCCCCAGCCCCTGGAGTCGGTGAGCGCGGTGCCGAGCGAGCGGCGGCGGTGCTCGAAGACCGGGAGCTGCGTGCCGAGCATCGGCTCGACGGTGAGTGCGAAGGGGCCGCCCGGCCCGGCGAGTTTCGCCACCACCTGCGCGGCGAGCTGCTGTAGATCGGCAGCCTGCGTCATCGGAGATTCTCCCTGTCTGCTCTACGGAACCAGGACGGCGCGGCCGCGGATCTCGCCGCGGGCCAGCCGGTCGAAGGCGGTGCGGCCGTCGGCGAGGTCGAACCGCTCGACCGCCACATGCAGCCGTCCGGCGCGGGCCAGCGCGACCGAGTCGACGAGGTCGGATTTGGTGCCGCCGTACGACTTCCGCACCGAGGCGCCCCACGGCCAACCGGGCCCGCCGGACGGGCCTGCGGTGAGCTCCGGCGCACCGCCGCCGAGCCCGACCATGCGGTACGCGCCGTTCGGCGCCACCGCCTGCACCGCGAGCGCGGCGGTGGCGTCGGTGCCGACGAAGTCGAAGACCGCCTCGGCGCCGCGGCCGTCGGTGCGCGCGAGGATCTCGGCGGCGGTGTCCGGACCGGCGATCAGCCCGAGGTCGGCGCCGCACTCGGTGGCGAGCTCCAGCTTGTCCGGGCCGACGTCCACCGCGATCACCCGCACCCCGTCGAAGGTCTTCAGGATCTGCACCGCGACATGCCCGAGCCCGCCGATCCCGATGGTCACCGCGGTGGCACCCGGGTACAGCTGCTCGCGGGCGCCGCGAATCGCGTGGTACGAGGTGAGCGCGGCATCGGCGAGCGGCGCCGCGGCGGCGAACTCCAGGTCGCCGATCGGCACGAACGAGCTCGCCGGGACCTTGATGTACTCGGCCATGCCGCCGTCCGGGCCCAGCCCGGGGCAGGGCGGCATGGCGGTGCGCCCGGCCGCCAGGCACACGTTCTCGTTGCCGCGCTCGCACTCCCGGCAGACCCCGCAGGACCAGCACAGGTAGATCAGCCCGCGCTCGCCGTCGGCGATCCCGGTGACCGCGCTGCCCACCGCGGCGACGGTGCCAGCGACCTCGTGCCCCATGGTGAGCGGGGCGGGCAGCGGGAACTCGAGTTCCAGCACGTAGAGATCGGAGTGGCAGATGCCGACCGCGCCCACCCGGACCAGCAGCTCGGTGGGGCCGGGCTCCGGGATCGGCACTTCGCGCAACTCGAGGGTTCCGGGGCCGGTGAGCTGCAGCGCTCGCATCGTCGAGGTATCGCCCACCACACGCTCCTGTTCGCGCCGGGCCCGACGTGACCTGGCACACAGGACGCTAGCAGTCGCTGGACACAGCGTCCAGTGAACGACGGAATGTCTATGATCGAACGATGCCCGCCCACACGGAGCCTCGGCGCACGCTGCGCGAGGAGCAGAAGCTGCGCACCAGGGAGCGCATTCTGCAGGCGGCGAACACGCTCTTCGTCGAGCGCGGCTACGGCGCCGTCCGGGTGGACGACGTCGCGGCCGCCGTCGGGTGCAGCCGCGCCACCTTCTACCTGCACTTCACCGGCAAGATGGAGGTGCTGAGCGTACTCGGCGAGCGCACCGCGCTGCCGAACGCGCTGGCCTTCTGCGAAGACCTGGACCGGGTGCTGGAGACCGGCTCGCGCGCCGAGTTCGAGGACTGGATGCGCCGGGCCATCGACTGGTTCGAGCAGCACCGCGACCTGCTCTCGGCCTGGGACGAGGCCACCGCGCTGGAGCCGGAGTTCCGCGACCTGATGCGAGCCGGTTTCGCCGCGCTCCCGGAATCCATGACCGCCTACCTGGCGCGCTGGCCCGCCGAGCGCCGCGACGAGGCCCGGCTGCGGGTGGAGATGCTGGTCGCGCAGCTGGAGCGGTTCTTCACCCGGTGGGCGCTGCTCGGCACCATCGACGTCACCGCGGACCGGGCGGCCGCGGTGCTCGCCGACATCTGGTTCCCCGCGCTGCAGACGCCCTGATCAGCCCTGGTCGTGCGCGGCGCGCAGGGCGGCGACGTCGATCTTGGACATGGTGCGCAGCGCGGTGGCGACCGCGCCGGCGCGGGCCGGGTCCGGCGAGCCCATGAGCTCGGGCAGCTCCGCGGGGACGACCTGCCAGGAGAGCCCGAAGCGGTCGGTGAGCCAGCCGCACGGGCCCGGCGTGCCGCCGTCCGCGGTGAGCGCGGCCCAGAGCCGGTCGACCTCGGCCTGGCCGTCCACCGTCAGCTGCAATGAGGCGGAGTCGGAGAGCGGGTGGCCCGGCCCGCCGTTCATCAGGGTGACGGCGTGGCCGTCGAGGTCGAGGCCGACGATGAAGGCGCGGCCGTCCGGGCCCGGGGTGCTCGAGGTGATCCGGGAGTTCGGGATCGCGGCGGTGTAGAGCGCGGCGGCTTCTTCGGCGCCGGACTCGAGCCAGAGGAAGGTGGTGACGGTCATGGTGTCTCCTCGATCGGTGAGCTGCTGTCACCCTGCGGTCGGAGCCGGTTTCCGGTTCTCGACACAGTCGGCGAAAAGATGTCAGGCGCCGACCGCGGCGGCGATGACCGGCCAGGAATTGCGCAGGTCGTCCTGCCAGTAGGGCCAGGCGTGGGTGCCGGTGCGCAGGTCGGTGCCTGCCGGGATGCCGAGTTCGGCGAGCCGGGCGAGGAACGGGCCGGTGCAGCCGTTGATCACGCTCTCCATGATGCCGCCGACGAGCGCGCGGTCCGGGTCGGCGAGCGAGTCGTGCGGGCCGGGCAGGCCGTTGCCCGCGGAGACGTAGAGCGCGGTGCCGCGCAGCCGGTCGGCGTTGACCGTTGGGTCGTGCGCGGGCCAGGCCGGGTCGGCGGGGCCGCCCCACATGTTCGTCGCGTTCGCGCCGAAGACGCCGAGCTGGGCGTAGACCATGGCGCGGGCGGCCGGGTCGCTGGTCCGCGGGCAGCCGCTGAAGGCGCCGACCGCCCGGAAGCGGCCGGGGTGCTCGATGGCGAGGTTCAGTGCCGAGGTGGCGGACATGGAGACGCCTGCGACGGCCATCCGGTCCGCGGCGCCGAAGCGCTGCTGGAGAAGTGGCGGGAGTTCGTCGCCGAGGAAGGTGGACCAGCGGTTGCGGCCGAGGACCGGGTCGTCGGCCTGCCAGTCGGTGTAGTACGAGGCGCGGCCGCCCATCGGGACGACGACGGTGATCGGCTTGTCCGCGTAGAACTCGGCGACGTCGGTGCGGCGGGTCCACGGGCCGCCGTCCTCGCCGCCGTCCACCGCGTTGAGCAGGTAGAGGACCGGCGCGCCTTCGCCCGCGTTCGAGACCCAGAGCGTGATCGGCCGGTCCATGGCGGCGGAGTGCACCACCACCTCGAGCTGCCTGCCGCCGATGGGGCGCACATCCAGGATGCGCGCCGGGCCCGGGTCGGCGGTGGCGGTCGCGGGCGCCAGGAGCGCGCCGAGCAACGCCGTGAGCAGGACGAGCAGGGTCCGGCGGATCATGCCTGTAGTTTGCTCCTCCCGGCGTGGGGATGCGCGCAGCGCGCGGAAGCGTGTCCGGTTCACGGCCCGGGGTTCGCGGGCGGCTCCCCGGCGGCGCGGAGACTGCCGCTCAGCGGGCGTGTGCCAGCTCCCTGACCCCGGCGCGGTAGCGCGACAGGATCAGCCGGACGATGGCCGGGTGCACACCGATCGGCTCCGCGACCGCGTCCGCACCGGCATCGTGCAGCCGCTGGTGGAACAACCCGTGCGCCAGCAGGTACGAGGCCACCACGACCCGTTCCGCACCCCCGGCGCGCAGTTCGGCGACGACCTCGGGCACCCGGGGCGTCCCGGTGGCGACGTAGGCGATCCGCACCGGAACCCGCAACTGCTCGGCGAGCAGCCCGGCCGCCCGCCGGACATCCGCGCGCGCCCTGGCATCCGACGAACCCGCCGCGGCCAGCACCACCGCGTCCCCGCGCCGCCATCCGGCCGCGCGCAACCGCAGCGCCAGCACCCCGGCCAGCGCGGCATCCGGCCCCATCGCGGGCGTCACGGTGACAGCGCCGTGCCCGCTCTCCGCCACCTCGCGCGGCACGTCCTGGTAGACGTGGTACCCCGAGGCCAGGAAGGCCGGAACCAGCACCGCCGCTTCGGAATCGAGATCCCGGAGCACCTCGGCGGGCGACGGCCCGAGCACGTCCACGAAGGCGGTCCGCACCCGCGGCGCCTCCGGCTCGGCGGCGACTGCCTCGGCCAGCGCCGCGATCATCTGCACGCCCCTCGTGCTCCGCGTCCCGTGCGCGACCAGCACCAGCGCGGGGGCGCTCACCAGGCCCCCACGACGCGCCTGCCGGGCACCTGCCTGCCACCGCGGAACGGCTGCACCGCACCAGCCCCGCCACCCGGCGTCACCACCGGCGGCGGCGGATTGTTGTCGATGCACTCGGCGGCGTCGAGCGCGAGCCGGTAGCCGCGCTTGACCACGGTCTGGATCGCCTTGGGCGTGCCGAGCCCGGCGCGCAGCCGGGCGATGGCGGTCTCCACCGCGTGCGTGTCGTCGCCCCCGCCGGGCAGCGCGGCAAGCAGGTCCTCCCGGGAGACGACCCGCCCCGGCTGCCTGGCCAGCGCCCGCATGAGCGCCATCGGCGCGGGCGCGAGCTGCCGCACCTCGCCGTCCACGACGACGCAGGCGCCGCGCACACTGATGTGGTGCCCGGCGGCGTAGATCCGGTTCGCGCGGCGCGGCAGCTCCTCGGCGACGTGCCTGGCCAGCGCACCGAGCCTGGCCCGCGCGGGCTGGGTGGTCGGCACGCCGAGCTCCTCGAGCGGGGCCGCGGTGATCGGCCCGACGCAGGCGGCGAGCACCCGGCCACGCAGCGCGTAGAGCAGCCCCTCCAGCAGCCCGGTCGCCTTGGCGCGCATGAGCATCGAGGCCACCGCGGGCGCGCTGGTGAAGGTGACGCAGTCGATGCTGCCGGTGACGACGGATTCGATCAGGGTGTCCATCGGGCCGTTGTCGTCCGGCGGCACCCAGCGGTACACGGGGACCGGCACCACGTCGGCGCCCGCGCAGCGCAGCACCTCGCAGAAGTCGGGGACCGGCTCCCACTCGGTGGTGGCGCCGTGCAGCTGCACCGCGATCCGCACCCCCTCCACGCCCTCGGCGAGCAGGTGGTCGAGCACCTCGGCGGAGGATTCCGAGGCGGGCGACCACTCCTCGCGCAGCTCGGCGGCGCGGATGGCGCCCTTGGCCTTGGGGCCGCGGGCCAGCATCCGGACGCCGGAGAAGGTGTCGCGCAGCTCCTCGGCCAGCCCCCAGCCCTCGGCGGCCTCCATCCAGCCGCGGAAGCCGATGCCGGTGGTGGCGACGACGATCTGCGGCGGCTCGGCCATGAGCTGCCTGGTGACGCGCTCGAGCTCGGTGTCGTCGGCGAGCGGGATGATCCGGATGGCGGGCGCGGAGACGATGCCCGCTCCCCGCCGGACGAGCAGGGTGGCGAATTCCTCGGCGCGGCGCGCGGCCGTGATGCCGATGGTGAAGCCCGCTAGGGCAGCGGGCGGGTCGGGCGTCGTCATGGGTGTGGCCTCATCCATCCGAGGCGGTATCACCGACCGGCTTGTTCGAAATCGACACCAGCCCGTCGTCGACCCGCACCGCGTATACCGGCAGCGCTGCCGAATCGTCGTCCAGGCAGCGGCCGTCCACCAGGGAGAAGGCCTGCTTGAGCAGCGGCGACGCCACCACGGGCACGCCGCCGCGATCGCCGACGATCCCGCGCGACATCACCGCGGCGCGACCGAACGGGTCGATATTGCCGACGGCGTAGAGCACGCCGCCGGGGAGCAGGAACAGCGCTGCCTGGCGGCCGCCGCGCAGCAGGACCGCGACGCCGCGGCCGGGGGTCAGGTAGTCGAGGCGGCAGGCCTGTGTCCACCCGGTCGTCGTGGCCGGCGCGTAGCCGGGGGTGTCGATAACGGTCATCACTCTTCTCCTCGCCGAAGCCCTACCTATTGGTACCGGCGTCCTGTTTCCACGCGGTTAAACGGTCATTTCCCGGCGGTAGCGGTGATCGGGGGCATGCCGAGCAGAACCGGCACCTTGCGCTCGCCGCTGTCGTCGAAGGAGATGGTCGGGTCGGACTCCTCCGGCGCGTTCACGAAGGACACGAACCGGGAGAGCTTCTCCGGATCATCCAGCACCGCGGCCCATTCGTCGCGGTAACCATCCACGTGCTGGTCCATGGCCCGCTCCAGCTCGTCGGCGATACCGAGGCTGTCCTCGCAGACCACCGAGCGCACGTAGTCGATGCCGCCCTCGAGTGATTCCTGCCACGGCGCGGTGCGCTGCAGCCGGTCCGCGGTGCGGACGTAGAACATCAGGTAGCGGTCGATGTAGCTGATCAGGGTGGCGTCGTCCAGCTCGCCCGCCAGCAGCACCGCGTGCTTGGGGGTGAGCCCGCCGTTGCCGCCGACGTAGAGGTTCCAGCCGTTCTCGGTGGCGATCACCCCGACGTCCTTGCCGCGCGCCTCGGCGCACTCGCGGGCGCAGCCGCTGACCCCGAGCTTGATCTTGTGCGGCGAGCGCAGCCCGCGGTACCGCTTCTCCAGCAGCACCGCCATGCCGACCGAGTCCTGCTGGCCGTACCGGCACCAGGTGGAACCGACGCAGCTCTTCACGGTGCGCAGCGACTTGCCGTAGGCGTGCCCGGACTCCATGCCCGCGTCCACCAGCCGCTGCCAGATCAGCGGCAGCTGCTCCACCCTGGCGCCGAAGAGGTCGATCCGCTGGCCGCCGGTGACCTTCACGTACAGGTCGAACTCCTTCGCGACCTGGCCGATGGTGATCAGCTGCTCGGCGGTGACCTCGCCGCCCGGCATCCGCGGCACCACCGAGTAGGTGCCGTTCTTCTGCAGGTTGGCCAGGAAGTGGTCGTTGGTGTCCTGCAGCGCGGCCTGCTCGCCGTCCAGGATGTGCTCGCTGGAGGTGGAGGCCAGGATGGAGGCGACCGTCGGCTTGCAGATGTCGCAGCCGGAGCCCTTTCCGTGCTTGGCGATCAGCCCGGAGAAGGTGCGGATCCCGGTCACCTGGACGATCTGGAAGAGCTCGGCGCGGGACTGCTCGAAGTGCTCGCAGAGCGCCTTCGACATGGCGACGCCGGACTGCTCCAGCAGCTTCTTGAGCATCGGCACGCAGCCGCCGCACGAGGTGCCCGCCGAGGTGCAGCTCTTGATGCCGGGGACGTCGCAGGCGCCGTCGGCGATGGCGCCGCAGATGGCGCCCTTGGAGATGTTGTTGCAGGAGCAGATCTGCGCGTCGTCCGGCAGCGCGTCGGCGCCGAGCTCGGCGCCGGCCGGGGAGATCAGCGCGGCGGGCTCGGCGGGCAGCGGCCGCCCGACCAGCGGGCGCAGCGCCGCGTACTGCGAGGCGTCGCCGACCAGGATGCCGCCGAGCAGGGTCTGCGCGTCGTCGGAGACGACCAGCTTGGCGTAGGTGCCCTTGGCGGCGTCGTGCAGCACCACCGAGAGCGCGCCCTCGGTGGTCCCGTGCGCGTCGCCGAAGCTGGCGACGTCGACGCCGAGCAACTTGAGCTTGGTGGAGAGGTCGGCGCCGGGGAACTCGCCCGCGCCGCCGAGCAGCCGGTCGGCCACGATCTCGGCGGTGGTGTAGCCGGGGGCGACCAGGCCGTAGCAGACGCCCTCGACCGCGGCGCACTCGCCGATGGCGTAGATGTGCGGGTCCGAGGTCTGCAGGCCGAGGTCGGTGACGATGCCGCCGCGCGGCCCGACCTCGAGCCCGGCGTCCCTGGCGATCTGGTCGCGCGGGCGGACGCCTGCCGAGAAGACCAGCAGCCCGGCCTCGATCACGCTCTCGTCGCTCAGCGAGATCTTCAGCCGGTTCGCCGCGGTGTCGCCGGTGGCCTCGATGGACGAGGTGCCGACGCCGGTGTGCACGTGCAGCCCGAGGTCGCTGACCAGCCGCTCCAGCACCGCGCCGCCGCCCTCGTCGACCTGCGCGGGCATCAGCCGCTGGTTGTACTCGACGACGTGCGGGGTCATCCCGAGCATGCGCAGCGCGTTCGCCGCCTCCAGCCCGAGCAGCCCGCCGCCGACGACAACGCCGTGCGCACCGGGCCCGGCGGCCTCGGCGGCGGCGCGGATGCCGTCCAGGTCGTCGAGGGTGCGGTAGACGAAGCACTCGGCGTTCTCGTGGCCGGGCACCGGCGGCACGAAGGGGTAGGAGCCGGTGGCGAGCACCAGCGCGTCGTAGGCGAGCACGTCGCCGGTCGTGGTGGTGACGGTGCGCGCATCCCGGTCGATGGCCGCGCCGCCCTGGCCGAGCCGCAGCTCCACCAGGGCGTCGCCGGCGTACTCGTTGCCCGGCAGCGCCAGCGCGGCGGTCTCCCAGTTGCCGATGTAGGAGGAGAGCCCGACCCGGTCGTAGGCGGGCAGCGCCTCCTCGCTGAGCACGATCACCCGCCAGGTGCCCTCGGTGTCCCTGGCGCGCAGTGCCTCGACGAAGCGGTGGCCGACCATGCCGTGACCGACGACCACGGCGGTGCGAGTTGCTGTGGATGTCATGGGGAGTCCCTTCGGGGAGTCGTTGCGGGTCAGCGGGCGGGGACGGCGTCGGCCTCGGCTTCGAGGACCAGCGCCTCCGCCTCGACGACGATGTCGGTGGCCGCGGTGGCGGGACGGCGGACGAACACCAGCCAGCTGAGCGCGACACACGCGACGTAGAAACCGGTGAAGACCCAGAAAGCGGTGGTGGCCGAGCTGGTGGAGGCGTAGGAGGAGCGCAGCACCAGGTTGATCCCGACGCCGCCGAGCGCGCCGATGGCGCCGACGAAGCCGATCAGCGCGCCGGAGGTGTTCTGCGACCACGCGGCCCGCTCGGGCTCGGCCAGGCCGAGCGTGCGGGACTCCTCCTCGAACACCGACGGGATGAGCTTGGTGACCGAGCCGTTGCCGAGCCCGGAGAGCACGAAGAGCGCGATGAAGCCGACGACGAGCGCCGTCATGGTGCCGCCGGTCGGCACGCCGCCGTTGCTGTCACCGACGGTGCTCGCCCCCGCCACCAGTACGGCCGCCGCGGTCATCAGCACGAAGACCACCGCGGTCACCCGGCCGCCGCCGACCCGGTCGGCGAGCTTGCCGCCGTAGGGCCTGGCCAGCGAGCCGAGCAGCGGGCCCAGGAAGGCGATCGACGCGGCGTGCAGGGTGGCCTGGGCGGCGGTGTCGCCGCCCGCCCGGAAGCTCAGCTGCAGCACCTGGCCGAAGGCGAAGCCGTAGCCGATGAACGAGCCGAAGGTGCCGATGTAGAGGAACGCGACGGCCCAGGAGCGGCGCACCTTCAGCGCGGTGAGCATGTAGCCGAGATCGGCCTTCTGGTTCGCCAGGTTGTCCATGTAGAGCGCGGCGCCGACGCCTGCCAGCGCGATCAGCACCAGGTAGACGGCGCAGATCACCGAGGCGTACTCGTTACCGAGCGTCGCGATCACGGCCAGCCCGACCAGCTGGATCACCGGGACGCCGATATTGCCGCCGCCCGCGTTCAGCCCGAGCGCCCAGCCCTTGAGCCGCTGCGGGTAGAAGGCGTTGATATTGGTCATCGACGAGGCGAAGTTGCCGCCGCCGAGCCCGGCGAAGGCCGCCACCACCAGGAAGGTGGTGTACGAGGTGCCCGGCTGGTTCACGAAGTACAGCGTGAGCAGTGTCGGGATCAGCAGCATGAGCGCGCTGAAGACCGTCCAGTTGCGGCCGCCGAAGCGGGCCGTCGCCACGGTGTAGGGGATGCGCAGGAGCGCACCGACCAGCGTCGGCACCGCGACCAGGAAGAACTTCCCGGCCGGGTCGATGCCGAACTGGTCGGCGGGCATGAACAGCACCATGACCGACCAGATCGACCAGACCGAGAACCCGACGTGCTCGGCGAAGACCGACCAGATCAGATTGCGCCTGGCGACATCCTTGCCGCCTGCTTCCCAGGCCGCGACGTCCTCGGCATCCCAGTCGGTGATGGTGTGCGTGCGGGTCGACGTGCTCAACGGGGCCTCCCTGTCATGCGGATGGCCCAACGGTAGGGAACGGGTATTGCCGGGATGCTGCGCGAAATTGCCACCGGATCAACGGTTGCTCACCTGCCGCGCGGAGTGGGGGTGAGACCCGGAGCTTTGTTTCGGGCAGGTGACACAACGGTTCTCGTCGCGTCACGAAGAGCCGAAACCGCAGGTTGCCGCCGGTGAGGTGTGACCTACAGCATGAACCGGGCAGGCGCGGGGCGCAACCGGATCACCAGCTGTCCTCGAGCATCCGCGGCTTGCAGGCCTGCCAGGCCCCGAGCAGCATCACCACGGCCACCACCGAGAGCAGCCCGAAACCGGCGGCCCAGCCGCCGGTCGCCGTGTGCAGCACGCCGAAGAGCAGCGGGCCGACGCAGGCCACCGCGTACCCGACGCCCTGCGCGAAGCCGGAGAGCGCGGCCGAGCCCTCCTGGGTGCGGGTGCGCAGGTTGATGAGGGTGAGCGCCATCGGGAAGGTGCTCGGGCCGAGGCCGAGGATCACCACCCACAGCACCGGGGCGGCCATCGGCGCGAAGTACAGCCCGGCGAAGGCCACCCAGAAGCACACCGCGCAGCCGAGGACGATCGGGAACGGGTTCGCGAAGCGGGCGATCACCACCGGCGAGCCGAGCGCCGCGACCAGCCCGAGCAGCGCGAAGAGCGCCACCATGGTGCCGCCGAAGGCCGCGTCGGCGCCCGCGTCGACGAGCACGGCGGGCAGCCAGGCGAAGATCGCGTAGGTGGAGAGCGAGGTCATGCCGAACATGACGGCCATGCCCCAGGCCACCGGCGAGCGCCACACCCGGCCACGCGCGGTGCCGGGGGCGGGCAGCGCGGTGCCGTCGGCGCGGTCCCGCCCGCGCCGGACGCGCAGCACGGCGAACCACGGCACCGCCGCCGCGAAGCCGACCAGTGCCCAGACCCCGATCGAGATCCGCCAGCCCTGCGCCTCCGCCAGCGGCACCGCGACCAGCGCGGGCAACACCGTGCCGAGCTGCACCATGGTGATGTAGAGCGCGCTCAGCACCGCGACCCGGTCCGGGAAGTACCGCTTGACCAGCGGCGGGATCACCACGTTGCCGATGCCCATGCCGATCAGCGCGAGCGCGGAGAAGACCAGCAGCGCCCCGGTGCCGGAGACGGTGGCGCGGATCAGCATGCCGGTGCCAGCGGCCAGCATGGCCACCAGCGCGGTGCGCTCCAGCCCGAGTGGGCGCACCAGCAGCGGCGCGAGCACGCCGGAGAGCGCGAAGGCCGCGGTCGGAATCATGCCGAAGACCCCGACCACCGCGGTGCCGTAGCCGATGTCGGCGCCGATCCGCTCGGCCAGGGGGCTGAACGCGGTGACCGCCACCCGGAGGGTGAAGGCGGACATCACGATCGCGGCGAATACCAGCAGGCGACCCTCCAGCAACGCGCGCCGACGCACCGCAGGCTGCGTCGACGTGGATTCGGTCGCCGATGGGTCGAGTGTGGCAGTCACCCGGAAATCATAGGATGACCCGATGATGTCGGGCAACCCGGTGTGAGCAGCGGTACCCTGTTCCGGTGCAACCCGTCCGGCGCACCAGCCTCATCGCCCAGGTGACCGAACAGCTGCGAGCCGAAATACGCTCCGGCCGTTGGGCGATCGGCTCGCGCATACCCACCGAACCCGAACTCACCGAGCTCACCGGCACCGGCCGCAACACCGTGCGCGAGGCGGTGCAGGCGCTGGTGCACGCGGGCATGCTGGAGCGCAGGCAGGGCTCGGGCACCTACGTCATCGCCGCCTCCGAGGTGGGCGGCACGCTCGGCAAGTACTTCGCCGACGCCGAGGAGCGCGACATCCTCGAGCTGCGCAAGGCGCTGGACACCACCGCCGCCGGGCTGGCCGCGCGCCGCCGCGACGACGCCGACATCGAGAACCTGCTCCGGTTGCTCGCGGTGCGCAACGAGCAGAACTGGGACCACTACGACGCCGGCTCGGTCGCCGCCGACGTCGAGCTGCACCGGGCCATCGTGGTCGCCAGCCACAACGCGGTGTACCTGGAGTTCTACGACTCGCTGCTGCCGACCATCGAGCGGGTGATCGCCGCGCGGGCGGTGAAGCAGCCCTCCGGGTACCAGGAGGAGCACACCGACCTGGTGCGGGCCGTGATCGACGGCGACCAGCAGCGCGCCGAGCGGGCCGCGCACTGCTTCCTCGGCTCGCTCATCGCCGAGTACCCGGACCACTGAGGTAACCGAAGGGTCACCATCCGGTTGCCGCCGATGTGAGCGGGAATTGCCGCCCGCGTCACCGGGGGCCACGGGGACGCAACAACGATTTCCTACCTTTTTCTGGACCGAGGTGTCGAGGGGAAGGAATCCGATGACAGCGGTGGCCGAATCCGGTACGCAGACAGAACCGTTCATCCATCAGAAGCGCGGCCGCTGGCTGGAGCGCTGGGAGCCGGACAACACGCAATTCTGGGAGTCCGGCGGCAAGCGCACGGCGAAGAAGAACCTGTCCTTCTCGGTGTTCGCGGAGAATCTCGGCTTCAGCGTCTGGGTGATCTGGGGAACCGTGGTGACCAGCATGGGCGCCGCGGGCTTCCCGTTCCTGGCCGGGCTCGGCAAGGGCGACCCCGTCGCGGTGAGCAACGCACTGCTGCTCACCTCCACCCCGACCCTGGTCGGCGCGGCGCTGCGAATCCCGTACACCTTCGCCATCCCACGCTTCGGCGGGCGGGCGTTCACGGCCTTCAGCGCGGCCATGCTGCTCATCCCGACGCTGGGGCTCGCCTGGTTCGTGAACCAGCCGGGCACCCCGATGTGGGTCTTCCTGGTGCTGGCCGCGCTGGCCGGGGTCGGCGGCGGCAACTTCTCCTCGTCGATGGCGAACATCTCGTTCTTCTTCCCGGAGGGCAAGAAGGGCGCGGCGCTCGGAATCAACGCCGCGGGCGGCAATCTCGGCGTCGCGCAGACCCAGCTGGTGCTGCCGCTGCTGATCACCCTCGGCACCCACCTGACCGCGAAGGACCCGGCCGGGTACCGCTTCGGCATCACGCTCTCGGTGCTGGTCTGGGTGCCGTTCATCCTGGTGGCGACCTTCGGCGCGCTGCGCTACATGGACAGCATCGCGACCGCGAAGTCGGACGGCCGCTCGTACAAGCTGGCGCTCACCAACCAGCACACCTGGGTGATGTCGTTCCTCTACATCGGCACCTTCGGTTCCTTCATCGGCTTCTCCTTCGCCTTCCCGACCCTGATCAAGGCCAACTTCCCGAACCTGGCGCAGATCGGCTGGATCACCACGCTCGGCAACCTGGCCTTCCTCGGCGCGCTGGTCGGCTCGTTCAGCAGGCCGTTCGGCGGCTGGATCTCGGACCGGGTCGGCGGCGCGCGGATGACCGTCGGGGTGTTCGGCGGAATGGCGGTCGCGGTGGTGCTGATCATGGCGGCGCTGGAGATGAAGAGCTTCCCGCTGTACCTGATCTCGTTCCTGCTGCTCTTCGTGCTCACCGGGATCGGCAACGGCTCCACCTACCGGATGATCCCGTCGATCTTCAGCGCCGAGGCCACCCGGCGGGCTGATGCGCACGGCATGAGCGCCGCGGAGGCGACGGCATCGGCCCGGCGCCAGGCCGGGGCGGCGATCGGCGTCATCGGGGCGGTCGGCGCCTCCGGCGGGTACCTGCTGCAGCAGGCGCTCCGGCTGTCGAACATCAACTTCGGCAGCATGGCGCCCGCCTTCTGGGCCTACGCCGTCGCCTTCCTGGTGATGGCCGGGGTGACCTGGTGGTTCTACCTGCGGTCCTCGTTCGCGGTGCAGCGCGCGCCCTCGCTCGCCTACGCCAACGTCTGACCCCAGCACGAGAGGAACGGCGCGCCGGAGCCCCCGGCGCGCCGTTCGCGCGTTCAGACCAGGAGCCGGACCATGTCGGCGGTGCGGGCGAGGCCGGGGAACGCCTCCGCGCTCGAGCGCGGGTGCAGGGCGTGCACGGCGAGCCGGAACATGACCGCGCGCAGCAGCATCTGCGGCCACTCGGGCAGCTCGCTCCAGCGCTCGAGCAGCCCGTCGTCGGCGCCGCCCCAGGAGAGCGCGTCCACCACGATCACCCCGGCCGCCCAGGCGACGGGGCGCCAGTAGGGGGTGAGGTCGGTGAGGCCGGGTGTGCTGAGGCCGTTGAAGAGCACGGTGCCGAAGAGGTCGCCGTGTACCAGCTGCGCGGGGGTGCGCACCGGGCGGCGCAGCGTGGCCAGCTGGCCGATCAGCTCCATGCTGCGGACGCCGTCCGGCGAGGTGGGCGCCGGCGCCCCCGCCCCGCGCAGGCTGCGCAGCGGGATGGCCTCCCAGGCCGCGCGGTCGGCGGCGACGAAGACGTCGACGTCCAGCCACGGCGCGACCGGCGGCTGCGCCAGGAAGCGCGGCCGCTCCAGGCCCGCGGTGGCCTCGTGCAGCCGCAGCGAGACCGAGACCACCTCGTCGTGCCTCGGCTCGGGGACGCCGTCCAGGTAGTAGTCGGCGCGCCAGCCGGAGACGACGTAGCGGCCGTCGGTGGCGCGCACCGGGCGGGCCAGCCGCACGCCGTCCACCGCGAGCGTCTCGCGCACCCGGGCCGACCACGCGGACCGCGCGTGGTCGGCCACCGGGCTGAGCACCACATTGTCGAGCAACCAGCCGCCGTCCCAGTCACCCAGCGACACCGGAGTCACCGACTGGAGACCGAAGGTTGCCCGCACGTAGTCGGGAGGTTCCTCGGAGGTCACGGCGGTACCGTAACGCCGCTCCCGGAACCCCGACGGTCGCCGCGCCGCAGCGGGAAACTGCTGTAGCACATCCGTAGCATCCGCCGTGACCAGCGGCTGCGGTCAGTACACGGGCAGTGTCCTGTCCACCTGGTTGGCCCAGGCGATGACGCCGCCCTGCAGGTGCGTCGCGTCCGCGAAGCCTGCCTGCTTGAGCGCGGCCAGCGCCTCGGCCGAGCGGATCCCGGTCTTGCAGTGCAGCACGATGGGCCGGTTCTGCGGCAGCTCGGCGAGCGCCTCGCCGGAGAGGATCCGGTCCTTGGGGATGAGCGTGGCGCCGTCGATGTGCACGATGTCCCACTCCACCGGCTCGCGCACGTCGATCAGCTCGACCTTGTCCGCGGCGAGCAGCGCCTCCAGCTCGCGGGCGGTGATCGTCGAGCCCGCGGCGGCGGCCTGGCCCTCGTCGGAGACGACGCCGCAGAAGGCGTCGTAGTCGATCAGCTCGGTGATCGACTGCCGCTCCGGGTCGCGGCGCAGCTTGATGGTGCGGTAGTTCATGTCCAGTGCGTCGTAGACCATGAGCCTGCCGAGCAGCGGCTCACCGATGCCGGTGAGCAGCTTGATCGCCTCGGTGACCATGACCGAGCCGATCGAGGCGCAGAGCACGCCGAGCACGCCGCCTTCGGCACAGGAGGGGACCATGCCCGGCGGCGGGGCCTCCGGGTAGAGGTCGCGGTAGTTGATGCCGCGACCGTCGGGGGCGTCCTCCCAGAAGACCGAGACCTGGCCCTCGAAGCGGTAGATCGAGCCCCAGACGTAGGGCTTGCCCGCCAGCACGGCGGCGTCGTTCACCAGGTAGCGGGTGGCGAAGTTGTCGGTGCCGTCCACGATCAGGTCGTACTCGCGGAACAGCTCGACGGCGTTCTCCGGCTCCAGCCGAATCTTGTGCAGCCGCGCGTCGATGCCGGAGTTGATCTCCAGGATGGAGTCGCGCGCGCTGTCCGCCTTCGGCCGCCCGATGTCGGACTCGCCGTGGATGACCTGGCGCTGCAGGTTGGAGGCGTCCACCTCGTCGAACTCGACGATGCCGAGCGTGCCGACGCCCGCCGCGGCCAGGTAGAGCAGCGCCGGGGAGCCGAGCCCGCCGGCGCCGATCACCAGGACCCTGGCGTTCTTCAGCCGCTTCTGCCCGTCGACGCCCAGGTCCGGGATGATCAGGTGGCGGCTGTAGCGGGCCACCTCGTCCCTGGTGAGCTCGGCGGCCGGTTCGACCAGTGGCGGCAGCGACTTCGGTGATGACACGTCAAGGGCTCCTCGCGTCGATGGCCGGTGAGTTTCTCCGTGCAACGCCGGTGACCGGCCGGTTCTTCCCGGTCATCGTCGCGCACCGGGAGACCGCGCTCACCCCCGGGGGTAGGGCTGTCGGTCCGCGCACCCGCCGCCCGCGCGGGCCGAGCAGCCGCCCTCACCCACGGGGGTAGGGCCACGGGTTGAACCGGCAGCGCTTCCCGTCCATGGGAACGACCCCGCTCGGATCCAGCGTGGCGATGGCGTTGTTGTCGGTGCCGAAGGTCTGCTGCATCATCACCGGCGCCAGCCCGCCGTCGGTCTCGCACGGCTGGTGCTGGTGGTAGCCGATGGCGTGGCCGATCTCGTGGTTCACCAGGTACTGCCGGTAGGAGCCGATATCGCCCTCGAAGGCGGGCGCCCCGCGCACCCAGCGCGCCTCGGAGAGCACCACCTGCTCGGAGTCGGCGTTGTAGCAGGACGAATCGATCGGGATGTCGAAGCCGCACGCCTTCCTGGTGCTCGCCCTCGTGCTCAGCGCCACCCGGAAGTCCGGGTCGCCCTGGTCGATCCGGCGGAAGCCGAAGCGCGAATCATGGCTCCAGCTCTTGGGGTTGGCGAGCGTGGAGTCGACCATCTTGGCGACCGCCGCGTCGCCGCCGTACGCCGCGGTGTCGACCCCGTCCTCCACCTCGACGGTGTACCGGAAGACGTACTGCGTGCCCGGCCCGACCTGCTCGGTGCCGCCCGGGACGACGCGCCAGGTCCCCGCCCCGACCTCGGTGAACGGCCCGCCGTCCGGCAGCGCGCCGGTGGGCAGGTCGGCCGGGAACTTCCCCTCACCCGGCGGCGCGCCGATGATGCCGACGTCGTCCGCGCGCGGGCTCAGCGTGCCGAAGCCGGGCACCCCGCTCGCCACCACCACCGCGGGCGGCCCGCCGCCGCGCACCGCGTCCACCCCGACCAGCACGGTCACCGCGAGCAGCACCGGCAGCGCGTAGGCGCGCCAGCCGTAGGTGGCGAGGAACCGCCGGATCGGGCCGCGCCGCGGCGACTCCGGCTCGCCCGCGAACGGGCCGTCCTCGATCGGATTCCAGCTCGCGGAGAGCGGCTGGAAGGAGCGATCCGGCGGGCTGTACAGGACGGGCGGGGCCCCACCGGCCGCGACGGGAAGGCGGTCGAGCTCGGCGCCGGACGGTGGTTCCGGTCGGTCGGTCACGGGAGACAGACTCTCACAGCGGCCAGTCTGCCTCGAATCGCCGCACGCCGCAGCGGGGTTGGGCCGGTAATCACGGCCGGGCACGGGCGGCGCCCGACAATTGGTATCGTGCTTGGGATACCCGGTGCAAACCCCCATTCTTGCCGGGGCGTCGACTGGGAGAGCCGAAATGACTGACCTCGTGGATCGGATGGCGCGCAACTCGTCGCCCGATCCCAAGCCCGCGGGCAACCGCGGTGCCACCGCGACCAAACGTGGCACCAGGCTGCCGCGCGACGAGCGCAGGCAGCAGCTACTCCAGGCCGCGAGCGAGGTCTTCGTGCTCCGCGGCTATCACGCCTCCGGGATGGACGAGATCTCGCAGTGCGCAGGAGTGAGCAAGCCGGTGCTGTACCAGCACTTCACCAGCAAGCTCGAGCTGTACGTCGCCGTGCTGCAGAACTACGTCGACATGCTGGTCTCCAGCGTGCGCCAGGCGCTGCGCTCGACCACCGACAACCGGCAGCGCGTGCGCGCCGCCGTCCAGGCGTACTACGACTTCGTCGACAACGAGCAGCAGGGCTTCCGGCTGGTCTTCGAATCCGACCTCACCAGCGAGCCGCAGGTGCAGCGCCGGGTCGAGCAGGCCACCGAGGCCTGCGTCGACGCCGTCTTCGACGTGGTGGCGCACGACTCCGGGCTCGACCCGTACCGCGCCCGCATCCTCGCGGTCGGGTTGGTCGGCGCCAGCCAGTTCACCGCGCGGTACTGGCTGGAGGCGGATCGCCCGATCCCCAAGGAGGAGGCGGTGGACACCACCGTCGCCCTGGCCTGGGGCGGTCTCTCGCACGTCCCGCTGCAGCACCCGCTCGAGCGGCCCTGACCCGACGACGAGGGCCCCGCACCGATATCGGTGC
>NZ_JBHUXA010000032.1:0-77338 GCF_042669725.1 Nocardia sp. NPDC057227 | reverse complement strand
CCGCGAGCCACGCTCGCGGGGCGCCGTCTTGTGTGATAGACCACAGGCATGGTGAGCACCAGACGGTCGATCCGGAGCAGGCGGTCGCTGCTGTCCATTCGTTCCGAGGGGTCGATCCTGTCGATCGGCTCGGCCTACTCGATCCTGTCCGTCGGGAGCGTGGGGTCGGTGCTCTCGATCGGCTCGGTCGGGTCGTTCGGCTCGCTGCTCTCGTCCGGGTCGTTCCTCAGCCTCGGCTCGGCCTTCTCCGGGCTCTCCCGCTGGTCACTGCTCTCCTGGCGCGGGCTGCACGCCGAGCCGGAGCGCAGGCCGGTGCTGCGCGTCGTCCCCGACGCGGAGCCGGATCCGGTGCGGCACAGCCAGACCTAGCCCGGGATCACCACTGCCCGTACTGCGGGCGCAGGATGTGGTTCCGGTCGATGCCGACGCCGTCGATGGCGCGCTTGTCGATCTCGAACTGGTGCAGGTGCGCGGCGGGGTGCACGAAGCCCTTCGGCGTGCCCCAGTCGTGCTGCCAGAACCAGGTCGCCAGCCCGGCCACCCTGGCCAGCTCGATGGTCGGCGCGTTGGCGTAGATGCCGGTGTTGCGCTTGCCGACCACGCCGTTCCAGCCGAGCAGGTAGGGCGCGATCAGGGTGGCGAACTCGACCGCGGTGGGGTTGTCGTCGATGGCGGCGTAGATCGGCCGGTCCTCCGCCCCGCCCGCCTCGCGGTGCAGCTCCAGCCCGCGCTCGGCGTGTTCGCGCCCGGCCGCGAGGCCGCCGCGCCAGTCCGCCGTCGGGCCCTTGCCGAACTGGTAGCAGGAGACGATCTCCAGCCCGGCGTCCCGCAGCTCGGCCACCTCGCCGGAGAGCAACGGCTTGCCCGCCATCCATTCGGCGCCCGGCCTGCGGTCGGAGACATACCGGATGACGCCGGCGTGCCCGGCCTCCGCGATGGCCTCGGCCGAGGGAACACCGCCGGAGTAGTCGATCAGGGTGCCGAGCGGGGCGGCGGCGGCGCCGGGGGCGCGCATGCCGACCGCGGCGACGGCGGCACCGGCGGCCGCGAGACCGAACAGGCCGCGACGGGAAAGGGCAGCGGAGGACGAGCACATCGCAGGACTCCTTCGTGACCCCCCGTGCACCCTGTCGAACTCGAAAGAACAGCGTGCCCGGCGCACCTTCCCCTGGTCACACGCGCCGGGAGCCTCGAACGTGGACTCATTTCACCACAACCCCACGCGAACCGCCAGACTCATGGACAACACCGGTCACAGCGGCGTCAGACGGCCTTCCCGATCCGCGCGCCGACGTCGATCACCCGGCCGGAGCCCGAGGTGAGTTCCTTGCGGATCACCGCCGCGACCTGCGCGACCACCTGCTTGCGGATCTTCGCGAGCGCGCCGAGCGTCGCCGCCCGCACCCCTTCGGCGGCGAGCTCCAGCCGGATCTCGGCCGGGTCCGGCGGGTCGACGTCGATGACGAGCAGCAGCGGGTCGGCGGCACGGGCGGCCAGCACCAGCGGCACCTCCAGCTCGGCCCGGTACCGGTTGGCCTTGAGCACGTCGACGGTGATGTCGAGGGCGACCGGGAGGGTGATGTCGTAGACCACCGGCTCGATATGGCCGGGTGCGGGCTCGCGGGGGCGCAGCGTCGGCAGCCGGACGGCGCCGCGCACGGTCACCGTCGCCCGGCGGCCCGGGCCGGTGCGCAGCGGCCCGATCTCGATCGGCCTGCCCGCCAGCCGCTCCGCCAGCACCGCGTTCACCCGCTCCGGGGTGACCAGCAGCGGGAAGAAGCGCCTGCCGAACTCGGCGTAGTCGATCCAGTCGAAGGCCCATTCCGTCTCGGCCCTGCGGCGGTGCGCGGATTCGGTGCCCGCGACGATGGCCTCGATGTCGAAGACCCGGCGGCGGCGGGTCTGCGGGTCGGCGAGCATGGGGTTCACCCGGTTGGCGACCTCGCGCTGCACGACGCCCGCGATGGGGTCGAGCAGCATCTCGTTCACCGCGTCGCCCGCTTGGGTGCGCAGCACGACGCTGACGTCGTCGGGGCGGATGGCGGGGATGTCGATGACCACGAGCAGCGGGCTCGCGGTGCGGGCGTGCAGCGCGATCTCCACCGAGACCACGGCCTCCAACCGCAGCTTGCGCCCGCCCAGCAGCGCCTTGAGCGCCAGCGAGACCGGAACCGTCACGGTGTAGTGCACGTGCGGGCCGTGCCGGACGATCCGCGGCTCCCCCACCTTGCCCTCGGCCACGAACCCGGCGAGCCCGGCCGGACCGAGCTTGAACGGCCCGAAGGTGATCTTGCGCCCGGTGACCCCGGCGACCGCGGCGGCCACCCGCTCCTCGGTGACGGCGTGCGCGACGAAACGCTCCCCGAACTCGGCGTACTCCAGCCACTCCTGCTCGGGCACCGGCTCCGCGCGCAAGGCCGGGGCCTGCGGTGTCTCGTCGGTCGGTCGCATCTCGTTCTTCCGAAAAACCTCGAGCTGGGCAGCGGACACAGCACACGCTACGCGACGAGAGAGGAGCCCTGTCCTGCCGATGAGGGGGAGGCAGGACAGGGCCCGCGAACGACGCTGCCGGGCGCCGCGCTCCCATCGTAAGCCCCCCGCGCCGAAACGCCACCCCCGCATTGCCCATTCAGGTTGAGCGGCAACAGTTTTGCTCGGCCCGACCGGAACCCCCCGCGGCGCACCGACCACGGCCGGAACGCGAAACGCGCCGCACCCGGCGCGCGGAACGCCCGCTTCGCGACCTCGCAGGGGTTAGTCTGCAACGCAACACCGGGCCGTGGGAGGCAATCCTGGACACCTTGTGGACCTTCGTGGTGAACCGGCGCGCGCAGCTGCTCACCGATTCCTATCTGCATGTCTCGGCGGTGGTGCAGTCGGTTTTCCTGGCCACCCTGATCGCGGTGCTGATCGGGATCCTGGTGTATCGCAGCCCGTTCGGTTCCTCGGTGGCGACGGCGCTGGCCAGCGCCGTCCTCACCATTCCGTCCTTCGCGCTGCTCGGGCTGCTGATTCCGATCTTCGGCCTCGGCGTCGCGCCCACCGTGATCGCGCTGGTGCTCTACGCGCTGCTGCCGATCCTGCGCAATACGATCGTCGGGCTGGCGGCGGTGGATCCCGCCGTCACCGACGCGGCCCGCGGCGTCGGGATGAACTCGCTGCGGGTGCTCACCCGGATCGAGCTGCCATTGGCCTGGCCCGCCATTCTCGCAGGCATGCGGGTCAGCACCCAGATGATCATGGGAATCCTCGCCATCGCGGCGTACGCCAAGGGCCCCGGCCTCGGCAACCTGATCTTCTCCGGGCTGGCCAGGCTCGGCAGCCCGACCGCCGTGCCGATGGCGCTGACCGGCACCGTGCTGATCGTGATCCTGGCCCTGCTGCTCGACGGGATCCTCGTCCTCGTCGGACGACTCACCATCTCGAGGGGAACGACGTGACCGACACCGACCTGCACAAGTCCGCGGGCACCGACGCGGTCTCCGGCGTCGAGATCGTGCTCGACTCGGTGACCAAGCGGTACCCCGGCAGCGAGAAGCCCGCGGTCGACAATGTCTCGATGACGCTGCCGCCCGGCGAGATCGTGGTCTTCGTCGGCCCGTCCGGCTGCGGCAAGACCACAACGATGCGGATGATCAACCGGCTGATCGAGCCCACCTCGGGGAAGATCACCATCGGTGGCGAGGACGCGCTGAAGATCAACGGCGACCAGCTGCGCCGCAAGATCGGCTACGCCATCCAGCAGTCCGGGCTCTTCCCGCACCTCACCGTCGCCAAGAACATCGCGACCGTGCCCGGGCTGCTCGGCTGGGACAAGAAGCGGATCGCGGCCCGGGTCGAGGAGATGCTCGACCTGGTCGGGCTGGACGCCGCGACCTTCCGCGACCGCTACCCGCGCCAGCTCTCCGGCGGCCAGCAGCAGCGCGTCGGGGTGGCCCGTGCGCTCGCCGCCGACCCGCCGGTGCTGCTGATGGACGAGCCGTTCGGCGCGGTCGACCCGATCACCCGCGGCTTCCTGCAGGACGAGCTGCTCCGGCTGCAGTCCGAGCTGCACAAGACCATCGTCTTCGTCACCCACGACTTCGCCGAGGCGGTCAAGCTGGGCGATCGGATCGCAGTGCTCGGCAATCAGTCCCGCATCCTGCAGTACGACACCCCCGAAGCCATCCTGGCCGCGCCCGCCGACGACACCGTCGCCGGCTTCGTCGGCGCCGGCGCCGGGCTGCGGCAGCTCACGCTCACCCGGGTGAGCGATATCGAGCTGCACCCCACCCCGGCGGCGCTGGAGACCGACGACATCGCCGGGCTCCGCGCCGAGCTGGCCCGCAGCGGGGACTCCCTGGCGCTCGTGCTCGACGAGCGGCGCAGGCCGCTGCGCTGGGTCACCGCCGACCAGCTGGACCGCGCCGCCTCGCTCGCCGCGGTGGGCACCCCGGTGGCCGACTGGGTCGCGCGCCGCTCGACGCTGCAGGACGCGCTGGAGGCGCTGCTCGCCGAGCCGACCGCGACCGCCATCGTCACCGGCGACCGGAACGAGTACCTCGGCACCATCGCGGTCGACACGCTGGTCTCACACCTCGCCACGGTGCGGCACGCGGCCGAGTCGCCGGAGCACGAGGCCGCCAAGCCCGCAGCGGGCAACGCGGAGCCGACCGGCGGAAGTTCGGAGCCGGCGTGAGCACCGCGACCTCGACCGGTGCCGAGCGCAGGGCCGAGCGGCTGCGGCTACTCGCCCAGCCGCTGCTGGTCGCGCTCCTCGTCGCGGGAGTGCTGATCTGGGCCTTCAACCGGGATCTCACCGCGACCCAGGAGGCGAGCGTCAATGTCTCCAATGTCGCCACCGTGACCTGGCAGCACATCCTGATCACCGTGACCGTCGTGCTGATCGTGGTCGCGCTGGCGGTGCCGATCGGCACCCTGGTCACCCGGCCCGGCTGGCGCAGGCTGGCACCGGTCTTCGTCGGGATCGCCAATATCGGCGCGGCGGCTCCGGCGATCGGCCTGATCGTGCTCTTCTACCTGGTCACCAGCACCACCGGGTTCTGGATCGGGGTGGCGCCGATCGCCTTCTACTCGCTGCTCCCGGTGCTGCGGAACACCATCCTCGGCTACCAGCAGGTCGATCCGGCGGTCGTGGACGCGGGCCGCGGGCAGGGCATGTCGCAGTGGGCCGTGCTGCGGCGCATCGAGTTCCCGCTCGCCATTCCGTACATCCTGGCCGGGCTGCGCACCTCGCTGGTGCTCGCGGTCGGAACCGCGACGCTCTCCTTCCTGGTCAGCGCGGGCGGGCTCGGCATTCTCATCGACACCGGCTACAAGCTGCGGGACAACGTCACCCTGGTGCTCGGCGCGGTGCTCGCGGTCGCGCTGGCGCTGCTGGTGGACTGGCTCGGCGCGCTGGCCGAGCAGTACCTGGGGCCCAAGGGCCTGCGGTGACGGGGAGCCGCTGTACGCGGCGGGGGCTCGGCGCGCTCCTGGCGGCGGCGGTCCTGGCGCTGACCGGGTGCGGGCTGGAGTCCGGCGGCGCGGTGCCGCTGAGCGTCGGGCCGGGCAGCATTCGGCCGGTGCCCGCGCTCGAGGGGGTCGCGGTGACCGTCGGCTCCAAGGACTTCACCGAGCAGCTGATCCTCGGCTACATCATCGAGTTCGCGCTCACCGCGGCCGGGATGGAGGTCCGCGACCTGACCAATATCCAGGGCTCGAACAGCCTGCGCGACTCCCAGCTCAACGACCAGATCGACATCGCCTTCGACTACACCGGCACCGGCTGGATCAACTACCTCGGCAACGAGAAGCCGATCCCGGATTCGCAGGGCCAGTTCGAGGCGGTGCGCGACGCCGATCTCGCCGCCAACGGCATGCGCTGGGCCGCGATGGCCCCGGTGAACAACACCTACGCGCTGATCACCAGCGCGGCATACGCGCAGCAGACCGGGGTGCGCAGCCTCTCCGACTACGCGAAGCTGCTCAACGCCGACCCCGGCGCCGCCGTGACCTGCGTCGGCACCGAGTTCAACGTCCGGCAGGACGGCTACCCCGGCATGGCGAAGGCATACGGCATCGACAACGGCAGCGCGCCCAAGCAGATCGTGCAGGACGCGGTGGTCTACAGCGCGGTCGCCGACGGCGGCTCCTGCCGGTTCGGCTCGGTGGCGGCCACCGACGGCCGCATCCCGGCGCTCGACCTGCTGCTGCTCGCCGACGACCGCGCCTTCTTCCCCAAGTACAACGCCGCCCTGGTGATGACCGACGCCTACGCCGCCGAGCACCCCGAGGTGATCACCGTGCTGGAGCCGATAACGACGCTGCTCACCAACGAGTCGGTGACCGAGCTGAACCGGCTGGTCGACGTGGAGGGCAGGGAGCCCGCCGAGGTGGCGCGGGACTGGATGGTCGAGCAGGGCTTCGTCACGAAGGGGTAGCGGCGTCCGCCGTACGCTTCATCGGGATGCAGGCGGTGATCAGCACCGCCAGCGCGGCCGCGGCGACCGAGATGTAGAAGGTCAGCAGGAAGCCGTCCCGCGAGGGCAGCTGGTGCCCGCCCAGGTCCATCGTCATGTGCGCGAGTACCACGCTCATCACCGCCGCCGAGGTCGAGGTGCCGATGGCGCGCATGAGCGCGTTCAGGCCGTTGGCCGCGCCGGTCTCGCTGATCGGCACCGCGCCCATGATCAGCGCGGGCATGGCCGCGTAGGCCAGCCCGATACCGGCCGCCACGATGCTCGCGGCCAGCACGATCTGCCAGACCGCGCCCATCCAGAACGCCGCGCTCAGGTAGCCGAGACCGACCACCGTCGCGCCGAGCCCGAGCGTCAGCTTCGGGCTGCGCGCCGCCGAGATTCGCGCCGAGACCGGCGAGAGCAGCAGCATCATCAACCCGCCCGGCGCGAGCGCCAGCCCCGCGGCGACCATGGAGAGGCCGAAGCCGTAGCCGGTGGCCTCCGGCGCCATGAGCAGCTGCGGGAAGGTCAGCGACATGCCGTAGAGCGCGAAGCCGATCGCGATCGATGCCAGGTTGGTGAGCAGCACCCGGGGGCGCGCGGAGACCCGCAGGTCGACCAGCGGCGCCTTCCGGCGCAGCTCGTACCAGCCGAAGACGAGCCCGGCGACCAGCGCGAGCGCGAGCAGCCCGAGGGTGCTGCCGCTGCTCCAGCCCCAGTCGGTGCCCTTGGTGATGGCGACGAGCAGCGCGACCAGCGTCACGGCGAGCCCGATGGCACCGAGGAAGTCGAAGGGGGCGGGCGTGCGCACCGCCGACTCCGGCACCAGCAGGAAGACCAGCACCGCGCAGAGCGCGCCGAGCCCGGCCGAGGTCCAGAAGAGCACGTGCCAGTCCGCGTTCTGCGCGATCACCGCGGCGAGCGGGAGCCCGACGGCGCCGCCGACGCCGAGCGTCGCGCTCATCACCGCGATGGCCGAGCCGACCCGCTGCGGCGGCAGCTCGTCGCGCAGGATGCTGATGCCGAGCGGAATCGCACCGCTGGCCGCGCCCTGCAGCGCCCGGCCGACGATCTCCGGCCCGAGCGAGGAGGAGAGCGCACACACCAGCGACCCGGCGACCAGCAGGAACAGCGTCAGCAGCAGGATCCGCCGCTTGCCGAACATGTCGCCGAGCCTGCCGCTGATCGGCATCATCACCGCGCCGGCCAGCAGCGTGGCGGTGATGACCCAGGAGGCGTTGGTCGGCGAGGTGCCGAGCAGCCCGGGCAGCAGCGGAACGATCGGGATGACCAGGGTCTGCATGAGCGAGACCACGACGCCGACCATGCTCAGCGTGGCGATCAGGACGGCGGGCGGCGGCAGGCGACGCTCGCCGCTGAGTGACCCGGTGTCGGGTTCGGCGGTGATACTCACATGTGCACGGTACACACCATGTGCATCGTGCACAATTTGGCGCTCCCCCGGTCCTGGGACATAGTGGTCGAATGTCCGATTCCGGTTCCGGTGAGTACGACGCCGTCGAACGGCTCTCGTTCGAGCTGACCCTGCTCTCCCGGCATTACACCGGCGCCACCCCGCGACGCGCGGGGCACCAGCTGGAGCGCTCGGCCTTCCTCATCCTGACCCGGCTGGAGCTGGAGCACGCGCTCAGCCTGCGCGAGCTCGCCGAGGCGTTCCGGCTCGACATCTCGACGCTGAACCGCCAGGTGGCGGCGATGTCCAGGCAGCAGCTCGTGGTGCGGGTTCCGGACCCGGACGGCGGGGTGGCGCGCAAGGTGCGGGCCAGCGCCAAGGGGCTGGAGCTGCTCGCCGCCGACCGCGCGCTCGCGCACGAGGGGCTGCGAACGGTGGTCTCCGAGTGGCCGGAGGCCGACCTGGCCCAGCTCGGCGCGCTGATCTCCCGGTTCAACCGGGATATCGAGCAGCGCGAAGAGAATCCGTGGCCGCGCCCCGCCGCCGATTCCGTCGCCGAACCAGGTCAGCGACCGTAAATTCTTCGCCGCCCGGCGAAAACCTCCCGCTCGCTTCGGATCCGCCGCGGACAGCACCGTTTCGGATCGCGTTGGCGAGGCATTCCCGTTCTCGACACATCGGGTTCGGCAAAGGAGGAATCGGGTGTCTGCTGGAGTGTTGGCCATCGTGGTACTCGTGGTGATCGTCGCCGCGGCCGGGATCGCCCTATTGGTGCGGCCCGCGCTGCGGAGCAACAAGCTGAAGCGCAGATTCGGCCCCGAGTACGACCGCGTGGTGACCGCGGCGCCGGACAAGCGCAGCGGCGAGCACGAACTACTGGACCGCGAACGCAAGCACGCGGAGCTCGAACTGCGGCCGCTGGAGCCCGCGCGCACCGCGAAGTACTCCGAGCGCTGGAACGGCGTGCAGGAGCAGTTCGTGGACGACCCGGCCGGCGCGGTGCGCGAGGCCGACCGCCTGGTGACCGAGGTGATGGCCGAACGCGGCTACCCCACCGGCGAGTACGAGGAGCAGGCCGCGCACCTCTCGGTGCGGCACACCGCAGTGCTCGAGCACTACCGGAAGGGCCACGAGATCGCCGGCCGCGACGCCTCCACCGAGGATCAGCGCACCGCCATCGTGCACTTCCGCGAAATCTTCCGTGACCTGCTCGACGATGGCCAATACAGCACCAAGGACGTGAACGCATGAGCACCGACCAGAACAGCACCCGCGACCGGGACCAGGTCCGGATCAGCGGAGGGCCGGGGGCGCCCGGCGAATCCACCGCGGTCACCGAGCCCTCGGCGAGCGCGCACGACGCGACGCGGGATGATGTCGACGGCCACGAGCCGCACGCCGGCGAGCGGCACGCGCCGACCGACCCCGGCACCGACGGAACGCACACCGCGTCGGATACCGACCTGACGCACACCCCGTCGGATACCGATCGGGCGCACACCGCGTCGGATACCGACGGGACGCACACCGCGTCCGATTTCGATGCGACGCACACCGGGTCGGATACCGACAGGACGCACAGCGCGACGCATACCGATGGGACGCACAGCCCGACGCATACCGACGGGACGCACACCGCGTCCGATTTCGATGCGACACACGACAAGTCGCACTCCACCGTGGTGACGGACGATGCGGCGACCGCGGACGGACTGTCCGGCAAGCCGACGATCACGGCAGGCCCCGCCGCCTCCGGCGACCACCACAGCGACCACGACACCACCCCGGACCTCGACGCGGAGCCGCACTCCGCCACGGTCTCCCGCGAGCCCGCCGTCCCGGCCACCACCGCGACGACTCCGCAGTCCGCGGACACCGCCGACAAGCCGTTCTTCGACCGCGACCTGCTCGACGTCCTGGAGACCCGCTGGAAGGAAGTCCAGGGCTCCTTCGTCGACAACCCGCACGACGCCGTCACCAGGGCCGACCTGCTCGTGGCCGAGACCGTCGAGCAGATCACCACCCGCTGGTCCGAGCGCCAGCAGCAACTGCAGGGCCGCTGGTCCCGCGGCACCGACGGCGACACCGAGGACCTGCGCCAGGCGCTGCGCGAGTACCGCGACTTCTTCCAGAAGCTGCTCACGCTCGGCAACTGACCGACGCTCGAAGCACCGGCCCGCGAATCCGATTCGCGGGCCGGTGCTTTCGTCATTCCCGCAGCAGTTCGTGTCGACGCGCTCCGCCGTCCCGGTGAGCAGCGTGCCGATGAGCGCTTCGCCGATGGAGTCCAGCGCCGCCGCCCGCGTGCAGCCGCGCGCGGCGTGGACGGATCCCGCTCAGCGCCCGGCCGATCCGGCGCCGTCGAGCCCGTCCAGCACCGCGGTCCCCAGGTCGCGCAGCTGATCCACCTGTTCGAGGGTGAGCCGGTCGAAGATCAACCTGCGCACCTCGGCGACGTGGCTCGGCGCGACCTTGCGCAGCACCTCCAGCCCGGCGCCGGTGAGCGTGGCGTACTGGATGCGGCGGTCCGCGGGCGACGGCCTGCGCTCGACCCAGCCGCGCTCCTGCATCACCGAGATGGCGTGGCTGAGCCGGGACGGGCTGGTCGCGGTGTAGCGGGCCAGCTCGCCCATCGGCATGGTGCGGTCGGGCGCGTCGGAGAGCGAGGCGAGCATGGAGTAGTAGCTGTGCCCGATCCCGACCTCGTCGCGCAGCTGCCGGTCCAGCGCCTGCGGCAGCAGGTGGATGAGCTTGATCAGCGGCAGCCAGGCCGCCATCTCGCGGTCGTCCAGCCAGCGTGGATCGGACACGGGCACCTCGGCTCTCAGGCGGTCTGGACCGACCTCTTGGCCAGGCCCATGGCGAATCCGTCGATCACGGTGGTGACCGCGGCGGCCGGTTCGGTCGCGGCGCCGAGGGTGACGAACAGCGGTGTGAAGTGTTCCACCGTCGGGTGCGCGTAGGCCAGTGCAGGCGCTCGATGCCGGTACTCCGTGAGCTCGGCCAGGTCGCCGGCGGCCAGCGCGGCCGCCGCCCACTCGTCGAACTCCCGCGACCAGCCGGGAACCCGCTCCGGGTGCGCCCAGTCGACGTAGGGCAGGCCGTGCGTCATGTAGCCGGAGCCGATCACCAGCACCCCATCGGCGCGCAGCGCGCGCAGCCGCTCGCCCAGCGCGAGCAGCCCGGCCGGGTCATCGGTGGGCAGGCTGAGCTGCAACACCGGGATGTCGGCCTCCGGATACATGACCTTCAGCGGAATCCAGGCGCCGTGGTCGAGCCCGCGGCCGCGGTGCTCGTGGACGTGCGTGCCGTCCGGCAGCACCGCCCGCAGCCGCTCGGCGAGCGAACCGGATTCCGGTGTGTCGTACCGCATCCGGTAGTAGAGCGGGTGGAAGCCGCCGAAGTCGTAGACCAGCTCGGTCGGCGCCGTGCTGGTGATGCCGATGGCGTCGGACTCCCAGTGCGCGCTGACGATGAGGATCGCGCGCGGCCGCGGCAGCGCGCGGGCCCAGCCGTGCAGCTGCCGCATCCACGGCGCGTCCTCCAGCAGCGGCGGCGCGCCGTGGCTGAGGTAGAGCGCGGGCAGCGGGCCGTCGCCCGGCGTCCAGCCGCGGTGCGGCTCGGTGCCAGCGGCGGCGTGCCGCAGGTGTCCGGCGAACGGGTGCGCGGCGGGGACGAGCGCATCGGCCGCCGCGGTGCGCGACGCTGCCGGATCGAGCAGGCGGGACGTGGTCACGGGTCACCTCGGGAAGTCGGTATTTCAAAGTTCAAATTCTACCGACTGCAGCGCCGCGAGGTGCTGATTCATTCCCGCGATGCCCGGCCCCGGTGCCGGGCTCCGCGAGCGTGCGAGGTGCTAGACCTCGAGATCCTCCTCGATCCCGCGCAGCCGGTGCCTGGCCAGCGCCAGGTTGGCCCGGTTGCGGTCGAGCGCGATGTAGAGGAACAGGCCCTTGGACTTGCGGCCGGTCATCGGGCGGATGATGTGGTACTGGCCCTGCAGCGTGATGAGGATGTCCTCGATGTCCTCGTTCAGCCCGAGCTGTTCCATGGTGCGCATCTTGGCCCGCACCACCTCGGTGTTGCCCGCGGCGGCGACCTGCAGGTCGAGCGACTTGGAGCTGCCGAGCATGCCGAGCGCCATGCCGCTGTTGTAATCGACCACCGCGGCGCCGACAGCGCCATCGATGACCATCATGTCCTTCAGGGCGAGATCCATGGTGGTGGACACAGGTTTCCTTTCAGTGGGTTTTCGTTGCCCGGTCTTTTCCGGGATCGTTCGTGATCGCCGTCAGGTGGTCGGCGATGGCGCGGGCCACGGGGCGGCTCTCCAGGTGCAGCCGCCCGACGTTCACCTCGGGGCCCGCGAGCACGGTCAGCGAGGTCCAGCCGGCCGCGTAGATGACCACGTGGCCGCCGGTGCCGTTCACCACGACCTCGTGGAACCCGCCGCCGTGCGCGGTGGTCGCGAGCCGGTGCGAGAGCGAGAGGTGGGAGGCGGCGAGCGCCGCCATCCGGGACGGCTCGATCTGCGGGGGCAGGTCGTGGGCGACCAGCAGGCCGTCGCTGGAGGCGACCAGCGCGCCGGTGAGCTTCGGCACGCGCTCGCGCAGCGCCCTGAGCTCCGCCAGGACGACGGCGTCTGGTGCGGGTCCGGACATCGACACCTTGCTCTTCCTTCCCATCAGATCGCCGAGCAGCTTCTTTCCCGCTGTCACCACTTCAGCTCCTCCAGCGCGGCCTTCAGCCGGACCAGCACCTCGCGGTCGACCGGCTCCAGCCGGTCGTACGGGGCGAGCGGCTCGACCGGCTGGGCGACGCGCCGCGGCAGCGGGGTGATCGGGAGCGCCGGGGTCACCGGAAGCGGTGTCACCGGAAGCGTCGGGATTTCGGCGACCGGCGGCTCCGGCAGCAGCACCGGATGCTCGATCAGTTCGGCGGCGGTCAGGTCGCGCACCGCCTCCAGTACCCCGTAGGCGGTGCGCCCGAGCGCCCGCGCGATCGAGGCGATGGTGCGGTGGCCGTCCGCGATGGCGAGCACCTCCGCCTGGCCGCCGGTCAGCACGACGCGCCTGCGCCGGACCCGGCGCACCGGGACGACGGCGGCGCGATCGACCAGCGCGGCGGGCCACGGCCCGGAGCGCGGATCGCCGCGGCGCGCGCACTCCCGCATGAGCGCCCGCGGCGGCACGTGGCAGACCGGGGCCAGCCAGTGCGCGGGCGCCGGGTGGAATTCGCTCCGCTCGGCGGTGGCGAGCAGAAAGTAGGCGGCGTCGAAGACCGACAGCAACGCCAGGGTTTCCAGCCGGGGTCGGCCCAGCACCGGCGCCGGATCGCCCGCGCCCGCCCGTCGCCAGTCCTCCTCGGTGGCGACTCCGGCCTCCACCACCAGCCGGTCCAGCCCGGTGGTCCAGCGGCACTCCGCGGAGACGATCGCGCCCTCGGCCAGGTGGAACTCGCCGTCGCTCGCGCGCAGGACGCCGGTGCTCCCCGCCTTTTCCAGCCGCTGCAGTTCGAGTTCGAGATCAGTGCTCATGCGGGATCGCCGGCCATTTCGCCGAGGATATTCTTGAGCCGGAATCGCGCCATTGCCAAGTTTCCGTTTTCCTCGTCGAAGAGGACGTGAACGAATAATCTTCCGTCGAAATCGCCGTTCACGAGATTCAGCAGGTGATATCCGCTGGTGCCGTAGACGATGATCTCGCTGACGTCGTCGCCGTCGGTCGCGAGCGCGGAGCAACCGAGCACCGCGCGCACCACGTCCGTGGTCCCCGCGGCGTCCTCGTGCTCGTCGACGTGGTCATGTCTACCTGCGGCTGCGATCGCCAAGCCACTGGCCCCGTCCACCAGTGTCACGCTGCGCGCACCAGGAATGTCCATGATGCGTTGCAGGCAGCCATCGATCCCGATCACCGATCCCCCGGCCTGTTCCTCTGTAGGTTACGAATTCCAGACGCTACACACCGGCGCGAGTGATCGCACGTCGAACGGCAGATAATCCCGGGCAACCCCAGGATACGAGTGATTTACCCGCCGGTATTCAGACTTGTCGGTATTAGAAACCTTTCGGTATCCAATTCCCGGCGGCATGAGAGACCTTTCGGTTTTCATTCTCGAAGTACTTCCTATATCGACCTGAGATAGGGACCAAGGACCCTTGCCCCGGCGCGTGGCCCCCGCCGGGCGGCGCACCTGTGCGGGGATCGCCGGGGCTTTCACTGGGCGACCGACCCGTATGTTTCATCGGCAACCGTGCCGCTACGCCCCCGCGACCACCGGGCACACCCTGTCGGTCCGGTGCCCTACGGTGAGCCGCGACACCACGGGAGAGGAACACATGGGCGCCTGGGATTTCGGACCCTTCGACAACGATCACGCCGGCGACTGGAGCGCGCGCATCCACCACGCCCAGCCGGGCGACCGCCAGGCCCTGCTGCGCGGCGCACTGACCGAGGCGGCGGACACCACCGGCTACCTGGACAACGACGAGGCCAGCGCCGCCGTCGCAGCGGCCGCGGTCGTCGCGTCGACGCTACCCGGCGGCACCCCCGTCACCTCCGCCTACGGGCCCACCTTCCTCACCGAGGGCGGAACCTTCGATATCGGCGAGGGCACACCGGAACTCGCGGTCCGGGCGCTGGAGCGGGTACTCGGCCCGGACTCCGAGTGGGTCGAGCTGTGGGCCGACGGTGGTGGCGACACGGCGCAGCACCCGGCGTTCGTGAGCGTGCACGAACTCCTGGCGGTGCTGCGCCGCTGACCCGCTACCCGCAGAGCTGCTCCGGTGCGCCGTACTCCGCGCACCGGATGGCGCTGCCGACGTCGACCGGCCGCCACGCGTTCGCGGAGTACTGGAACAGCACCCGGGCCGGCTGCGTCGTACCGCCGTGCGACCCGCTGCGCGCCGACGCCCAGCCGTTCGCGCACCTGGCGTCCTCCAGTTCGATCGGCGTCGCCAGGCGGTCCTCGATGTCGGTGCCCTGGAGCGCGGTCACCAGGGTCGCGGTGTCCACCGGGCAGCCGGGGGCAGGCTGGAACGGGTCGGTGACCTCGCTCGGCACCTGCCGGTCCGGGGTCACCGTCCTGCCGTTCAGCGTGAAGGTGATGGTGACCGGGCCGCCCTGCGGGCAGCAGAACGGTTCGTCGCCGAGCAGCCAGCGGTACTGCACCTGCACCGTGGTGTCGGTCGCGCCGTTCACCGAGGCGTAGGAGGTCTCGCGCTGGGTGGCGGTGCCGAGGTAGCCGGTGTGGTCGAAGAACAGGATGTGCGATGGGGAGCTCGCGGAGCCGCCCGCGGTCACCCGGGCCCACAGGAGTTGCGGGCACTGGCCGAGTGGGTTGTCGCTGACGCCGTCCGGGAGGAAGGGTGCCTCGTTCCCGGCCCGGCCGAGGGTGGCGACGGCTGCTGTCACCACCGGCGATGCCGGGTCCAGGCACTTCCCATTGCCCGCCGTGGCGGGTTGGGCGGGCGACCCCGGGCTTTGCCCACCCGGTTGCTGGGCACCGCCTGGCTGCTGGGTACCGCCGGGCTGCGTGCCCCCCGGCTGTTGCGTGCCCCCCGGCTGCTGAGTACCGCCCTGCGCCTGCGTCACCGTCGTTCCCGGCGGCGCCGACTCCCCCATATCGCCCTGACACCCGGCCACCGCCGCGACCACCCCGATCGCCATAACCGCCGCCCCGAAGATCTTCCGCATTGCCTCCCCTTTCAGAACCCCGACACCAGCAGAATCGGAATCTTCCGCCCGGTATTACGCCCCCAGTTCCGGGGCTTGCCACAAACGATCAGTTTTCGAGAAGCCCCGGACGCTCCACCGCCCCTACCGTTGCCGGTACCGGATCACCACAGGCAGGAGCCACCCATGACCGACAAGACCAAGAGCTACGAAGGCTTCACCACCGAGGAGCGCGACGCCATGAAGCAGCGCGCGACCGAACTCAAGTCCCGCAAGCGCGGCAAGGACACCGAGCCGGAGGTCCTCGCCAAGATCGCCGAGATGCCCGACGCCGACCGCGCCATCGCCGAACGCATCCACACCCTCGTCAAAACCCACGCCCCCGCGCTCGTCCCCAAGCTCTGGTATGGCATGCCCGCCTACTACCGCGACGGCAAGGTCCTGTGCTTCTTCCAGGCGGCGGACAAGTTCAAGGCGCGGTACGCGACGTTCGGGTTCGATGCGATCGCGGCGTTGGACGACGGGGCGATGTGGGCGACGTCGTTCGCCATCACGGAGTTGTCGGAGGTGGATGCGGAGCGTTTGGGGGCGTTGATCACCAAGGCGGCGAGCTGAGGCGGACGTTCATTTTTCGCGAATGTTCAATTAAAGTGAACAGTGTGCAGGATCGAACACAGCGCGCGGAGGTCGAAGCCGCAATGAGCCGCGCCCTGTCCCGGCTTCCGATCGAGTTCGAGATCCGGGACTGGGCCTCGGACGAACTCGCGCAGGTCGAGATCCGCCGCTCGGGCGAAACCGCCACCTACCGGGCTGCCTGGCTGCCCCACCCGACCTGGTCGGAGGTCTCGAAGCTCGCCCGGCACGGAAGCGACGAACCGCTGCTTGTCCTGGGCCCCCGGATCAACATCCGCACTGCCGAGAGCCTGCATGACGCGGGCATCGACTACGCGGACCTCGCCGGAAACGCCCACCTGGCCTTCGGACCGGTCCTGATCGACATCCAGGGCCGCAAGCATGTCACCGAGCCGACTCAGCACAGTGGCGGACAGACCAATCTCTTCAGCACCAGAAGAATGCAGGTCGTTTTCGCCCTGCTGGCGTGGCCCCACCTCACCGACGCACCGGTCCGCATGCTCGCGAAGACCGCCGGAACCTCACTGGGTCTCACGCAGTCGACCCTGAGCACCATGCGCGATTCCGGCTACCTGATCGGCAAATCCCTGCACCGGCGTCCCGAACTCGTCGATATCTGGACCGCCGCCTACCGGTTATCACTCCTGCCCAAACTTCGTCTCCACTCGTTCGAGGGAGACCCAGCGCGCTGGTCACCGCGACCGGGTTATCTGATCAGCGGCGAATCGGCGGTGACAAGGATTCGAAATCCACAGACGCTCACCGTCTACGTCGATGATTTCGACTTCGCGGTGGGCGCGCACAGCGGATGGCGGCGATCGGCCGAGCCGAATATCGAAGTTCGCCGGAAGTTCTGGACGACACCGCTCGGGCAGCCGCTTCCAGGCGCACCCGAGTTCGCACCCACGGCAGCGCCGCCGCTCCTCGTCTACGCGGACCTCCTCGCCACCCAGGAGCCACGTCAGACCGAGGTCGCCGCAGCGCTTCGGCAGGAGCACCGTGTTTGACCTGGGAAATGTCGAGCCCAGCTCGCTGGTATTGCTAGATCGCGTCGTCGCCGAACTGTCATCGTTGACCGGTGCCGACGAACGGTCGCTCATGCTCATCGGCGCACACTGCCGCGACCTGCTACATCAGGCATTCGGCCGCACGGACACCATGCGCTCCACCGACGATGTCGATGTGGCACTGGCGGTGAGCGGCCCCGCCGAATACCACCGCATCACCTCGGCGCTACCGCGCTCCGGGGCGACCGACGTCCGGTACTCCGTGGCCGATATTCCCGTCGACGTGGTGCCGTTCGGCGGCATCGAGCATCCGGCAGGCACCGCTCGCCTGCCCGGCAGACGGGAGTCGATCGACGTATTCGGATTCCAGGAAGTCTTCGACCGTTCCGACGAATTGACGTTGCCGGGCGGAAGCCGGATCGCGCTACCCACGCCTGCGGGCTACGCCGTGCTCAAGGTGAAAGCGTGGGCTGATCGCAGCGCTCATTTCGAGTACAAGGACGCAAGCGACATTGCCACACTGTGTAGTTGGTACCAGCGCGATCCCGAGATCGGGAAGCTTCTCTACAGCACCCGGCTCGATCTCCTCCAACGGGCCGAGCTCGACACCGACGTGGCTGCTCTGTACCTCCTCTCCGAGGAGATTGCCGAAGTGCTCGGTGCGGAGCGGGAAGCCGAACTCACCGCGGCGTTGGAGTCCACAGACCTCGGCATCTTGGCTCATCACTTCGCGAAAGCGCGTTCCAGCAGCAAGCCGAACACCGCCTCGGCCACGTCAGAACTGATCGCGCTCACCGACTTCACACAGGGAAGTGCAGCGTTCCCACCTGACCGTCGATAGATGCGCACGGAGGTGATTCGATCAGACGTCGGGTACGTGCTCGAGCGGGAAGCCGCTCGAGCACCTGCGGCGGGCAGGTAGCGAACAGATCGCTCGATCCGCCGGCGAAGGCCTACGGGCTACACGTTGAAGCGGAACTCGACGACGTCGCCGTCGGACATGACGTAGTCCTTGCCCTCCATCCGAACCTTCCCCGCAGCCTTCGCCGCCGCCATCGACCCCGCCGCCACCAGATCGTTGTAAGCGACGATCTCCGCCTTGATGAACCCGCGCTCGAAGTCGGTGTGGATGACCCCGGCGGCCTTGGGAGCGGTGTCCCCCTGGTGGATGGTCCAGGCGCGGGCCTCCTTGGGCCCGGCGGTGAGGTAGGTCTGCAGGCCGAGGGTGTGGAAGCCGGCGCGGGCGAGGCCGTGCAGGCCGGGTTCGGTCTGGCCGATGGATTCGAGGAGTTCCAGGGCGGACTCGTCGTCGAGTTCGAGGAGTTCGGCTTCGACCTTGGCGTCGAGGAACACCGCGTCGGCGGGGGCGACGGAGGCGCGAAGTTCGGCGACGCGGGCTTCGTCGGTGAGCACCGACTCGTCGGCGTTGAAGACGTACAGGAACGGCTTCACGGTGAGCAGGCTCAGCTCGCGCAGCAGCTCGGTGTCGATCTCGGCGGCGGCGGCGAACAGGGTGCGGCCGGAGTCCAGGATCTCCTGCGCCTGCTTGGCGGCGTCGGCGGCGGGTTTACGGTCCTTCTTGACCCGCGCTTCCTTCTCCAGCCGGACGACCGCCTTCTCCAGGGTCTGCAGGTCGGCGAGGATGAGTTCGGTCTCGATGACCTCGATGTCGGCGGAGGGGTCGACGCGGCCGTCGACGTGGATGACGTCGTCATCGGCGAAGACCCGGACGACCTGACAGATGGCGTCGGCTTCGCGGATGTTGGCGAGGAATTTGTTGCCGAGGCCCGCACCTTCGGACGCGCCCTTGACGATGCCCGCGATGTCGACGAAGGAGACCACGGCGGGGACGATGCGCTCGGAGGCGAAGATCTCGGCGAGTTTGTCGAGCCTGGGGTCGGGGAGGGGGACCACGCCGACGTTGGGCTCGATCGTCGCGAAGGGGTAGTTCGCGGCGAGCACGTCGTTCTTGGTCAGGGCGTTGAACAGCGTCGATTTTCCGACGTTGGGCAGCCCGACGATTCCGAGGGTGAGACTCACGAGGAGCAGAGTCTACGCGGCGTAGCCTGGGAGCCATGCAGCCCACCTCCGAGGTGGTGACGGCTCGGCCCGCGCAGGCGCTCGCCGGGTTCGTCGACCACTACCTCGGCTATCGGCAGACCGGGTACGCGCCCGGGCTGCATCGCGGGCTGCCGTCGCGGCATCTCACCTTCATCGTGGCCATCGGGCCGCGGATCGAGGTGGTCGCGCAGCCCGATCCGGGGCAGCGGCCGGGCGCCTACGGCTGCGTGCTCGGCGGGTTGCAGGCCGGGCCCGCGACGATCCGGCACGACGGCAATCAGGAGGGCGTCGCCATCGCGCTGACGCCGCTCGGCTGCCGCACGCTCTTCGGGGTGCCCGCCGGGGAGCTGTGGAGTCTCTCGCTGGAGCTGGCCGACGTCGCGGGGCCGCTGGGTGAGCGGCTCTGGACCGAGCTACAGACGGTGCCGGACTGGCCGGGGCGGTTCGCGGCGGTCGATCGGGTGCTCACCGACCTGGCCGATCACGAGCGGCAGGTCACGCCGGAGCTGGCCTGGGCGTGGCGCACGGTGGTGCGCAGCGGCCCGCCGATCGGGGCGCTGGCCGGGGAGATCGGCTGGAGTAGGCAGCACCTGACCAGGCGATTCACCGGAGAGTTCGGGCTCGGGCCGAAGCTGGCCGGTCGGATCGCCCGGTTCGAGCGGGCGCGGCGGATGATCGAGCGGGTGCCGTCGCACATTTCGCTGGCGCAGGTCGCGGCGGCCTGCGGGTACTACGACCAGGCCCACCTGAATCGGGACTTCGCGGAGCTGGCCGGGTGCGCGCCGACGCTGTGGCGCACCGAGGAGATTCCATCCGTCCAAGACGGGACCACCCCCCTGGCGTGAAGGTGGAGCCATGAGTGAAAACACTGTCGGCCTCTGGCCCTGCCTCTCCTTCCGCGACGCGGAGAAGACCGTCGATTTCCTGGTGCGCGCCTTCGGATTCCGGAAGGTCGCCGAATACACCAGGGAGAACGATCCCTCGATCGTCGAGCACGGCGAACTCCGCTGGCCCGCGGGCGGCGGCATCATGTACGGCACCGCGAACAAGTCGGACGATCCGTTCTGCTCCCGCGCGACCGGCAACGACAACATCTACCTGGTGACCGACGAGCCGGACGCGCTGTTCGAGCGCGCCACCGCGGCAGGCGCCGAGCTGGTGCGCGGGCTGCGCGACGAGGACTACGGCTCGCGCGGGTTCAGCGTCCGCGACCCCGAGGGGAATCTCTGGAGTTTCGGAACCTACCGCGGGGAATGACGCGCGGAGGAACAATATGGAACAAGGCCGGGCCGGTGCTCTCCGATCGGATACGTTGGCTGCTGTTTCGGCAATGGAGCTGGGCGTCGACGGGAGTGTGAGCAGATGGCGACGATCGAATATCTGCGGACGGATCCGGATCTGCCACCGGTCGGTGTGGTGGACAGACGTCCGATCACGCCGGTCAAGAAGGGGATATTCGGCGCCATCGCGGTGCTCGGCGCCGTCGCCTGGGCGATTCTGGCGGTGGTCCGCGGCGAATCGGTGAACGCGGTGTGGATCGTGATCGCGGCGGTCTGCACCTACGTCATCGCGTACCGGTTCTACTCGACGCTGATCCAGCGCAGGATCACCAAGCCGCGCGACGACCTCGCCACCCCGGCCGAGATCCTGGACAACGGCAAGGATTTCGTGCCGATGGACCGGCGGGTGCTGTACGGGCACCACTTCGCCGCCATCGCGGGGGCCGGGCCGCTGGTCGGCCCGGTGCTCGCGGCGCAGATGGGGTACCTGCCCGGCACGATCTGGATCGTGGTCGGCGTGGTGCTGGCCGGCGCGGTGCAGGACTACCTGGTGCTGTGGATCTCGCTGAAGCGCCGCGGGCGGTCGCTGGGGCAGATGGCCCGCGACGAGCTGGGGCTGGTGGGCGGCGTCGCCGCCATCGTCGGCGTGCTGGTGATCATGATGATCCTGCTCGCGGTGCTCGCGCTGGTGGTGGTGAACGCGCTGGCGGAGAGCCCGTGGGGGATCTTCTCCATCGGCATGACCATTCCGATCGCGCTCTTCATGGGGGTCTACCTGCGCTACCTGCGGCCGGGGAAGGTCGGCGAGGTCTCGATCATCGGCTTCGTGCTGCTCATCCTCGCCATCGTCTCGGGCGGCTGGGTCGCCGAGACGAGCTGGGGCGCGGACTGGTTCACGCTCTCCCCGGTGACCATCGCCTGGCTGCTGATCGGCTACGGCTTCGTCGCCTCGGTGCTGCCGGTGTGGCTGCTGCTCGCCCCGCGCGACTACCTCTCCACCTTCATGAAGATCGGCACCATCGGGCTGCTGGCGATCGGCATCCTGGTGACGCTGCCGGTGCTGAAGGCGCCCGCGGTCTCGCAGTTCGCGATCAGCGGCAACGGCCCGGCCTTCGCGGGCAGCCTTTTCCCGTTCCTGTTCATCACGATCGCCTGCGGCGCGCTCTCCGGATTCCACGCGCTGATCGCCTCCGGCACCACGCCGAAGCTGCTGGAGAAGGAGTCGCACGCCCGGATGATCGGGTACGGCGGCATGCTGATGGAGTCGTTCGTCGCGGTGATGGCGCTCATCACCGCCTGCATCATCGACCAGCACCTGTACTTCGCGATGAACGCGCCGGTCGGGCTCACCGGCGGCACCCCGGAGACCGCCGCCGCCTACACCAACTCGCTCGGCCTCTCCGGGCCGCCGACCACGCCGGAGGCGTTCAGCCAGGCGGCGGCCGACGTCGGCGAGGAGAGCATCATCTCGCGCACCGGCGGCGCGCCGACGCTGGCGATCGGCATCTCCGAGGTGTTCTCCCAGTTCCTCGGCGGCGCGGGCATGAAGTCGTTCTGGTACCACTTCGCGATCATGTTCGAGGCGCTCTTCATCCTCACCACGATCGACGCGGGCACCAGGGTGGCGCGGTTCATGCTCTCCGATTCGCTGGGCAACTTCGGCGGGCCCGCGCGCAAGTTCAAGGATCCGTCGTGGCGGGTCGGGGCCTGGTTCTGCTCGGCCGCGGTGGTGCTTGCCTGGGGTTCGATCCTGCTCATGGGCGTCACCGACCCGCTCGGCGGCATCAACGCGCTCTTCCCGCTCTTCGGCATCGCGAACCAGTTGCTGGCGGCGATCGCGCTCACCGTCGTGCTCACCATCCTGATCAAGAAGGGCATGGTGAAGTGGGCCTGGATCGCGGCGGTGCCGCTGGTCTGGGATCTCGTGGTGACCATGACGGCGTCCTGGCAGAAGATCTTCTCCGCCGACCCCAAGCTCGGCTACTGGAAGCAGCACAGCATCTGCCAGCAGGCGCAGGAGGCGGGCACGCTGTGTTTGACCGCCAAGACGCCGGAGAGCGTGGACGCCGTCGTGCGCAACACCTTCATCCAGGGCACGCTCTCGATCGTCTTCGCGGTGCTGGTGATCATCGTGGCGGTGGTCGGCGCGCTCGTCTGCCTGCGGGCGCTGCGCTCCGGCGGGGCGGAGACCACCGAATCGCCGGAGGAGCCGTCGAAGCTCTTCGCGCCGAGCGGGTTCTTCCCGACGGCGGAGGAGAAGGAGGTGCAGCGGCAGTGGGACGAACTGGCGGAGAAGCAGGCGCGGACGCCGGAGCCGGCGAGTTGACCGGGCGGGACGGCCGGACCGCGCTCCCGGCCGTCCTGCGCCGGGCGTTCGGCGGGGTGCTCTGGTGGTTCGACGGGGTGCTCGGGGGGCAGGATTACCAGCGGTACGTGGCTCACCTGCGCCGGGTGCACCCGGATCGGCCGGTGCCGTCGGAGCGGGAGTACTGGCGGGAGCGGCACGCGGAAGCGGAGCGGAATCCCGGCGCGCGCTGTTGCTGAGCGCAGACTGACCTGCGGCCGGATCCGCCGGTCGGCGCCGAGTGGCCGCGTGCGGGCTCGACCGCGCTGCGGCGGCGGGTGGCCCGCGTGGCCGGTGAAATGCACGCCGCACGGCCGTGTCCGATTTCCGCTGGCCCGCGGCGGACGGCGCTGCCAGAGTGGAGGGCGTGAACGACACGGCTCTCGACTTCGAACGCTGCTACCGGGCGGTCTCCACCCGGGACGCCCGCTTCGACGGGCAGTTCTTCACCGCGGTGCGAACCACCGGCATCTACTGCAGGCCGTCGTGCCCGGCGATCACCCCGAAGCGGGCCAATGTCTCCTTCCTCCCGACGGCCGCGGCCGCGCAGCAGGCCGGGTACCGGGCCTGCAGGCGCTGCCTGCCGGACGCCGCACCCGGCTCGCCGCACTGGAACACCAGGGCCGACCTGGCCGCGCGGGCCATGCGGCTGATCGGGGACGGCGTGCTGGAGCGCGGCGGGGTCCAGGGGCTGGCGGCCGGGCTCGGCTACTCGCCGCGGCAGCTGACCCGGGTGCTCACCGCCGAACTCGGCGCCGGCCCGCTGGCGCTGGCAAGGGCGCATCGCGCGCACACCGCGCGGCTGCTGATCCAGACCACGGCCATGCCGATCTCGGACGTGGCGTTCGCGGCGGGGTTCGCGAGCATCCGGCAGTTCAACGACACCGTGCGCGAGGTGTTCGGGGTGAGCCCGACGGTGCTGCGCACCGAGGCGCGCAGGCGCGGCGCCGAACCGGACACCGCGGCCGGAACGCTGACCCTGCGGCTGCCCTTCCGGCCCCCGCTGGACCGGGCCTGGCTCGGCTGGTTCCTCGCCGCGCACACCGTGCCCGGACTGGAGGGCTGGGCGGACGGCGTCTACACCAGGGCGCTGCGCACCCCGCACGGCCACGCGCTGGTCCGGCTGACGCTGCTCGACGACCACGTGCGCGCCGAACTCGCACTGCGCGACATGCGCGACCTGGCGCCCACCGTGGCCCGGGTGCGGCACCTGCTCGATCTCGACGCCGACCCGGTCGGCATCGACGAGGCGCTCACCGCGGTGCGGCCCGGGCTCACCCCCGGCATCCGGGTGCCGGGGAGCGCCGACGGCGCCGAGCTGCTGCTGCGCACCATGATCGGGCAGCAGATCTCGGTCGCCGCCGCGGCCACGCACACCGCGCGGCTGGTGGCGGCGCTCGGCGAGCGGGTCGAGGGGGCGGTGCTCTTCCCCCAGCCCGCGGTGGTGGCGGAGCGCGGGGCCGAGGTGCTCACCGGGCCGGGGCGCCGGGTGGCGGCGGTGCTCGGGGCGGCGGCGGCCGTAGCCAGCGGCGCGCTGGTGCTGCACGCCGGGCGCACCGCCGCCGAGCTGCGGCGCGACCTGCTCGCGCTGCCCGGCGTCGGGCCGTGGACCGCCGACTACGTCACCATGCGGCTGCTCGCCGACCCGGACATCCTGCTCGGCACCGACCTGATCGTGCGGCGCGGCGCGGAGCTGCTCGGCATCGACCTGGCCGAGACGGCGGCGTGGTCGCCGTGGCGGTCGTACCTCTCCATGCATCTGTGGCGGGTGGCGCTCGGCGATCGAGTCGCCGCCTGCTCCGACTCGAAAGCGAAGGTTCAGTGATGAATTCGACTGCCGACTACGCCGTGGTCCGGACGCCGATCGGGCCGTTCACCGCGCTCGTCGACGCGGACGGGGCGGTGCTGGCCAGTGGGTGGACCGGCGATGCGGAGGGGTTGCGCGGGTTGATCCACCCGGCACTGCGGCCCGCCGCGCTGCGCGAACGGGATTCGCTCGGCGCGGTGAGCGAGGCGATCGTCGCGTTCCACGACGGGGAGGTCGGGGTGATCGACGCGGTGCCGGTGCGGCAGCTGTCGGGACCGTTCCTGCTGCATGCCTGGGACGTGCTGCGGACGGTGCCCGCCGGGGAGCCGATCACGTACACCGAGTTCGCCGGGGCCGCGGGGCGTCCGGCGGCCACTCGGGCGGCCGCCAATGCCTGCGCGCGGAATGCGGCGGCGCTCTTCGTTCCGTGCCATCGGATCCTGCGGATCGGCGGGGCGCTCGGCGGGTTCCGGTGGGGGCTGGAGGCGAAGCGGTGGCTGCTCGCGCACGAGGCGCGGGCGGTCGCCAGGTCCGGCGCCCCCGAGCTGGCGGAGGCCGCGCGCCGATAGCCGGTTGCCCTGTCGCCCGTCGGTGCTCCGCGCCCGGGGCACCCGCCTCAGGCGACGGTGGCGCGGAGGGAGGAGCCCTCGCGGCCGCGGACGACGTGCAGGCGGCTGGGAATGCGCTGGCGCATCTCGTCGACGTGGCTGACGATGCCGACCACCCGCCCGCCCGCGCGCAGTTCGTCGAGGACGCCCATGACGGCGTCGAGGGTGTCGGCGTCGAGGCCGCCGAAGCCCTCGTCGATGAAGAGGGTGTCCAGGACGATGCCGCCGGATTCGGCGGCGACGGTGTCGGCGAGGCCGAGCGCGAGGGAGAGCGAGGCCATGAAGGTCTCGCCGCCGGAGAGCGTCTTGGCGGGGCGGACGCGGCCGGTGTAGTCGTCGCGGATGTCGAGGCCGAGGCCGCTGAGCCGGTTGCGGGCGTTCGCCCGGTCCGAATGCACGAGTTCGTAGCGGCCGCCGGACATCCGGCGCAGCCGCGCCGAAGCCGCTGCCGCGACCTCCTCCAGCCGGGCCGCGAGCACATACGACCGCAACGACATCTGCCTGTTGTTCTGGCCGCGCCCGGCTACCAGCTTGGCCAGCCCTTCCAGCTCCTCGAATCGGGCCTGCTGCGGTGCGAATCGCTCGAGCTCGGACCACAGCTGCCCGCTGAGCTGTTCCAGCTTCGCCACCCGCCGCTGCGCGTCGGAGTGGTCGGCGACGGCCTGATCGCGCAGCTCCTGCGCTTCGGCCAGCCCGCTCTCCAGCTCGGTGAGATCCGCGGGCTCGGCGGCGAGCGCGGCGCCGACCTCCGGCTCGTCGAGGACGGTCTGCGCGCGATGCCGCGCGAGCTCGGCCTCCTCCAGCGCCGTCGCGGTCTCCTGCTGCCACCGCGCGGGCCTGGCGGCCGGACCGACCTGTGCCGTGATCGCCGCCCGTCGGCGCTCGGCCGCGTGCAGCCGTTCCGCTGTGGAATTCGAATCCGGTTCGACGGCAGGGCCATTCAGGACAAAGCCCGCATCGTTCGCCAGACGCTCGGCACGGGCCAGCGTCGAGTCGGCCAGCTGCACCGCGGCGGCCACCTGCGCACGGGCGCTGCGCAACTCCTCGGTGTGCTGCACCAGGGCGCGCAGCCGGGTGCGGCGGCGCGCGAGCGACCCGTCCGCCCCGGCTGCGGCACGCACCCGCGCGGTGACCTGCTCGAGCTGGCTCCTGGCCGCGTCCTGCTCGGCGACGGTGGCGCCGAGCTCGGTCTCGCAGCGGCGCAGCCGGTCCTGCAACCGCTCCGACTCGGTGCGCAGCCGGGCCAGCTCACCCGCGGCCTGCTCCCTGCCGTTCGCGAGATCCCGCGCGTCCGCCAATTCGAGCGCGGCCGCGCGCCTGCGCGCCTCCAGCTCTACCCGGTCGGCGTCGCCACCGTGCGCGGCGAGCGTGCTCACCGTCCGCTCCAGCTCGTTGACCAGCGCGTGCGCACTGTCGCTCACCCGCTCCGCGGCCTGCTCCCGTTCGGCAGCGGCGGCCTCAGCGGCCTTCGAGACCTGCTCGGCACCGGCGACCGCGGGCCGCGGGTGCTCGGCCGAACCGCACACCTGGCAGGGCTCGCCATCGCGCAGCCCGGTGGCCAGCTCGGCGGCCATTCCGGCCAGGCGCCGCTCCCGCAGGTGCAGGACGGCGGCACGGGCGTCGTTGTGCGCGGCCTTGGCATCCACCGAAGCCGTCTGGGCGGCGACGAGCTCACCGCGGCACTCGACCAGGCGGATCGCCGCCGCCACCGCGGTGTCGCACCGCTCGGCGGCATCGGTCAGTCCGGGCAGCGCGACCGCGGCGCCCTCGGCTTCGCGCAGCCGCGCCTCGGCCGCCTCCAGCCGGCCGGGCAGGCTCTCCCTGAGACCGGCGAGTTCATCCCGCTCCCGATGCAGGGCGCGCTCGGCGGAGGCCAGTTTCTCCAGCCTGCCGGTGAGTCCGGTCACGGCATCGGCATCGGCGGCGCGCTCGTCGAGTCTGCCGAGCCCACCGAGCCAGGCGTGCAACGCGGGCTCGAGATCGGCCGTCTCGGGAACCGACCCGGCATCGACGGGCACCAGCTCGATGCCATCGATGTCGGCGGCGCCCGGATCGCCGACGGCCGCGCCGAGCCGGGCGGTGATCACGTCGCGGTCGGCCACCCGGGTACCGGCGGTCTCCAGCGCGTCCCGCGCCTCGTGTACCGCCGCCACGACCGGGTCGGCCCGGTACGCCGCCTCCAGCTCGGCGCGCAGGGCGGCCCTGCGCGCCGAATCCGCCGCATGATCGTCCAGCTGCGTGTGCGCGCCTGCGGCGCGCTCGCGCAGGGTGCGCGCCCGTTGCTCCCGGTCCAGCGCACGTCGCGCGGTCTCGTAGGCGGCGCGGCGCGCGGTGGCCCGGTCGCCCGTGCTGCCGACCTCGGCGCGGGTGGCGGCGAGCAGGTCCTGTGCCCAGACCTCGGCTTCGCTCAGCGGCGCCTCGTCCCGCGGCTGCCCGGTGACACCGGCGATCTGATCCATCAGCCCGACGACCTGCTGCCGCTGCGCCGCCAGCGCCTCCCCCGCCTCCCGCCGCCGCTCGGCCAGCCACTGTTCGGCCGCACCGAAACGCTCGGTGTCGAAGAGCTTCTCCAGCAGCTTCTCCCGCTCTTCGTTGTCGGCGCGCAGGAAGCGGGCGAAATCGCCCTGCGGCAGCAGCACCACCTGGAAGAACTGATCGGCGCTCATACCGAGCAGCCGGATCACCTCGTCGCCGATCTCCTGGATGCGGGAGAGGTGCTGCCGCTCACCGTCGAGCCAGGTCAGCGTTGCTTTGGCGGACACGGCGGTCTTCCGGCCCGGCCGGTGGAACTCCGGGCTGCGGGTGATCCGGAGACGCTGCCCGCCCAGCGTCGCCTCCAGCACCACCTTGGGCGCGACGTCCTCCGGGGCGTGGTCGGAGTGCAGCCGCTTTCCCTCGGAGCGCGCGCCGGGCACCTTGCCGTACAGCGCGAAGGCGATGGCATCCAGGACCGTGGTCTTGCCCGCGCCGGTCCGGCCGTGCAGGAGGAAGAGGCCGTCGGCGCCGAGCACGTCGAAGTCGATGACGGTCGGCTGCGCGAACGGGCCGAACGCGAGGATCTCCAGGCGGTGCAGCCTCACTCGAAGAACCCGCTCTCGATCGCGGCGTCCGGCTCGGCAACGGCCGCCGCCAGCGCCTGTTCCAGCAGCCCGACCTCGCGCTGCGACGGCTCGTCGCGCACGTCCGCGACGAAGCCGCTCGCGATCTGCACATCCGACCTGCCGCGCACCCGCTCACGGTAGCGGAACTCCGGATCTCCCTCCGGCCGTTGCCAATCCACGTGCACCGCGTAGGGGAATCGGCTCTGCAGCCTGCGCAGCGGATCCATGGGCCGAACCGGATCGGTCAGCTCCGCGGTGATGTAGTCGTCGACGGCGCGATCGAACACCGGGTCGGTCAGCAGCTCGTCCAGCGTGCCGGAGAGCAGCCGCAGGCCGCGGATCTCCGGCAGCTCGTGCCCGCGGACCGCCGCCAGCCCCGTTTCATCGAGGTCGACGATCCAGACGGCCTTCCGATGCGACCGCTCGCCGAACGAGTACGGCAGCAGCGACCCCGAGTAGCGCACGGACTCCGACAGGGTCTGCGGCGAGTGCAGGTGGCCGAGCGCCACATAGTCCATGCCGTCGAAGGCGGACGCCGAGACCTCCTCCACCCCGCCGACGGCGATCGAGCGCTCGGAGCCGGTGGCCTCGCCGCCGGTCACGAAGGCGTGCGCGAGCACCACCGAGCGCGGGGTGCCGCGGGCGGCCAGGTCGGCCCTGATCCTGGCCATGGCGGCGTCGAGCACCTCGGCGTGCGAACGGGCCTGCGGCACGTCGAGTTCGGCGCGGGTGATCTCCGGCTCCAGGTAGGGGATGCCGTAGCAGGCGACGGTGCCGTGCTCGTCCGCGAGGAGGACCGGGCGGTCGCAGGCGGCGACGGTGGTGCAGAGGTGCAGCCCGCCCGCCGCGGCGAAACCGGCGCCCGCGCCGAGCCGGGCCGGGGAGTCGTGATTGCCCGAGGTCGCCACGATGCGGGCGCCCGCTTCGCGGATCGCCTCGAAGCCGCGGTTGCAGACGGCGATGGCATCGGCGCTGGGGATCGCGCGGTCGTAGACGTCGCCGGCGAGCAGCACGACATCGACCGAATCGGCCGCGACGAGCTCGGCGACGGCGGTGAGCGAACGGGCCTGATCGGCAAGCAGATCGACGCCGTGGAAGGTGCGCCCGATGTGCCAGTCGGAGGTGTGCAGCAGCCGCATGCCGCGAAACCTAGGCCAACCCACCGACACAGTTCAAACTTCCACGCGGTGACCGGGGCCTCCGCGCCAACCGACCCGCCGTTCCGTCCCACCGGCCGACGGCGGGTTAGTGTGCATTCCGTGGCTGCTTCTCAACGTGTGCGACCCCGCGTGCCCGCATCGCAGCGCTCGGTCCTGCCCGCGGTCCGTGGCGTCTCGGCACCGGTGGCGGTGCTGATCGCGGTTGCCTGCACGATCGCGGGATTTCTGGTCGATGCCGCCGGTGGCGGCAGTGAACTGACCCTGGCCTTCTCCGGGGCGTACGTGCTCGGCTGCCTGCTCGCGGTGCTCGCGGTGCGGTACCGGGGGCTCTTCACGACGATGGTGCTTCCGCCGCTGCTGCTCTTCGCCTCGGTGCCGCTGGCGTACCAGTTCCTCACCGCGGGCGGCTCGACCTCGATCAAGGACATTCTGCTCAACCTGGCGATTCCGCTGGTGAACCGGTTTCCGGCCATGCTGCTCGCCACCGTGCTCGCGCTCGCCGTCGGCGGACTCCGGATCTGGCAGCGGCGGCGCGAGGAGGCGAGTGCGCGGGCCGGGGAGGGGCGGCGGGGTACCAGCTGGGGGCGCGGGACGTCGCTGCGCGATACCGCGGAGCGCGGGAAGCGGTCGCGGAGCGAGCCCGAGGACGACGTCCACGATATGAAGACCGAGTTGCTGCCCGGGCCGTCCCGGCGGCAGCCGCCCCCGCCCGCGGAGGCGGCACCGCCGCGGAAACCCCGTGGCTCCGGCCGTGGGCGCACCGCGACGCGCGAGGACGAGGTCCCGCGCCGCCGCGAGGGTGCGGCGCCGGGGCGGCCGACGGTGCGCTACCGCGACCGCGACGACGACCGGCGCAAGCCCAAGCGTTAGCGGCGGGCGGGGCGCAGCTCGCGGGGCAGCGCGAAGACCAGCGTCTCGTTCGCGGTGGTGACCGGCTGGACGTCGGCGAAGCCGTGCTCGGCGAGCAGCTGGATCACCCCGTCGACCAGGATCTCCGGCACCGAGGCGCCGGAGGTGATGCCGACCGTGCGGACCCCGTCCAGCCAGGCCGTGTCCACCTCGCGGGCGTAGTCGACCAGGTAGGCGGCCCGCGCGCCGGCGTTCAGCGCGACCTCGACCAGCCGGACCGAGTTGGACGAGTTGCGCGAGCCGACCACGATCACCAGGTCGCACTCCGGCGCCATCGCCTTGACCGCGGTCTGCCGGTTGGAGGTGGCGTAGCAGATGTCGTCGCTCGGCGGATCCTGCAGCAGCGGGAACTTCGCGCGCAGCAGCCGGACCGTCTCCATGGTCTCGTCCACGCTGAGCGTGGTCTGCGAGAGCCAGATGACCTTGTTCTCGTCGCGCACGGTCACGCCGTCGACCCCGCCTGGTCCGTCGACGAGCTGGACGTGGTCGGGCGCCTCACCGGCGGTGCCCTCCACCTCCTCGTGCCCCTCGTGGCCGATCAGCAGGATGTCGAAGTCGTCGCGGGCGAAGCGCTTGGCCTCCTGGTGCACCTTGGTGACCAGCGGGCAGGTGGCGTCGATGGTGCGCAGGCTGCGTTCGGCCGCCGAGGCGTGCACCGCGGGCGAGACGCCGTGCGCGGAGAAGACCAGCAGGGCGCCCTCCGGCACCTCGTCGGTCTCGTCGACGAAGATCACGCCGCGCTCCCGCAGCGTCTCCACGACGTGCCGGTTGTGCACGATCTCCTTGCGGACGTAGAGCGGCGCACCGTGCTTCTCCAGCGCCTTCTCCACGGTCTCGACGGCGCGGTCGACGCCGGCGCAGTAACCGCGCGGTTCGGCCAGCAGCACCCGCTTCGCGTCGGCGGCGCCGGAGGAACCGGCGGAGCGCGCGATTCCGACGTTCAGGGAAATAGCCGAGGACATGTCCCACAGAATACGGACTCGGGCCGGGTGCCGCCCGCGGCGGTCGCGCACGGAAGAATCACACGCCGTGACACCCGTCCTTTGCATCACACATCGTTTCGGGCAGGCTGGGACCATGTTCCGACCACCGTTCCTGGCCAGGGTCGCGGCCGGCGCCGCCGTGTACGCCCTCGAAGAGAGCCGCAGGTTGCCGAGCGCGGCAATTCATTTCCCGATCACGGCGGTGAGCCAGCTGTTGCAGACGTCGATGCACGTGCAGCAGTTCGTCACCAGTTTGGCGCTGAAAGGCGACGCGGTCTTCGAACGCCTCGGCGGCAATCCGGTGGAACAACCGGAATGGGCGACCTTCGACGAGGACGTCGACGAATACCGCGACGATTTCGCGCCGGGCGGCATCGCCGACCCCAGGGTCAGCCGTTTCGACCGCTACACCGGCGACGACATCGGCAGCGGCAACGGCCATCTCGCGACGGCGCCGAGCTACAGCGCGCCGGAGATCGCGGCCGAGCCGGTCCCGGACGACGCGATCGCCTCGGTGACCGATATCACCCCGGAGCAGCCGCTGGCGACCGGCTCCGCGCCGCAGCCGCTCGACGAGCCGGAGCCGAGCGCGCCCGAGCCGAGCGGCCCTGAGCTGCCCGAGGTCGCCGCCAAGTACGACTACCCCGGCATGACGCTGGCCCAGCTGCGCGCCCGGCTGCGCATGCTCTCGGTGGACGACCTCTCCGCGCTGCTCGCCTACGAGGAGCAGACCCTGGCCCGCGCGCCCTTCCTGACCATGCTCACCAACCGGATCGCCACCGTGCGGGCGCAGTGACCTCCGGCCCCGCGAACTCCGCGGAGCAGCCGTGGCCGGTGCGCACCGTCTCGATGAAGGTCGCGCAGTGGATCGACAAGCTGGGCAGCGTCTGGGTCGAGGGGCAGATCACCCAGATCTCGCTGCGGCCGGGGACGCGGACCGCGTTCCTTGTGCTGCGTGACCCGTCGGCGGACATGTCGCTCGCGGTGACCTGCGATCCGGAGCTGGTGCGCTCGGCGCCGGTGCCGCTGCGCGAGGGCACGCGGGTGGTCGTCTACGGGAAGCTGCAGTTCTATCCGGCACGCGGCAGTCTGTCGCTGCGGGTGCTCGAGATCCGCGCGGTCGGCGTCGGCGAGCTGCTGGCCCGGATCGAGCGGCTGCGCGCGCTGCTGGACGCGGAGGGGCTCTTCGACCAGCGGCTCAAGCGGCCGCTGCCCTTCCTGCCCGGCACCGTCGGGCTGATCACCGGGCGCGGCGGCGCGGCCGAGCACGACGTGCTGACCGTCGCCAGGAATCGCTGGCCCGCGGTGCGGTTCGAGATCCGCAACACCGCGGTGCAGGGCGCGGCGGCGGTGCCGCAGATCCTGAAGGCGCTGGCCGAGCTGGATGCCGACCCCGCGGTCGAGGTGATCGTGCTCGCGCGCGGCGGTGGCAGCGTCGAGGACCTGCTCCCCTTCTCCGACGAGGCGCTGTGCCGGGCCATCGTCGCGGCGACGACGCCGGTGGTGAGCGCGATCGGGCACGAGCCGGACAGCCCGCTCAGCGACTTCGTCGCCGACCTGCGCGCCGCCACCCCGACCGATGCCGCCAAGCGGATCGTGCCGGACGCCGCCGCCGAGCTCGCCGGGGTGCGTGAGCTGCGCGAGCGCGCCGCAGGGGCGCTGCGCGGCTGGGTGCGCCGCGAGGAGCGGGCGCTGGCGCAGCTGCGTTCGCGGCCGGTGCTCGCCGACCCGCTGCGCGAGGTCGAGCGGCGCGCCGAGGAGGTCGAGCGGCTGCGCTCCGCCGCGCGGCGGAGCGCGGAGCATCGGGTGAGTGGCGAGCGGACGACGCTGCGGCACCTGCGGGAGAAGCTGGTCGCGGTGGGTCCGGCTGCCACGATGGCGCGCGGCTACGCTGTCGTGCAGCGCGTCAACGGCCGGGAGCGGCACGTGGTGCGCGCCGTCGACGAGGCGCCCGCGGGCAGCCAGCTGCGCATCCGGGTGGCGGACGGCGCGATCAGCGCGGCCGCGCTGGGAACCGAGCGGACAGGAGGGGCGTGAGCGTGCCGGACGAGACCGAAGAGATCGCCGCATTCGGCTACGAGCGGGCCCGCGACGAGCTCGCCACCGTGGTGAAGATGCTCGAGCAGGGCGGGCTCGACCTGGACGAATCGCTCACGCTCTGGGAGCGCGGGGAGGCCCTGGCGAATCGCTGCGAGGAGCACCTCGCCGGTGCCCGCGAGCGCGTCGAGAACGCGCTTGCCCGCACGGACCTGGAGCACGAGGAGTAGAGCCGCGCAGCGGTCCCGCTCGAGCAGGGCGCGGCAGCTCATCGACGCCCGAGGAGCATGCCGCGCGCCTACCGCGTCAGCGGGACGGCGGCGTCAGCGGCTGCGCCGCGGTGATCGCGCCCGCGAGGGTGCGGAAGGCGGCCTCGTTGCCCGCGCCGGTGACGAGCACCCGGACCGCGCCGAGGTCGGCGACCCAGGCGTTCTCCTCGGTCGGCTCGCTGTAGACCACCCACTTCGTCCCGTCGACGTCGACCGTCCCGGTCGGGTAGCGGGAACCGAGCACGAAGCGGGCCAGCTGCTCCTCGGCGGCGCTGCTCTGCGAGAACCGCAGGTAGGTGCCCTCCCCGGTGATGTAGCCGACGGAGCTGATCGGCCCGCCGCCCGCGCCGGTGATGGTCTCCCTGCTGCCCGAGTTCGGCGTCCAGTCGGCCGGGAGCTCGGGGTTGCGGATGGGGAACGGCAGGGTGCGGGCGTCCGAGCCGAGCGCCGCGTCGACGTCGAAATGCGGGATCCGCCCCTGGGTGGGCCCGGTCGCGGAGAAGCTGCACTGGCTGGCCAGCCCGGCGAAGACCACGGCGATCAGCACCAGCGGGATCAGCGAGAAGAACAGATCCTTGTAGTCGTTCATGATGCGTGGCTTCTGGTTCGGCACGCCTCCAGTATCCCCACCTGCGGCGCAGCTCGCGCACAGGGGTGTACGGCCGTACCGGTCGTAGTGAGACAATCGCGGTGGATTTCCCGAACCAAGGAGGCACCCCGCGATGACGGCAACTTCGCCCGCACCGAGCCGCCGTGAGGCACCCGACCGCAACCTCGCGCTGGAGCTGGTCCGCGTCACCGAGGCCGGTGCCATGGCCGCAGGCCGCTGGGTCGGCCGCGGGGACAAGGAGGGCGGCGACGGCGCGGCCGTGGACGCCATGCGCCAGCTGGTCAGCTCGGTGTCGATGCGCGGCATCGTGGTGATCGGCGAGGGCGAGAAGGACGAGGCGCCCATGCTCTACAACGGCGAGGCGGTCGGCGACGGCACCGGGCCGGACGTGGACTTCGCGGTCGACCCGATCGACGGAACCACGCTGATGTCGAAGGGCTCCCCCGGCGCCATCTCGGTGCTCGCGGTGGCCGAGCGCGGCGCCATGTTCGATCCGTCCGCGGTGTTCTACATGCACAAGATCGCGGTGGGCCCGGAGGCAGCGGGCGTGGTCGACATCTCGGTGCCGATCTCGGAGAACATCCGCCGGGTGGCCAAGTCGAAGGGGCTGCAGAAGTCCGACCTCACCGTCTGCATCCTGGACCGCCCCCGGCACTCGGACCTGATCGAGCAGGTCCGCGACGCGGGCGCCCGGATCCGGCTGATCTCCGACGGCGACGTGGCCGGCGCCATCGCCGCGGCCCGCCCGGACTCCGGCACCGACATCCTGGTCGGCATCGGCGGCACCCCGGAGGGCATCATCGCGGCCGCCGCCATGCGCTGTATGGGCGGCGAGATCCAGGCCAAGCTGGCGCCGAAGGACGACGAGGAGAAGCAGAAGGCGGTCGACGCGGGCCACGACCTGGACCGCGTGCTCGGCACCGAGGATCTGGTCTCCGGCGAGAACGTCTTCTTCTGCGCCACCGGCGTCACCGACGGCGACCTGCTGCGCGGCGTCCGCTACTTCGGCGGCGGCGCCTCGACGCACTCCATCGTGATGCGCTCGAAGTCGGGCACGGTGCGCATGATCGACGCCTACCACCGGCTGACCAAGCTGCGCGAGTACTCCTCGGTCGATTTCGACGGCGACGAGAACGCCAACCCGCCGCAGTTCTGAGCACCGCGGCCCCGGCCGGATAATTCCGCGCCGGGGCTGTGCGATTCCTCTCGACCGTGGCTCCCCCATCCCACCGGGGCGCCGCCTAGGGTCGCAGGTATGACCGAGGACACGCAGTATCGGATCGAACACGACACCATGGGCGAGGTTCGCGTGCCCGTGGACGCGCTCTGGCGGGCGCAGACCCAGCGCGCGGTGGAGAACTTCCCGATCTCCGGCCGCGGCCTGGAGCGGGCGCAGATCCGGGCGCTCGGGCTGCTCAAGGCGGCCTGCGCCACGGTGAACAAGGAGCTCGGGCTGCTCGACCCGGCCAAGGCGGACGCCATCGTGGCCGCCGCAGGCGAGATCGCGGACGGCAACCACGACGACCAGTTCCCGATCGACGTGTTCCAGACCGGCTCCGGCACCAGCTCGAACATGAACGCCAACGAGGTGATCGCCTCGATCGCGGCGAACGCGGGCGTCACGGTGCACCCGAACGACGACGTGAACATGTCGCAGTCCTCCAACGACACCTTCCCGACCGCGGTGCACCTGGCCGCCACCGAGGCGATCGTCACCCAGCTGGTGCCCGCGCTCGACCACCTGCGGCTGGCGCTGCAGGACAAGTCGACCGAGTGGCGCACGGTCGTGAAGTCGGGCCGCACGCACCTGATGGACGCGGTCCCGGTGACGCTCGGGCAGGAGTTCGGCGGCTACACCAGGCAGATCGCGGCCGGGATCGACCGGGTGCTCGGCACGCTGCCCCGGCTCGGCGAGCTGCCGATCGGCGGCACCGCCGTCGGCACCGGGCTGAACGCGCCCGCCGACTTCGGCGCGCGGGTCGTCGCCGAGCTGCGCCGCAGCACCGGTCTGGAGGCGCTGCGCGAGGCCGAGGACCACTTCGAGGCGCAGGCGGCGCGGGACGGGCTGGTCGAGGCGTCGGGTGCGCTGCGCACCGTGGCGGTGAGCCTCACCAAGATCGCGAACGACATCCGCTGGATGGGGTCGGGGCCGCTCACCGGGCTCGGCGAGCTGCAGCTGCCCGACCTGCAGCCGGGCAGCTCGATCATGCCGGGCAAGGTCAACCCGGTGCTGCCGGAGGCGGTTACCCAGGTGGCGGCGCAGGTGATCGGCAACGACGCGACGGTGGCGTTCTCCGGGGCGAGCGGCGCCTTCGAGCTGAACGTCTACATCCCGGTGATGGCGCGGAACCTGCTGGAGTCGATCCGGTTGCTGGCGAATGTCTCGCGGCTCTTCGCGGATCGCTGTGTGCACGGGCTGGTCGCCAATACCGAGCGGCTGCGCACGCTGGCCGAGTCCTCGCCCTCCATCGTGACGCCGCTGAACTCGGCGATCGGGTACGAGGAGGCGGCGGCGGTCGCCAAGGAGGCGCTCAAGGAGGGCAAGACGATCCGGCAGACGGTGATCGACCGGGACCTCATCGGCGACAAACTCAGCATCGAGGAGCTGGACCGTCGGCTGGACGTGCTGTCGATGGCGCGGGTGGACCAGAACCGGTAGCCGTTTCGACCCGTCGGCCGTGCTTCCGGCACCGCGCGAGACCAACGCCCGCGGTGCTGGAATGGCCGGGATTCGCGGGCCGCAGGCCGGGCCGCCCGGGTGGACGGCCCGGCCTGCGGTCTTCGGTCGCTACTTCTGCTGCTTCGTCTCCTGTGCCTTGCGACGCATCTCCGCGTCGAGGGCCTCGCGGCGCTCCTCATCGCGTTTGCGCTGGAGCTTCTGCTGCTCTTCCGCATACCGAACCTCGCTGACCTGCGGGGTGAGCGGCGGCTGATCGATGGGCATCGTTCCTCCTCGACAGTGATGACACTTGTTCGATCAGGGACAGGAACCAGTGTCCGTGGCGGTGGTGAGTGCGCCGAGACCGGTGGCGGGCAGTGGCCGGTGAGCGGCAGGCGGAGCATCCCTGCCTGCACCCACACACGCGCTGGAGGTTCCGCCGGTTCGACACAACTATCTGACCGTAAATGGTCGAACGGCGGTTTCGCTGTCGTGCGATTAGTGGACTCGAGGGTCAGTAGGTAGGCGGTGACGGCCCGAGTCGGCGATCCTCATATGCGTCGCCAACTGCGAGCCGTTGCCGCTCGACCGCCCAGGTCCGGTCGCAAACGATCGGGGCGCCGCATCCAGGCCCGGATATACCGTGGCCGACGACCCGATTCGGGGGTCGCCGCCGCGAGCGATAGCCGGAAGCGCTCCCAGGAGGCGGCCGGGACGGTATCGCAACGTCGTTTTATGTGCGGCCGGTCCTACCGAATTCCGAGTCAGCGCCCCGGCGACAATCAGCCCTTCAGGTGGGCCAGCTCGGCGCGGGCCTTCTCGCCCGCCTCGCCGAGGTCGGTGCGGGTGAAGACCTTCCACCGGTCGAGCAGCGGGGCGAAGACCAGCCTGCCCTCGTCGGCGGCGCGGTAGATCCCGGCCTCGGCCAGCACGTCGTCGCTGTTGCGGCCGTCCGGCAGCGCGACGCTCGGCACCCGGAAGTCGGCGACCCGGTCGGCGACGGCGCGCAGCGTCTGGTCCGGCGCCAGGTCGAAGGCGGCGGAGACCAGTTCGGCGAAGAACTCGGACTGCAGCTCGTCGTCGCGGGCGATGCGCTCGGCGATAGCGGTGACGATCGGGTTCTCGTCGAGCGCGGCGGTGTTGCGGTGCCTGATGGCGGAGGCGGCCTCCTCGAAGGCGCCGTTGGCCAGCACGTCGAGCAGGTGCAGCGGGGCACGCCGGAATCCCGTTGTCATGTGGTCCATGCGCAGCCGCTCCAGCTGCACCGGGTCCACCGAGCGGGTGATCATCAGGTAGTTGCGGATGACGATCTCGTGCCGGTTCTCCTCCGCGGTCCAGCGGCCGACCCAGCGCCACCACGGCCCGCTGCGCAGCGATTTGCCCAGCTCCCGGTGGTACGAGGGGAGGTTGTCGGCGATCAGCACGCTCACCGTGAGCGCCAGCTTGGCCGTCTCGCCGAGCGTGGTCTGGCTCGGATCCCAGTCCTCGCCGCCGAGGAAACCGAAGTTGCGGCCGTCGGACCACGGGACGTAGTCGTGCGGCTGCCAGCCGTCGGCGATCTGGATGTGGCGATGCAGGTTCAGCTCTACCTCGTCGGTGAGCGAATCCAGCAACTCGCGGTCGGTCAACACAGTGTGCACCCGGACAAGGTAGCGGGTCGGCGGCCGGTACGGGGATGCCCGGTCGAGAAACTGGGCAGTACCCCAGCGGATCGACGCTCCGGCGAGGGGTGGTCACCAACCGGCGGCCCCCGGAAGGGGACCGCCGGTCGGCTCAGCGGCTCAGGAGTTCGGCCCGTACTCCTCCAGCATCTCGGTGACCAGCGCCGCGATCGGCGAGCGCTCGCTGCGGGTCAGCGTGATGTGCGCGAAGAGCGGGTGCCCCTTCAGCTTCTCGATCACCGCCGCGACGCCGTCGTGCCTGCCGACCCGCAGGTTGTCGCGCTGCGCCACATCGTGCGTGAGCACCACCCTGGAACCGCTGCCGAGCCTGCTGAGCACCGTGAGCAGGACGTTGCGCTCCAGCGACTGCGCCTCGTCCACGATCACGAAGGAGTCGTGCAGCGAGCGGCCGCGGATGTGCGTGAGCGGGAGGACCTCCAGCATGCCCCGGCTCAGCACCTCCTCCAGCACCTCCCGGCTGGCCAGCCCGTCGAGGGTGTCGAAGACGGCCTGCGCCCACGGCCCCATCTTCTCGCTCTCGCTGCCAGGCAGGTAGCCGAGCTCCTGGCCGCCCACCGCGTACAGCGGCCGGAACACCACCACCTTGCGCTGCGTGCGCCGCTCCATCACGGCCTCCAGCCCGGCGGTCAGCGCGAGCGCCGACTTGCCCGTGCCCGCGCGGCCGCCGAGCGAGACGATGCCCACACTCTCGTCCAGCAGCAGATCCAGCGCGATGCGCTGCTCCGCGGAGCGGCCGTGCAGCCCGAACGCCTCGCGCTCGCGCACCACCTGCACCCGCTTGTCCGGCGTGACCCGGCCCAGCGCGCTGGAGTTCGGCCCGAGCAGCCGGATGCCGGTGTGGCAGGGCAACTCCCGCGCCTCCTCCAGGTCGACCGAGCCCTCCGCGTACAGCGCGTCCACCCGGTCGCCGGAGACGTCCAGCTCGACCATCCCGGACCAGCCCGAGGTCACCACGTCCTGGGCGTGGTACTCCTCCGCCGCCAGCCCCACCGCGGAGGCCTTGACCCGCAGCGGGATGTCCTTGGACACGAGCACCACCCGCGCCCCCTCGGCCGCGAGGTTCAGCGCGCAGGCGAGGATGCGGGCGTCGTTGGTGTCGGTGCGGAAGCCGACGGGGAGCAACGCGGGGTCGGTGTGGTTCAGTTCCACCTGGAGGGTTCCGCCCTCGGTGCCGATCGGCAGCCGCTCGTCCAGCCTGCCGTGCTGCAGCCGGAGATCGTCCAGGTTGCGCAGCGCCTCGCGGGCGAACCAACCCAGCTCGTGGTGGTGCCGCTTGGACTCCAGCTCACCGATCACCACCAGCGGGAGGACCGCGTGGTGCTCGCCGAACCGGGTGAAGGCCCAGGGATCGGAGAGCAGGACGGAGGTGTCGATGACGAAGGTCTTGCAGCCGTCCACGGCTTCCCCTCGCGGGGAATCTGCTTTTGCCGGCGATACGGACGACGCGGGAGCGGAAACGGAGCGTGCAGCAGTCACGGTGGGCTCCTAAAGTGTTCGCACGGCACCCGCACGAACGATCGCGCTGGACCGGTCCGTCCTGATGAAGGCCGACTTGCGTCAACCGTCACGAGGGCCGGGTGCCGGCCCCCTCGTACTGATTGCCTCAGTCACGGTCAGGACCTCCCGTACGAACCACAACGACGCGGTCCGCACCAACGAAGTTACCGCCGACCCCCGACACCGCGCTGCATGTAGCGCGGGACTGGCGGTGAATATGTCGTTAACGAGCAGGCAGCGGCATTCCGGTCAGGCTGCGGTTAAAGTCGCGGACATGGCCGTACCAGAGGATCTCGCCGCACTGTCGTCCAAGGAGCTGCACGACCGGGCCGTCAAACTCGCGGTGCGCCGCGCCGACGTGAAGTACCTGTGGCAACTGCTGAAGCGCATCCCGGCGGCCGAGGCCGCGGCGGGCAAGGTCGGCGAGAGCGAGGCCGACATCACGTACGTGCTTCCGCTGATCGACGACTACCTGCACGCCGGGGAGGGCGAGGTCGCCGAGCAGTTGCGGCCCTTCTACCTGGAGTACCTCGCCGAGCACTCCGGGTAGCGGGTCAGCGGCGGGAGAACACCGCGCGGAAGACGCCGCCGACGGTGCCGCGCAGGAAGTTCTCCCAGCTGAAGTGGTCGTCCCAGAGCACGATCTTCCCCTCGCGGAGCACGAAGGTGCCCATCACCCAGAACCGGATGGCGACCGGGCCGAAGCGAAGCACGTCGGTCCGGTCGGTGAGCACCACCGCGCCGTCCGCGGCGATGTGGTGTACCTCGACCGCGAAGCCGAGGGCCGGGCGCTCCAGCCCGCGCAGCACGCCCGCGACCCGGCGCGCGCCGCGCACATCGGGCAGCGTGGTGTTCTTCCACACCACGTCGGGGTGCAGCAGCTCGACGGCGGCGTCGGTGTCGCCGCGCTCCATCGCCTCCAGGAAGGCGCGGACGGTGCGCACCGACTGCGTGCCGGGGCTGCTGCCGTTCAGCGACTGCGGCACCGAGCCGCCGTTGCGGGTGGTCTCCAGGTTGTCGGCCATGTACCGACGATAGGCCGAACCCCGCGACGGCGACAGCCCTAGCCGAGCAGGCCCCACTCCTCGAGGCCGGAGTACAGCGGGAAGTCCTGGGCGAGTTTGCGCACCCTGGCCCGCAGCGGCTCGAGTTCGCCGCCCGCGAGCGCGCCGGCGATGATGTCGGCGACCTCGGTGAACTCGGTGTCGCCGAAACCGCGGGTGGCCAGCGCGGCGGTGCCGATCCGCAGCCCGGAGGTGACCATCGGCGGGCGCGGGTCGAACGGGACGGCGTTGCGGTTCACCGTGATCCCGATCTCGTGCAGCAGGTCCTCGCCCTGCTGGCCGTCGAGCTCGGAGCTGCGCAGGTCGACCAGGACCAGGTGCACGTCGGTGCCGCCGGTGAGCACGCTGATGCCCTTGCCCGCCACGTCGGCGCCGGTCAGCCGCTCGGCGAGCAGCGCGGCGCCGGAGAGCGTGCGCTCCTGGCGCTCCTTGAACTCCGCGGTGCCCGCGATCTTGAAGGCCACCGCCTTCGCCGCGACCGCGTGCATGAGCGGTCCGCCCTGCTGGCCCGGGAAGACCGCGCTGTTCAGCTTCTTGGCCCACTCCTGCTTGGCCAGGATGATCCCGGAGCGCGGGCCGCCGAGGGTCTTGTGCACGGTCGAGGAGACGACGTCGGCGTGCGGCACCGGCGACGGGTGCAGACCGGCGGCGACCAGCCCGGCGAAGTGCGCCATGTCCACCCACAGGTAGGCGCCGACCTCGTCCGCGATCGAGCGGAAGGCGGCGAAATCCTGCTGCCTGGGGTAGGCCGACCAGCCCGCGACGATCACCTTCGGCCTGGACTCCAGCGCGATGGTGCGCACCTCGTCCATGTCGATCCGGTGGTCTTCCTTGCTCACCCCGTAGGAGTGCACGTCGTAGAGCTTGCCGGAGAAGTTCAGCCGCATGCCGTGCGTGAGGTGCCCGCCGTGCGCCAGGTCGAGGCCGAGCAGCTTGTCGCCCGGCTCGAGCAGCGCGTGCAGCACCGCGGCATTGGCCTGCGCGCCGGAGTGCGGCTGCACATTGGCGAAATCGGCGCCGAACAGTGCCTTGGCCCGCTCGCGGGCGAGGTTCTCGATCACGTCGACGTGCTCGCAGCCGCCGTAGTAGCGGCGGCCCGGGTAGCCCTCCGCGTACTTGTTGGTGAGCACGCTGCCCTGCGCCTGCAGGACCGCGCGCGGCACGAAGTTCTCCGAGGCGATCATCTCGAGGGTGTCGCGCTCGCGGGCGAGTTCGCCCGCCACCGCTGCCGCGACCTCGGGGTCGAGCTCTGCGAGGGACTGGGTATTCACCGAAGCGGTCGTCTGCGTCACCCCGCCGATTCTATGGACCCGCCGCGCGCCGCCCGGCGGCGGGTCTGCCGGGGTCAGGCGGGTGCGAACTCGCGGCGCAGGGCGCCGGGGGTGAGCGGTTCGTCGAGGAGGCGGCGGAAGCGGTCGGCCCGCGCGGCGGGGTCGGCGGCCTCGTCCAGCCAGCCGCCGAGCAGCCGGTAGCCCTCGACGTAGGTGCTGATGTAGGCGCGCCAGAGCGGCGAGGAGAGGAAGCGCAGCGACTGCCGCGCCCGCTCCGGGGTGGTGAGCGCCCAGCGCTCCAGGAACCCGGCCACCTCGTCGGCGTCCCGGTGCCGGTCGTGCAGCAGCAGCGCGGCGTCCTGCCGCACCCCGAGCAGCCCGGCCGATGCCTGCGACAGCTGCTCGGCGCGCTCGCCGTCGAAGCGCAGCCCGAGGTCGGCGTAGATCTCCTGCGCCCACGCGCCCCAGCCGGGGCCGACGATGGCCTGCAGCGCCAGGTCGGCGAGGCCCTCGGCCATCAGGCACTGCGGCGTGTTGACCAGGAAGAGCGTCTGCTCGTCCTGCCCGGCGGCGACCAGCCCGGCCTCCTTGCGGCAGTGCTCGGTGTGGTGCCCCGGGTAGGACTCGTGCGCGATCAGGTGCGGCAGGTTCGCCATCTGCTGGCGCAGGTCGGAATTGATCGCGACGGTGGAGTGATAACCGCCGTTGTAGTAGTTGAAGCCGGACCACGGCTTGTCGCCGACCACCTCGTAGGTGACGTGCTCGCTGTCCGGCAGCGGGAAGCGCTCGCGCACCCGCTCGCGCAGCGCGCCGGAGAAGGCCGCCACGCAGTCGCGCAGCCGCTCCGGCGGGATCTCGTCGGCCTTCCGGTGCGCGGTGATCCGCTCGAGCAGCGGGCCGTCGCCGGGCAGCACCCCGTCCAGCTGCCGGTGCGCCTCGCGGTAGAGCGCCTCGTCGCCGGGAGAGATCTCGACGTCGAAGTAGGCGCGCACCTCGTCCACGAAGCCGATCTCGGCGCCGGCGAACTTGCGCCCGGAGCACTCCAGCGCGCGCAGGTGCACGTCGACGAATTCGGCCCGCTCCGGCGGCAGTCCGGCGCCGGGCAGTTCGGCGCGCAGCGCGGCGGCCCTGCGGGCCAGCGCGGCGGGCTCCGGCGCGGGCGCGTTCCGGACCGCCAGGCGCAGCTCCGGGTCACCGGTGAAGGCATCGACGAAGCCCTCTTCGAGGCGGTCGAAGGCGAGGCCGAGCCGCAGGTACTCGGTGACGAGTGGATGCGCTTCCATTCGGCCGAGACTAGCGCGAAACGCACCGCGATGGCGGTGTCGATCGCGACCCCGCGTGCGGTGCGCCCGCGGCGCGGAGCACAATTCGGCTGTGCGGCGACGGTGGCGGGCGACGTCACCGCGCCGGCGCGCGACGGAGCGTGTTTGCACGGAGGAGGCATCGGGTAAGTGGCACGAATGGGCGAGCCGAGTCCGTATGTGGAATTCGACCGGAAGCAATGGCGAAAACTCCGCAAATCGACTCCGCTGGTACTGACCGAGGAAGAACTGTTCGGGCTGCGCGGGCTCGGTGAACAGATCGATCTGGAAGAAGTGGCCGAGGTCTATCTGCCGCTCGCCCGGCTGATCCACCTCCAGGTGGCGGCCAGGCAAAGGCTTTTCGCGGCGACCGCGACCTTCCTCGGCGAAACGCACCCGGACAGCCAGGTGCCGTTCGTCATCGGGGTGGCGGGCAGCGTCGCGGTCGGCAAGTCGACCACCGCGCGCGTGCTGCAGGCGCTGCTGGCGCGCTGGGACCACCACCCGCGGGTCGACCTGGTCACCACCGACGGGTTCCTCTACCCCACCGCCGAACTGATCCGGCGGAGCATCATGCACCGCAAGGGCTTCCCGGAGAGCTACGACCGCCGCAAGCTGCTGCGCTTCGTCACCGAGGTGAAGTCGGGCGCGGCCGAGGTCTGCGCGCCGGTGTACTCGCACGTCTCCTACGACATCGTGCCGGACGAGAAGCACTGCGTGCACCAGCCGGACATCCTGATCGTCGAGGGGCTGAACGTGCTGCAGACCGGGCCCCGGCTCATGGTCTCCGACCTGTTCGACTTCTCCATCTACGTGGACGCGCGGATCGAGGACATCGAGAATTGGTATGTGCAGCGGTTTCTCACGCTGCGCGACGGCGCCTTCGCGGATCCGCGTGCGCATTTCCACCATTACTCGGCGCTCACCGACGATCAGGCGGTGGTCGCGGCGCGCGACATCTGGAACTCGACCAATCGGCCGAATCTGGTGGAGAACATCCTGCCGACCCGCCCGCGCGCCACCCTGGTGCTGCGCAAGGACGCGGATCACACGATCAATAGGCTGCGTTTGCGTAAATTGTGAGATATCCGACAGGTCAGATGCCGAAACGGCGGTGCCGCGCGGCGAAATCGCGCAGCGCGCGCAGGAAATCGACGCGGCGGAATTCCGGCCAGTACGCCTCGGTGAACCAGATCTCCGAGTAGGCGCTCTGCCAGAGCAGGAATCCGGAGAGCCGCTGCTCGCCGGAGGTGCGGATCACCAGGTCCGGATCGGGCTGGCCGGAGGTGTATAGGTGCTGGCCGATGGCGGGGACGGTGATCGACTGCACCAGGTCCTCGCCGGTCTCGCCCGCGGCGATCTCCTGGCGCACCAGTGAGCGCACCGCGTCGGTGATCTCCTGCCTGCCGCCGTACCCGACCGCGACGTTGACGTGCACGCCCGGCTTGCCGATGGTGCGCTCGGCGGCGGTGTTCAACCGCTTGGCGATCAGCTCGGGAAAGCCGTCGAGCGAGCCGATCAGCCGGACGCTCCAGTCCTGCTCCGGGTCGGCGAGCTCCTCGACCACGTCGGTGATGACCTCGAAGAGCGTCTCCAGCTCCTCCGGGTCGCGCCGCAGGTTCTCGGTGGAGAGCAGGTAGACGGTGACCATCTCGATGCCCTCGTCGGCACACCAGCCGACCAGCTCGGCGATCTTCAGCGCGCCGACGCGGTGCCCGTGCCTGACGTCGGTGAAGCCGTTCTCCCGCGCCCAGCGCCGGTTGCCATCGCACATGACCGCGACGTGCCGGGGGTGCTCCTTGCCCGCGAGCTGCTTCGACAGCCGGGACTCGTAGAGGCGATAGGGCAGCCCCCGCACCTGACTTCCAAGCTCCACCCGGGTCACCCTACGCCTCGAGACCATGAACACAGCATCCGATGATTGCGCGCCGGTAGGGTGACTGCCACCATTAACCTACGGTTCCGTAGGTTACCGAAGAGTTCAGTAGGAGGCATCCCGTGTCCGAAACCGTCGGCGCCGCCGCGTCGCCCGCCGAGGAGCTGGCCGAGGCGATCGGCAAGCCGCGGCTGCGCGGCTGGATCCACACCTGGGCCGTCGGTGTCGCCGCCATCGCGGTGATCGCGCTGGTCGGGGTCGCGACCACGGTCTCGGTGACGGCCGTGCTGTCGACCCTGGTCTACGGCATCACGGTGTGCGCGCTGTTCGGGGTGAGCGCGGTGTACCACCGGGTCACCTGGCGCACGCCGCAGACGCGGATCCGGATGAAGCGCGCGGACCACTCCATGATCTTCGTCTTCATCGCGGGCAGCTACACCCCGTTCGCGCTGCTCGGGCTGCCCGGCTCGACCGGTCGGACGCTGCTCGCCGTGGTCTGGGCGGGCGCGCTGGCCGGGGTCGCGCTCAAGCTGCTCTGGCCGACGGCGCCGCGCTGGGTCGGGGTGCCGCTCTACCTGCTGCTCGGCTGGGCGGTGGTGCCTGTGGCCGGGCAGCTGCACGCCGAGGTCGGGCTTGCTCCGCTCATCCTGCTGGTCATCGGCGGCCTCATCTACAGCGCGGGCGCCGTCCTCTACGCCACCAAATGGCCGAATCCGTGGCCCGAGGTCTTCGGCCACCACGAGTTCTTCCACGCCGCCACCGTGCTGGCCGCGCTCGCCCACTACGCCGCGATCTGGCTGGTCCTGCTGCGCTGACCCGGTAGGTTTCACCCCGTGATCGCTCGCCTCATGCTGTGGGCGCTGCAGGCCCGCTGGGGGCTCGCCGTCGTCGTGATCGCGGCCAACCTCAGCGGCCTCGGCGTGATCGTCACCGCGCTGTGGCTGAACGGCTTCCTCGGCAGGCTCGGCCCGGACTGGCGGGCGGCGGTGCTGCTGGTGGCGATCTACCCGACCATCGGCTTCCTGGCCGGGGTCGTGCTCGCGGTCCGCGACCGGCGCAGGCATTTCGGCTGGCTGGACGAGCTGCGCAAACCGACCCCGGACGAGGCGCGCGACCTGCTCGGGCTGCCGATCTCGATCACCCTGCGCGCGCTCGCGCTGTGGATACCGGGCGTGGCGATCGCGGCGGTGCTCTTCTCGCTCTTCGCCGACAGCACCAACCCGGCGGTCACCGCCGCGATCTTCACGCTCGGCGCCTTCGAATCGTCGGCGCTGACCTTCCTGATCGTGGACCGGCTGATCCGGCCCGCCATCCCGGTGGTGGCGGCGGTGCTCGGCGCGACCATGCACTGGAGTTCGTCGGTGCTGGCGCGGGTGCTCGTCACCTGGGCGGTCGCGGGAGCCATGCCGATGCTGCTGCTCATCACGGTGCTCGCCGACCCGGTCGCGGGGGCACCGGACCGGGTGCGCACCGCCCTCTACCTCGCCATCGTCGGCTTCGCGGTCGGCGCGCTCGCGACCGCCTTCCTGGCGCGGGCGGTGGCCTCGCCGGTGCGCACGCTGCGGCTCGCGCTGGACCGGATCACCCGCGGCGAGCTGGACGTCCGGGTGCCGGTCGGCAGCGTCGGCGAGATCGGCAGGCTGGAGCACTCGGTGAACGAGCTCGCGGCCAGCCTGCGCGACCGGCAGCGGCTGCGGGACGTGTTCGGGCGGCACGTCGGCGCCGAGGTCGCGGAGCGGGCGCTGGTAGCGCGCGGCGTCGACCTGACCGGGGACGTCCGGGTGGTCTCCGCGCTGTTCGTCGACGTCACCGGGTCGGTGGCGCTCTCCACCGGGCTGCCGCCGCAGGAGTTCGTCGCCAAGCTGAACCGGCTGCTCGGCACCGTGATCACCGCGACCGAGGAGAACGGCGGGCTGGTCAATAAGTTCGAGGGGGACGCGGCGCTCTGCATCTTCGGGGCGCCGATCGCGCTGCCCGACAACGCGACGCCCGCGCTGCGCGCCGCCCGGCGGATCCGGGACGAGGTGCGGGCCGCCGGGGAGCTGGATATCGGGATCGGGGTGGCGCGGGGGCTGGTCTTCGCCGGGGACGTCGGAGCCGATACGCGGCTGGAGTTCACCGTGATCGGGGATGCGGTGAATCGGGCGTCGCGGCTCACCAGCGAGGCGAAGCGGGTGCCGCGCCGGGTGCTGGTGAGTGCGGATGTGCTCGAGGCGGCGGCGGCCGGGGAGCGGACGCACTGGGTGCACCACGCGGATATTCAGCTGCGCGGCATGGCCGAGCCGACGCCGTGCTGGACGGATACGGAGCCGTGACTCGTCAGCGGCGGGCGAGTGCCGCCGTCAGGTCGATGACGCCGGTGACGGGGAGGTCGCAGACGGTGCCGCGGCAGACGTAGGCGGCGGGTTCGGCGCCGACCGGCGGGCGGTCCGCGAGCAGCGGAGCCGAGTCCCGTTCGCCCGCGACGATCACCGTGCCGCCTGGCGCGGAGGCGCGCGCGGCGGCGAGCAGCTCGGCGGCGTCACCGCCGGGCGGGACGGCGATCGCGATCTGCAGCGGCCCGTGGAACGCCGCCTCCGCCACCGTCAGCCACTGCCCCGCCGAGCGCGGCGCCCGCGCCAGCACCACCGCGCCGCGCGCCAGCGTGCGATCCGCCAGCTCCCGGTACCGCACCGCGTTCTCCGGCTCGGCCAGCGCGGCGGCGGTGAGCAGCGCCTCGGCCAGCGACGACGCCCCCGCCGGGGTCGCCCCGTCGACCGGGTCGCGGGGCCGCGCGACCAGCGTCTCGGCATCGTCGGCGGTGTCGAACCAGCTACCCGGCTCGTCCGGGTCGGCGAAGTGCGCGATCGCGGCGTCCAGGAGCTGCTCGGCCCGCGCCCGCCACTCCGGCTCGCCGGTCACCTGGTGCAGCGCCAGCAACCCGGTGACCAGCCAGGCGTAATCCTCCAGCACCCCGGGCGAGGCTCCGGCGGCCCCGCCGAGCGAGGCCCGCAGCACCCTGCCGTCCACCACGTGCACCCGCAGCAGGAACTCGGCGCAGCGCCGCGCCGCCGCCACCCACGCCGGAACATCCAGCGCCGCACCGGCTTCGGCGAGCGCGGTGATCGCGATGCCGTTCCACGCGGTGACCACCTTGTCGTCGCGCGCCGGCTGTGGGCGGCGGTCCCTCGCGTCGCGCAGCACCACCCGCGCTCGGTCGAGCCGCTCCGGGTCGTCCGGCTCGGCGAGCCGGGTGAGCACCGAGGTGCCGTGCTCGAAGGTGCCCGCCGTGGTCACGCCCAATTGGGCCGCGGCCCATGCTCCTTCGATGGGGCCGAGCTCGGCGACGAGTTCGGCGGGGGTCCAGACGTAGGTGGCGCCCTCGACGCCGGGCTCGCCGGGGCGCACCGGGGTGTCGGCGTCCAGCGCGGAGGCGAGCCCGCCGTGCTCGGTGCCGAGATCGTCCAGCAAGAAGGCGGCGGTCTCCGCCGTCACCCGCGCGGCGAGCGACTGCCCGCCGCTGCCCGGCTCGGCCGGGAGCTCCCGGCGCGCCAGGTGCGCGTAGGCGCGCAGCAGCTGCGCGTTGTCGTAGAGCATCTTCTCGAAGTGCGGCACCAGCCAGCGCTCGTCCACCGAGTACCGGGCGAAGCCGCCGCGCAGCTGGTCGTAGATGCCGCCGCGCGCCATGGCGGCGGCGGTCCGCTCGACCAGCGCGTAGGTCTCCGGGTCGCCGGTGCGCTCCCAGCTCCGCAGCAACCCGGCGAGCAGCGCCGACGGCGGGAACTTCGGCGCGCCGCCGAACCCGCCGAACGCCGTGTCCTCGTCCTTCCCGACCGCGCTCACCACATGATCGAGCAGGTCGGCGCCGATCGCGCCGCCCGCGTCCGGCAGCCCGGTCGCCTGCGCCCGCAGCGCCTCGGTGACCTGCGCCGCCGCCTGCTCCACCTCGTCGCGCCGGTTCCGCCAGGTGTCGGTGATGGCGGTGAGCACCTGCGTGAACGACGGCGAACCGCCGCGCGGCACCCGCGGGTAGTAGGTGCCGCAGTAGAACGGCGACCCGTCCGGGGCCAGGAAGCAGGTCATCGGCCAGCCGCCGTGCCCGGTCATGGCGACGGTCGCGTTCATGTACACGGCGTCCAGATCCGGCCGCTCCTCGCGATCCACCTTCACGCACACGAACTCCGCGTTCATCTGCGCCGCCGTCGCCTCGTCCTCGAACGACTCGTGCGCCATCACGTGGCACCAGTGGCAGGAGGCGTAGCCGATCGAGAGCAGGATCGGCACGTCCCGCTCCCGCGCCTCCGCCAGCGCCGCGCTGCTCCACTCCCGCCAGTGCACGGGGTTGTCGGCGTGCTGGCGCAGGTATGGCGAGGTCGCGGTTCCGAGCCGGTTCATACGTTCAGCGTTCCACAGAAGTCCGGCTGCACACGTCCGTCACGGTGCCAGGCGCCACAGTGCCTCCATCGGCACCGCCCGGAGCTTCGGGCCGTAGGGCAGGGTCTGCTTGCCGGTGTACAGCACGTAGCCCGCGACGAACCGCTCCCCCACGACCGCCGCCAGATTCCGCAGTCCGACAAGGTCCTCCGACCGCACCGTCGCGCCCGCTTTCACCTCGATCCCGACGATCCGGCCGTCAGGTGTCTCCAACACCACATCGACCTCGACCTTGTCCTTCGTGCGGTAGTGGAACATCCGGACCCGCTCGTCCGACCAGGTGAGCTGCCGCGCGATCTCCATCGCGACGAAGTTCTCCAGCATCGGCCCGGCGGCGCCACCCGGCTCGTCCAGGCGGGCCACGCTCTGGCCGAGCAGGTGGCTCGCGATTCCACTGTCGACGAACGCCAGCTTCGCGGTGCCGACGGCACGATGCGTCGAACCCGACGACCAGGCCGGGATGCTCTTGATCAGGAAGACCGACTGCAAGAGTTCGAGGTACCGCGTCAGCGTGGTCCGGGGAATTCCGGATTGTCCCGCCAGGGTCGTCGGCACCAGCAGACCGCCCGCTCGCGAGGCGAGCAGGCTCAGGAGTTTCAGCATCTCCCCGTGCCGCTCGATACTCGCCAATTGGAGGACATCGCGTTCGATCAGGGTCTGCAGATACGACTCGAAGAACGCCGACCGCCGCCGTGGCGTGCGTCGATGTGCCTCCGGGAAGCCGCCGACCACGACTCGCTCCAGGTAGTCCCTGCGCCGGAGCGTTGTCGAGTGATCGAGGGCAGGGCCGTGTTCGAAGGCGGCGTCGACGAAGCGATCCGGCCCGCCGTCCACCTCGCCCTGCGAGAACGGCCACAGCTCGATCACCTCCATCCGGCCGGGCAGCGCGTCGGGCAGAGTGCGCAGGGCGAGGATGCGCGACGAACCGGTCAGCAGAAATCGGCCCGGCGTCGGATCCAGGTCGACGGTCAATTTGATGGGGCGGAGCAGTTCGGGAGCGAGCTGGATCTCGTCGATGATCATCAGCCCGGCTTCCCGATCGACGAAACCGGCGGGGTCGTCCTGCGCGGCGCGCAAGGTGGCGGGGTCGTCCAGCAGGCGGAATACCACGTCGGCGCTCGCGCCCCCGACCAGCCGGGTGACCGTGCTCTTCCCGGTTTGACGAGCACCGTTGACCAGGACAACCCGGGTATCGGTCAGAGCCTCGGCAATCAGTGACTCGGCTCGCCGGGAAAGCAGATCTCGCACGTTCACTGCTGCAGTATGGCATCGTTCGCTCAGCAACTGTGGACATATGGACGCTGCATGAGTGGACATATAGACGCTACTTCAGTGGGCGTATGGACGCAGCATCAGTGGGCACATGGACGGTTGTTGGCCGGACATTCGTCCTCACCCGATCCGGACGACGCGGGCCCAGGGGGGTGGGTGGTCGGGGACGTGGTCGGAGTGTTCGGAGTAGCTCGGGGGCCGGCCGGGGAAGAGGCCGACGACGGTGCGGCAGGGTGGGCGGGTGCTGGGCCAGGGGGTGTATCCGTCGGTGAGGACGACGATGACGTCGGGACGGAGGCGGAGGGCTCGGGTGAAGCCGGTGCGCAGGTCGGTGCCGCCGCCGCCGATGAGCGGGATGGCGGTGGCGCGGCAGAGGGGGGCGGCGATGTGGGCGGCGGCGTCGCAGGAGAGGACGGTGACGAGGTCGCGGCGGCCGCCCGCGGCGCGGGCGATGGCGGCGGTTTCGAGGAGGGCGCTGCCGAGGTCGGCGTCGGAGACCGAGCCGGAGGTGTCGATGACGACGGCGACGCGGGGCGGGGTGCGGCGCAGGCTGGGCAGGACCAGGCCGGGGAGTGCGGCGGAGCGGCGGGCGGGGCGGCCGTAGGTGTAGTCGTCGCCCGCGCCGGCGGCGGAGGCGGCGGCGCGGATGGCGGCGCCGAGCAGGTCGCGCCACGGCTGCGGCGGGTGCAGCGCCTCCTCGGCCCAGCGGCGCCAGCCGCGCGAGGCGGTGCCGGGGCGGCCCGCGATGCTCTGCGCGACGCGGAAGCGGGCGGCTTCGCGCTCCTGTTCGCCGAGTGCGTCGGCGCCGTCGGGGCCGAGTTCCCAGTCGCGGTCGAGGCCGTCGGCGCCGCTGCCGCAGTCCAGCCAGGCCATGGCCTCGGTGAGCCTGCCGAGACGGAACTGACGCAGGTAGTCCTCCATCAGTTGGCCGCTGTCCAGCCCGAGCAGCGCGGGGAGCACGGCGCCCGATGGCTCGACCAGGCCGTCGCCGAAGGCGTCGTCGTTGATCTCGGCGTCGGCGGCGATGTTCATCCGGAGCCGCTCGGCCGGGCCGGAGAGGTCGTGCACGCGGGCGAAGCGGTCGCTGCGGCCGTGGTGGTCGCGGACCAGGTGCGAGACCTCGTGCACCAGCACCGAGGCCAGCTCGGGGATGGGGGTGCGCTCGACGAAGGCGGGCGAGACGTAGCAGCGCCAGTACCGGTCGACGCCCATGGTCGGCACCCGGCGCGACTCGACGAGGTGCAGTGCGTACAGCACGGTGGCGAGGTAGGGCCGCGCCGCGGCGGCGAGCAGCCGGGCGGAGTAGAGCTTCGCGTCGATCACCGGCCCACCTCCGCCCCCTGCGCGACCGCGACCAGCCCGGCCAGCCGCTCGATGGCCGCCGGCACCACCCAGTCGTCCCGGCGCAGGGTGGCCAGGGTGGTGGCGGGGACGACGACCAGGTCCGGCGGCCCGGTCTCGACGGCGCGCACGAGCAGCGTCCACGCCGCGTCCCAGCGCGCCCGCTCCGGCCGCTTGCGGACGGCGGCGACGACGCCGTCGAGCGCGGCCTGGCGCAGGTCGCCGCGCTCCGGGAGCGCGGCGGCGGCGGGGTCGGCGAGCAGCGTTTCGGGGTCGGGCAGGTCCATGCGGTCCATGCTGCTGAGCAGCTCGAAGCCCGGGCCGTCGCCGACGGCGCCGCGGACGAGCAGGGAGAGCACCTCCCGGCCGACGCCCGACGCGGTGGCGAAGGCGACCAGCCGCACCGTCATCTCCCAGCTGCGCGGCGACGGCCAGGCGCCGCCGCGCTGGGTCTCCCCGCTCGGCAGCCGGTGCACGAGCAGGGGCCGGGCGGCGAGCAGCTCGCACACCGCGCGGCGGGCGAAAGCGACGGCCTCCGCGAACTTTTCGGGGTCGAGCACGGGCAGCGTCGCCCGCGGCCAGGTGCCGCCGAGGCCGCGCACGACCACGTCGTGGTCGTGGGTCCAGTACAGGTGCACGAAGCGGTTGGCCAGCGGCGGGCTGAGTTCCCAGCCGTCGGCGGCGGAGGCGCGCGGGTTGGCGGCGGCGACGATGCGGACACCGTCCGGCAACCGGAGCGCGCCGATCCGGCGCTCCAGCACCAGCCGGAGCAGGGCGGCCTGCACGGCGGGCGGCGCGGTCGAGAGCTCGTCGAGGAAGAGCAGGCCGCGGCCGGCGCGGACCAGCTGGACGGCCCAGTCCGGCGGCGCCATCGGGACGCCGTCGGTGGCGGGGTCGGCGCCGATCACCGGCAGCCCGGAGAAGTCGGACGGCTCGTGCACGCTGGCGATCACCGTGGTCAGCGGGAGGTCGAGGGTCTCGGCGAGCTGGGTGAGGGCGGCGGTCTTGCCGATGCCGGGCTCGCCCCAGAGCAGGACCGGGAGGTCGGCGGCGACGGCGAGGGTGAGGGCGTCGAGCTGGGTGTCGGGGCGGGGTTCGGTGGTGGTGGCGTTGAGCAGGGTCAGGAGGTCGCGGGCAGCGTTCAGCTGGGACATTTCAGGCATGGGGGCATCACCGTGGGGAGAGTAGGGAGGGGGTCAGCGCTGGGTGGCGTGCCGCGGGTGGGCGCGGGTGGCCCGGCGCGGCGTGCGCCGGGGTGGCGGGCCGGCCGGGGTGAGCCCGGCGCGGTAGAGGCCGTGGGTGATTCGCCGCTCGGCGGCGGTCTCCAGTTCGTCGCGGAGCGGGCCGTCGCGCAGCAGGGTGCCGGGGCCGAGCAGCCCGTCGACGACGGCGAGCGCACCGCGAATATCGCCGTGGCGCAGGCGTTCACCGATGCCGGCGATGGCGTCCGGGTTGCGGTGTGCGCGGTCGATCACGCGCAGGCAGGGCAGGGGGGTTCCGGAGAGGGCGACCAGGAGTTCCTCGCGGCGGAGTTCGGCCGGGGTGTGGTCGATGGCGGTCAGTACCCCGTCGACCAGGCCGAGCCGGTGTTGCTCGCCGCGACACTCGACGAGCAGTTGTTCCGGAGGGTTCGGCTCGGAAGCCGGTGTGTGTCCCGGGGCGAGCGCCGCGGCGACGAGCGGGTGCAGGCGACCGGGGGTGATGGCGCCGGCGCGGAGTAGCTCGAGGTCGGGGAGTGTCCAGGTAGCGGCGTTCGGGAGGACCGGGAGCGCGGCGAGTTCACCCGATCCTCCCGGTCGGTGACGCGACGGTGCTCGGTGGACGTGCGATGTCGCCGAGCAGCGGTGCGGCACTTCCGGGCAGAGGTGCGACGTCCACGCGCAGGGGTGCACGATCGCGCGACGTCGAGCGCCGAACCGTACCAGCACGGGTCCGGGCGGACGCCCCTCCGCGCGCAGCAGGAGCGCCGCCTCCACAGGCCATCGGGCGACCACGCACCACGGCGGAAGGCGCGATTCCCCGGCGCCGCCGAGTATCTCGATCCCGGAAGGCTCGAAGTCCGCCGGCGCCACGAGATCGCCGGATGCTCCCGCCCGGCCACGGCATCCGGCTTCCGCGAGATCGCCGGGTGCCGCGTCCGTTGCCCCGCAGCGCAATCCGAGTTCACCGACCCGGCGCACATCCCACAGATGCCGGTGCAGATCGAGCCGGAACCGCCGGTCGGGCCGCGGGTGCGGATGCGCCCCGGCCGCGCCCCCGTCCCACAGCGCGAGACTCACCCGCTGCCCGGCATCGGCCCAGGCGGGCGCGGTGCGCACCACGAGATGCACCGGCCCGTACCGGGCCAACGTCATGGTCAGCCCCGGCCGCAGCAGCCCGTCCGGGGCAATCCGGGGTAGGTGCCAGCGCAGCAGATCGGGCGCCAGACAGCGGAGATCGGCGCGCACCGGCGGGGGCAACGCTCGCGGATCGAGGTCGAGATCGAATCCGGCGGCGGCACACGCCCCGGCCCAGTCGCCGACGAGCCGCCGGGCGGTACAGGTTTCGATCATCGCCGCCGGTACCGCGAATTCGCGGACGCGCAGCCAGAGGGAGATCCGGGCTTCGTTCATCAGCACACCCCGTGTGCGAACGAAACCCCCGTTCCGTACTCGGAAGAGGTAGTCATCGTCTCGACGATAGCACCCACGGCGAGGCGCCGACGGTGGCCCTGCGGTCCGGCAGCGCCAGCGTTACCCCGGCGAGCACCAGCGCGACCAGGGCGATGGCGGTGAGCATGACCATGCTGCCGCCGAGCGTGTGCGCGCGGAAGAAGAGCGCGGCGAGCACGGCGAGCCCGACCGAGTTGCCGATCTGCTCGACGGTCGGCAGCAGCCCGGAGGCCTCGCCCATGTCGCGATCGTCGAGCCCGGCCAGCATGATCGGCTGCAGCGGGATCCCGAACACCCCGACGCCGAATCCGGCGAGGAAGACCGGGCCGGTGACGAGCAGCAGGTTCACCGTGCCGTCGGTGATGTACAGGTAGCAGACGCCGACCACGACCCAGAACCCGAACGAGGCGATCCCGGCGGCCAGCGTGCGGATACCGAAGCGGCGCACCAGGATCGGCGAGACGATGGCGCCCGCGCCCGCGCCGATGGCGAACGGCGTCATGGCGATGCCGGTGCGCAGCGCGGAGAAGTCGAGCACCTCCTGCAGCAGGATGGAGACGGTGAAGACGAAGGCGGTGAAGAGCCCGAAGAACACCGTCACCAGCACCGAGCCGACGGCGAAGCCGCGGTCGCCGAAGAGGTCGAGCCGGACCAGCGCGATCCCGCCGCGCCGCCGGGTGGCGCGCTCGTAGGCGACGAAGCCCGCCCCGAGCGCCAGCGCCGCCACGATGCCGCAGGCGTGCACGATCCGCCACCCGGCCTGCTGGCTGTCCGCCAGCGCGAAGAGCAGCAGGAACAGCGCGGCGGTTGCGAGCACCGAGCCGCGCAGGTCGAGCGGGGGCCGCTCCGGCGCCGGGCCGATCTTCAGGTATTTGAGCGCGAGCCCGATGGCGATGATGCCGAGCGGCAGGTTCATCAGGAAGATGACGGGCCAGCCGAGCCCGAACGGGTCGACGGTGATCAGCACCCCGCCGAGGATCGGGCCGAGCATGCCCGCGAACCCGGCGACCGCGCCGTAGACGGCGAAGGCGTAGGGCTGGTGATCGCGGCGGAAGGTCGCGGTGATCACCGCGATGGTCTGCGCCGCCATCCCGGCCCCGGCCACGCCCTGCACGATTCGGGCGAGCACGAGTTCCAGTGCGCTGCCGGAGATTCCGCACCACACCGAGGCCGCGGTGAAGGTCGCCGCCGACCAGAGGAACATCCGGCGGCGGCCGGTGATCGCGCCGAGCCTGGCCGCGGTGAGCAGCGCGCAGGCGAAGGCCAGCGAATACCCCGCCACCACCCACAGCTGCTGCGCGCGCGAGGCGCCGAGTTCGGTGGTGATCACCGGGAGCGCGGTGTTGACGATGGTGACGTCGATCATCTGCATGAAGACCGAGAGCAGGCAGGCGCTGAACGCCCCGATCGCGACGGTCGCTTCCTGCCGGGTCACCGCGGCGCCTTCTCGAATATCGTTCGCTGCAGATTCTTCGGCATTCCTACTCCCGGACCATATTCGACGTTATTCACGGCCGGCCGCCACCGGTATTCGCGAACTTTTGTGATCGCTACCAATTGCGACGCGCGGCGGTTCGATACGTTTCCCAATTCCCCACCACGACCCATCGCCGAAGATGCGCATGACCGCGGGGACGAGCAGCACCCGCAGAATTGCGGCGTCGATGAAGAGCGCGGTCACCATGCCGACCGCGATGTACTGCATCATCACCAGGTCGGAGAGGGCGAAGGCGCCGCAGACGACGAGCAGGATGAGCGCGGCGGCGGTGATTATCCAGCCGGTGCGGGCGATGCCGTCGCGCACCGCCTCGGTGGTGGAGGCGCCCTCGGCCCGCGCCTCGACGATCCGGGCCAGCAGGAACACCTGGTAGTCGGTGGAGAGGCCGTAGATCACCGAGACGATCAGCACCAGGACCAGCGCCATGATCGGCTGCGGCGTGAAGCCGAGCACCCCCGCGCCGTTGCCGTCGACGAAGATCCAGGTCAGCACGCCGAGCGTGGAGCCGAGGCCGAGCAGGTTCAGGAACCCGGCCTGCAGCGGAAGCACGATCGAGCCGAAGGCGACCATCATGAGCACCGTGGTGATCAGGAAGACCAGCACCACCATGAGCGGCAGCCGGTCGAGCAGCGCGGCCACGCTGTCCCGCTCGCTCGCGGGCTGCCCGCCGACCAGCACGATGGTGCCCGGCGGGGTGGGCATGGAGCGCAGGTAGTCGATGGTGACGTCGGCCTCGTGAGCATCGCTGACCACGGTGTTCGTCGTGAAGACGCCGAGGTCGGACTGTGCCTGCAGCGCGGCCGGGAACGGCGCCTCCAGCCCGGGCGCGCCGTTCGCGCGCTCCACCACCTCGCCGATCACCGAGGTGTCGAAGGTGATCACCACCAGGTCGACCGGGTTGATCTGGCGCAGCGGGAAGAGCTCGTCGAAGTGCTGCTGGGCGGTGCGGGTCGGGTGTTCGGGGGGAAGGAAGCGCTCGGAGATGCCGCCGAAAGCGACGTCTCGCACCGGGGCGATGAGGATCAGCAGCAGCGCCACCACCGGCACCGCGACCAACCAAGGCCGACGCATCACCCGGCCCGCGATCCGGCCCCACGGATTGTTCCGCTGCTCGATATCGGCCCGGCGTGAGTGGAAGCGATTGAAGCCGAGCCGGTCCACCCGGTGCCCGAGGATCGCGAGCATGGCGGGCAGCACGGTCACCGAGACCGCGGCGGCCAGCGCGACCGTGATCATGGCGCCGAGCGCGAAGGAGCGCAGGAAACCGTGCGGGAACAGCAGGATCGCGCCGGAGGCGACCACCACGATGGTGGCGGAGAAGGCCACCGTGCGGCCCGCCGTCGCCACCGAGCGGGCGACGGCGTCCGGCGCCGAGCGGCCCGCGGCCAGCTCCTCGCGGAACCGGCTCACGATGAAGAGCCCGTAGTCGATGGCGAGGCCGAGCCCGATCATCGACACCACCGGCGAGACGAACGAGTTCACCTCCATGACGTGCGTCAGCAGCCGGACGACGCCCCACGCCCCGAGCACGGTGAGCCCGCCGACGATGAGCGGCAGCGCCGCGGCGACCACCCCGCCGAACAGGAAGAACAGCAGCACCGCCACCGCGGGGATGGCGACGAGTTCCATCCGCCGCTGGTCGTGCGCCATGGTGTCGTTGAGCGCGAGCGCGACCGGCTGCGCGCCTGCCACCTCCAGCTCCACCCCCGGCAGCACGAACTCGTCCGCGATCTGCCGGTAGTTGTTCAGCACCTCGGTGTCGTCGCGGCCGCGCACCGCGACCGAGGCGAAGGCGTGCTCGCCGTCCGGCGTGCCGAAGACGTCGGGGACCGCGAGCCCGGTGCTCGTCTCCCAGTAGCTGCCGTTGATCTTCTCGATCCGGTCCGGGAAGCGCTCCGGCAGCCCGTTCAGGAAGCCGGTGACGGTGGCCGCGAACGCCGGGTCGTCCACGGTCTTCCCGGCCGGGGCGTGGAAGACCAGCAGCACGTCGGCGACATGGTTGTGGCCGAACGCCTCGTCCTTCACCCGCAGCGCCCGCGCCGACTCCGAACCGGGGTCGTCCCAGCCGCTCACGCTGAGGTGCGCGTGCAGCCCGATGCCGTACCCGCCGAGCGCGAGCAGCCCGCCGACCACCACCGTGAGCACCAGGAATCGACGCCGGACGATCATCCCGATCCACCGGCCGAATCCACCGGACAAAGCCACCTCCCGACCCTCGAACCGCACACCCCGACACCTGAAACATAGGCACCGGCAATGGCTTCCACAGCCCCCCGAATCGACCGGCTCGAGATTCCACAACCGATTCGGGACCGTGTTGTGACCTGTCCCTGAAACATCGAGCGGTACCTGTGAGCGTGGTTACGCTGACCCCAGTCGCCAGCTGCGTTGGCCATATTCACGAGTCGCCCGGAAATCAGTGGCGCTCGAATCAGTCCGGCTCGGGAGGATATGCATGTCGGATATCGCGATTGTCGGCATCGGTTGCCGTTTCGCAGGAGGAATCGACTCACCGGACACTTTCTGGGATTTCGTCCTCGACAAGCGTGACGGCGTCGTCGAGATGCCCGCGGACCGATGGGACTACCGCCGCTACTACGACCCGGAGCCGCGCACGCCGGGGCGCAGCTACACCAAGCACGGCGCCTTCATGACCACCGATCCGTGGGAGTTCGACCCGGACTTCTTCGGCATCTCGCCGCGCGAGGCCACCGTGCTCGACCCGCAGCAGCGGCTCATGCTCGAGGTCACCTGGGAGGCGCTGGACGACGCCGGGATCGCGCGGCACGCGGCAGGTGGCCCGGTCGGCGTGTACGTGGGCGGCTTCGTGGTGGACCAGTCGGTGATCGGCGTGGTCGGCCCGGCGCTGTTCCACACCGACATGCACACCCCGGCGAGCGCCTCGTACACCATGCTCTCCAACCGAATCGCCTACGCGCTCAACCTGGTCGGGCCCGCGATCACCGTGGACACGGCCTGCTCGTCGTCGCTGGTCGCCTTCCACCTGGCCTGCCAGGCGCTGGCGAACGGCGACTGCGAGGTGGCGCTGGCGGGCGGCGTGAACGTCATGCTGCAGCCGGAGACCTTCGTCCTCATGTGCAAGGGCGGGTTCCTCGCGACCGACGGCCGCTGCAAGTCCTTCGACGCCTCCGCCGACGGCTACGGCCGCGGCGAGGGCGCGGGCATGGTGGCGCTGAAGAAGCTGGACGACGCGGTCCGCGACGGCGACCGGATCTACGCCGTGGTCAAGGCCACCGGCTCGAACCAGGACGGCCGCACCACCGCGATCACCGTGCCGAACGTGGATTCGCAGGAGTCGCTTGCCCGTTCGGTGTGCGTGCGCTCGGGGCTGGCCCCGGACTCGATCACCTACGTGGAGGCGCACGGCACCGGCACCCTGGTCGGCGACCCGGTGGAGCTGCGCGCGCTGGGCCGGGTCTTCGGCTCGCCGTCCGGGCGCACCGAATCGCTCGGCGTCGGCTCGGTGAAGTCGACCATCGGGCACACCGAGGCGGCCGCTGGCGTCGCCAGCGTGATCAAGGCCGCGCTGGCCATCAAGCACCGGACCATCCCGCCGCAGGGCTGGATCGACAAGCCCAACCCGGACATCCCCTTCGACGAGCTCGGGCTGCACGTCCAGACCGAGGCCGAGCCGCTGCCCGCCGACGCCCCGCCGATGTCGGTCGCGGTCAACGGCTTCGGCTACGGCGGCACCAACGCGCACGCCATCCTGCAGGAGTACCGCCCCGCCACCGTGGTCGAGCCCGCCCGCGAGCCGAAGCACTACGGCGTGCTGCCGATCTCGGCCCGCGGCACCGCGGCGGCCCGCGCGCTGGCAGGCCGCTTCGCCGACCTGATCACCGGCGGCGCCGACCCGGCCCGGCTGGCCGAGGCCGCCTGGACCCGGATGGCGCACCACCAGCACCGCACCGGCATGCTGCTCGGCGACACCGACGACCTGGTCCGCGAGCTGCGCGCCTTCGCGGGCGGCGAGGGCAGGGACGCGGTGCGCACCATCGTGGCCCGCACCACCGAGCCGGTCTTCGTCTTCTCCGGCATGGGCCCGCAGTGGTGGGGCATGGCGCGCGAACTGCTCAGCACCGAGGGCGCTTTCGCCGAGGCCGCGAAGGAGATCGACGACGAGTTCCGCGCGCTCGCGGGCTGGTCGATCATCGAGGAGTTGTTGAAGCCGGAGGAGGAGTCGCGGGTCAGCAGCACCGAGGTCGCGCAGCCCGCGAACTTCCTGGTGCAGGTGGCGCTGGTCCGCGAGCTGGAGCGGTACGGCATCGCGCCTGCCGCCATCGTCGGGCACAGCGTGGGCGAGGTCTCCGCGGCCTACGTCAGCGGGGTGCTCTCGCTGCGCGACGCCGTGCTGGTCGCCTACCACCGCGCCCGGCTGCAGGCCACCACCGCGGGCACCGGCGGCATGCTCGCCGTCGGGCTCAGCGCCGACCAGGCCCGCGAACTGGTCGAGAACGATCCGCGGGTCGATATCGCCGCGATCAACAGCGCGACCTCGCTCACCCTCTCCGGCGACATCGACCGGCTGGACGAGATCGCCGAGAAACTCACCGAGGACGGTGTTTTCGCGCGCCGTCTGCGGGTCGAGGTGCCCTACCACAGCCGCCTCATGGACCCGATCCTGGACGAGCTGCGGACCGTGCTGGCCCAGCTCGACCCGCAGCCGCCGACGATCCCGCTGTACTCCTCGGTCACCGGCGACGAGGTGACCGGCCCGGACTGGGGCGCCGAGTACTGGTGCGCCAATGTCCGCGAGCCGGTGCGCTTCGCCGATGCCATCGCGAAGCTGATCGCCGAGCGCCGGGTCTTCCTCGAGGTCGGGCCGCACCCGGTGCTGTCCGGCAATATCCGGGAGATCCTGCTCGGCGCGGACGTGAACGGCACCACGGTGCCGACGCTCGACCGCAAGCAGCCCGACTCGGACAGTCTGCGCCGCACCCTGATCGGGCTGTACGGCGCAGGCGTGCTCGACCTGGACGCCCTGTTCCCGGCCGAGGACGGCGCGGTCCCGCACACGCCGCTGCCGCGCTACCCGTGGCAGCGCACCCGGCTGCACTCCGCGCTCCCGCTCTTCGAGCAGGCCAGGCTGGGCACGCCCGGCGGCTACGCCATGCTCGGCGACCCGGACGTCGAGGGGCGGCCGGACTACCTGCTGCAGGTCGGCACCGAGCTGCTGCCGTGGCTGGCCGACCACGTGGTCAACAACATCAAGATCATGCCGGGCGCGGCCTACCTCGACGCCGCGCTCAGCGCCACCGCGAAGCGGCTCGGCGTGGACCGGGTCGCGCTGGAGCAGGTGCGCTTCGTCGCCCCGCTCATCATGGGCCAGCCGGACACCCCGCTGCTCGCGCTGACCATCGAGGAGGCCAGCGGCCGCTTCGTGATCCGCTCCCGCTCGGCCACCGGCACCGCGTGGACGCTGCACGCCACCGGCCGCACGCTGACCGGCAGCCACCGGCAGACCAAGGTCGAGGTGCCGGAGATCGCGGTCGGCGTCGACGTCGACCCGGCCATGTTCTACACCGGGCTGGCCGCGGCCGGGCTGCAGTACGGCCCCGCCTTCCGGCGAGTACTCACCGCCCGCGTCGGGAAGGACGCGGTGGTCGCCACCGTGGACGGCTCGATCGCGGCGGGCTCCGGCCACCTCGCGCACCCCGCGGTGGTGGACGCCGCCATGCAGACCGCGGCGCTGCTCTTCGCCGAGTCGCGGATCGACGAGGGCACCCTGGTGCCGGTCGGGGTGGCGGCGGCGCGCATGGTCGCGCCGCTGCCGGAGCGGGTCACCGTGGTCGCCAGGCGCGACCCGAAGGCGAAGCTGCGCGCCGACGTCGACCTGCTCGACGACGACCACAACCTGGTCCTGCGGCTGAGCGGGCTGCAGATCGGCGCGCTCACCCCCGGCCAGGACCCCCTGCGCCGGATGTCCGACTTCTTCTACGTCGAGACCATGGAGCAGCGCGACCCGCTCGACCCCACCGCGCTGCCGCAGGACTCGGTCAGCACCGTCGTGGTCGCGCTCGGCGGCAGCAACAGCAGGGCCGAGGCGCTGGCCGAGACGATCCCCGGTGCCAGGCTGCACCTGGCCGGGCTGCCCGGCGAGGAGCCGGCCGCCGGGCTGGCCGACACCCTCACCGCCACCCGCGCGGACGGCACCGAGCGGCTGCACGTTGTCGTCGTCGCGGGCGCCACCGAGGACGACGTCGCCCAGCTCTGGACGCTGGAGCAGGTCGCGGTCGCGATCGACGCCTTCGCGCACCCGGCCGAGGCCGAGCAGCGCGGCATCGGTGACGTCTTCGGCGACGGCGAGTGCCACGTCACCCTGGTCACCGAACGCGCCTTCGCCATCCCGGACAACCCGGCGCTGCCGGATACGAAGCAGGCCGCGCTGGCAGGCGCCCGCCGCGTGCTGCTCAACGAGCAGACCACGCTGCGCTGGCGGCTCATCGACGTCGAGCCCGCCACCGAGACCGCCGATCTCGTCACCGAGCTCGCGGTCCCCGGCGCCTTCTGGAACGACAACCTGGACGAGGTCGCGCTGCGGTCGGGCACCCGCTGGGCCCCGCTGGTGACCAAGCCGCTCCCGGATCGCCTGGAGGCGCTGGACACCGCGGCCCCGCTCACCGACCCGGAGGCCAACTTCGCCCTGGAGATGCCGCGGACCAGGGTGCTCTCCGCGCTGGCCTGGCGCGAGTGCCCCCGCCCCGACCCCGCGGCCGACCAGGTCGAGGTCAGGATGAAGGTCATCGGGCTGAACTACAAGGACCCGCTCAAGGTGATCGGGCTGCTCGGCGAGCGCGAACTGGCCCCCACCTACTTCGGCACCGTGCCCGGCATGGAGGGCGTCGGCGAGGTGGTCCGGGTCGGCTCCGGCATCACCGACATCGCCGTCGGCGACCAGGTCGCCATCGCCACCAAGGGCATGATGCAGCGCTACGTGCTGGTCGACCGGAACCGGGCCATCCCGCTTCCCCCCGACGCCGACCCCGGCTACTGCACCAGCACCATCGCCTTCGGCACCGCCGAGTACGCGCTGCACGACCTGGCCCGGATCGAGCCGGGCGAGTGGGTGCTGATCCACGGCGCGGCGGGCGGCGTCGGCACGGCGGCCATCCAGGTCGCCAAGGACCGCGGGGCGCGGATCATCGGCACCGCGAGCACCGACGAGCGCCGGGCGCACGTGCTCGCGCTCGGCGCCGAGCACGCCATCGACTCCCGCTCGCTGAACTTCGTGGACGACGTGCTGGAGATCACCGGCGGCAAGGGCGTCGAGGTGGTGCTGAGCAGCGCGCCCGGCGAGATCCTGCGGCAGAACTTCAACGCGGTGGCCGAGTTCGGCCGCATCGTCGAGGTGGGCAAGGCCGACATCTACACCGGCGGCCTGCTGGAGCTGGCCAACTTCGACAAGAACGTGGCCTACTTCTCCATGGACCTGGACCGCCTGGTCGCGGTGGACGCGCAGCGGCTCATCTCGCTGCTGCAGCGGGTCTACGAGAAGGTGCTGGCGGGCACCTACACGCCGCTCCCCTACCGGCTCTTCGAGACCGACGAGGTCGCGAGCGCCTTCGAGGAGACCATCCGCTCCACCGGGCTGCGCCGGATCGCGCTGCGCGTCGACTCGCCGCTGCCCGCCGTCCGGCCGTACCTGCCCGAGGTCGAGTTCGATGCCGCCGGAACGTATCTGGTGACCGGTGGCTTCGGCGGCTTCGGCATGGCGATCGGGCGCTGGCTCGCGCTGCGCGGGGTCAAGCGGCTGGTCCTGATCAGCCGCAGCGGCCCGAACACCGACGAGGCGCACCGGCAGCTGGATGCCTGGCACGCGGCCGGTGTCGAGGTGATCGACGAGCGGGCCGACATCACCGACGCCGCCGCGGTCGCGGCCATCGTGGCGCGGGCGCACACCGCCGAGCACCCGCTGCGCGGGGTGTTCCACGCGGCCGGTTCGGTGGCGGACAACCGCCTCGCCGCCATGACCTACCGCGAGCTGGACATCGTCTACCGGCCCAAGGTGCACGGCGCCCGGGTGCTGCACCAGGCGGTCGCGGACGCCGGGATCACCCTCGACATGTTCGTGCTCTGCTCCTCCGGCGGCTCCATGTACGGCATCTACGGCCAGTACAACTACTGCGCCGCGAATGTCGCGGTGGAGACCATGGCGCAGGAGTGGGCGCGGGGCGGCGAGCGGGCGCTCTGCATCGGCTGGGGCCACCTCTCCGGCGCCACCGGCGGCATGGCGGCCGACGAGACCGCGGTCAAGTACCTCGACCTGGTCGGCTTCGACCCGCTCGACATGGCCGACGCCACCGCCTACCTGGAGCAGACGCTGCGCCTCGGCGACCCGCGGGCCGGGATCATCCCGACCGACTGGGGCAAGCTCACCGGCACCTTCCCGCAGCTCACCCGGACCGGCCGGACCATCGCGCTGGCCCAGGTCTCGGCGAAGGACACCTCGGAGCTGGCCCAGCTGCGCGCCGAGGTGGCCGCCATCGAGGAGGGCAAGCGCGGCGCCTTCGTCGCCCGCAAGATGGCCGAGGAGCTCGCGGTCGTCATGGGGGTGCCGGTGGAGTCCATCGACATGACGGTTCCCGTCCCCGAGCTGGGGCTGGACTCGCTGATGGCGGTCGAGCTCGGCGCCAGGGTCACCAAGACCCTCGGCATCGACCTGATGTCGCTGCAGATGGGCCGCTCGTTCAGCCTGGAGCAGGCCGGGCCGAAGGTGGCCGAGCTGATCCTGGCCGCGGAGCAGGCTGGCGGCGGCGGGCTCGACCCGTCCAAGCTGATCGCCGAGGCCGCGGCCGAGCCGGTGCCGGTGGGCGCGCCATCGTGACCGGCACCCGTCGAAACGAGGTTGCAGCATGGTCGAATTCGGCCTGATCGACGACTGGGAACCGGCGCCGGGCCGGCTGACCACCTGGACCGCGGCACCGGAATCGGTGGCGCGGGCCAGGCAGGCGCCGCCCCACCCGGCCCCGCCGTCGCACCAGCAGGAGCAGTACCTGAAGGCGGCCGCCCAGCACGCCGCGGCGGAGTTCCGCTACTCCGGGCTCTGCCTGGTGACCGCGGAGATCCCCACCGGCGAGCTGAACCGGGCGGCCATGACCACCGCGGTCAACGCCTTCCTGCAGCGGCACGACACCTTCCGGACCTGGTTCCGGATCGAGGGCGGCGCCGTCCGGCGGCACCTGGTGCCCGCCGACGACGTCGAGTTCGTCCCGGTCGAGCACGGCCGGGTCGACGACCCGGCCGCCGTCCGGGAGCACGTGCAGAAGACCACACCCGGCCCGTTCGAGTGGGACTGCTTCACCTTCGGCGCGATCGAGCGCGAGGAGTCGACCACCGTCTACCTCGCCGTCGACCACCTGCACACCGACGGCTTCGGGCAGTACCTCTCCGGCTTCGACCTCGCCATGCTCTACACCCGCGAGGTCTGGCCGGATGCCCCCGACATGCTGGAGCCGGCCGCCAGCTACCTGGCCTACTGCACCGCCGAGCGCGCCTACACCGGGCAGATGTCGCTGACCTCGCCCGGCGTGCGCAAGTGGCTGGAGCTGATCCGCGGGAACGAGGGCAGGCTGCCGTCGTTCCCGCTGGATCTCGGGAAGCGGACAGACGGCTACAACCGCAGCGCGCACCGCACGGTCACGCTCTTCGACGAGGACACGGCGTCCCGCTTCGAGGAGCGCTGCCGGGCGAACGGGGCCGAGTTCGTCGGCGGCATCTTCGCCGCCGCGGCGCTGGTCGAGCGGGAGCTGATCGACAGCGACTACTACTTCGGCATGACCCCGGTGAGCACACGCAGCAGCCTCGCCGAGCGCGCCTCGGTGGGCTGGTACGTGACGCTGCTCCCGGTCGCCTTCCCGCTCGGGGCGACCTCCTTCGACCGGGTGGTCAAGCTGGCCCAGCACGCCTACGAGAACGGGCTCCGGCTGGCGCCGACCTCGTTCCAGCGGGTGGTCGAGCTGCTGCCCGCCGACTCCGACCTGGACCTGAAGCCGGGCTGGTCCTGCCCCATGATCTCCTTCGTCGATGCCAGGGAGCTGCTCGGCAACGAGTTCTTCGACGCGGCCTCGGCCGGGCTCTACGCCAATCGGGCCGCCTCCGAACAGGTGCTGATCTGGATCAACCGGCTGGCGGCCGAAACCACGCTGAGCGTCATCTACCCGGACACGCCGGTGGCGCACGAATCGGTCGAGCGCTACGTCGCGGTGCTGCGGCGGGTCTTCGCGGCGGCGGCGGAGGGGAAGTCGTGATCGACACCGTGTTCCGCGATCCCGGCATCCCGGACGGGGAGAAGTCGGTCTACGCCGTGCGGGTGGCGAACCAGCCGTCCGCGCTGGAACTGGTCAGCGCGATCGGGCACGACATAGACGGGTACCGGTCGATCATCCAGGTCGGCTCCGGAGACTTCGCGGTGACCGTCGAGCAGCGCTTCCAGCGGGTCGGCGACCGGCTCAGGGCCGCGAGCTACCGGGCCGAGACCAGGTCCGGCGGGACCGTGGTGAGCCGGGAGGAGGCGAACTTCGTCGGCACCACGCACCTGCAGTTCGGCGGCGGGGTCGCACCCTTCCCGGCCGACCTCATGCCGCTGGCCGGCGGCCTCACCCTGCTCCGCGGGCTCGACTTCGTCGATGGCTTGGAAGAGGACCTGGCGCTCTGGCTGGCCTTCTCGGTGCACATTCCGGTGAGCGCCAGGGTGGAGCAGCGGGCGGTGATCGAGGTGCCAGCCGGGGAGGTGGAGTGCTGGCAGGTGCGGCTGCGGCCGCGGCTCTCCGGGTTGAACGCGCTGCTGGAGAAGATGCTCAGCGGGTTCCTTCCGCCCGCGGTGGCGCACATCGAGGTGGCGGCGCCGCACCGGATGATCCGCTTCGGGTTCCCCACCGGGCCCATGCCGTGGGATCCGCGCGGGACCATGGAGCTGGTCTCGTAGAAGTACGAAACCCCGCACCGGCCGAGCCGGTGCGGGGTTTCGTGCGTCCGCCTCAGACCTGGCGGCCGGTGTAGGCCAGCAACCGCAGGTGGCCGGGGGCGTCGTCGGCGACCGGTACCGCCGCGTCGAACCAGCCCGACTGCCGGTAGGGATCGAGCCCACCGGCACCGACGACGGCCTCCAGCAGCGCGGCACAGAGCGCGTCGTCCGCGAGATCCGGGCGCCCGACGGCCAGCGCGAGATCGGTCCCGTGCACCGTGAGCTCGAGCAGGTGCGCCAGCGCCGCGCTCGGCCCCGGCAGCTCACCGAGCGGCGTCGGCACCGCGCGGTCCAGCGCGTCCGGACGACTCCAGGCCGCGCGGTCCAGCTCGGCGGCGGTGGCGAAGGCGCCGTGCGGGTCGGAGCCGAGCACGTCCTCCGGCAGCTCCGCGTCGCCGGTGATGTCGCTGAGCGCCGCGACCGACCCGTACATGACGGTGACCAGGTGGTCGAGCAGGGTGTGCACGTCCCATTCGGCGCAGAGCGTGGCCGCGCCGAGCGATCCGGGTTCCAGCGCGGCGACCGCGGCACCCGCGGTGTCCAGTGCCCGGTCGATCGCGGCGACCACCGTCTCCGTCTCGATACGGCCGATCGCGGGGTCCTGCACACGGTTCATGGGAATCCTTCTGGTCGATCGAGGCGATGCTGCCCGGAATACACACCGCTCACCAATGGAAACCCGAAATTGTGCGGCGCGCACCGAACAGCCGCCCGGGTTGACAAGGCAGGCCGGGATTGTCGGTCAGCCGGACCCTTCGCGCCGCTTCTCGCCCGGTTCCGGCTCGGTGCGGGCGATACCGTGCTCGGTGCCGTCGTCGGCATCCTGGTCCGGCTCCGGATGCTCCGGCTCGAAGGTCGCGGGCAGCCCCCTGATGTGCCGGTTCATCGACCGGATCAGCAGGAACGTCCCGGCGAGCAGCACGAGCACGATGATCAGCCCGAGCGGCGACGCCTTGCCGAACTCGGGCCCGGTCGGGGTGCCCGGCGTCTGCGCGAGCACCTCGGTGAGCAGCGGTAGCGCGGACATCACCGGTGCTCGTCCCCGATCCCGGCGAACAGGTCGTGCTCCGGGAGCGCGGTCTTGACCCTGGTCTGCGCGAGCTCGAACTCCTCGGTCGGCCAGACCCGCTTCTGCAGGTCGAGCGGGATCGCGAAGAAGGCGCCGTTCGGGTCGATCTGGGTGGCGTGCGCGAGCAGCGCGCCGTCGCGCTGCGGGAAGTACTCGGAGCACTCGATCTGGGTGGTCACCCGTGACATCACGTCGCCGCGCTCCACCGCGTACTTGCGCGAGCGGTCCAGCCACTCCTGCAGCGGGAAGGGCTCGCCGAGCCGGTCGTACTCCTCGGCGAAGCGCTCCAGCCTGCGCAGGCTGAACCCGTGGTTGTAGTACAGCTTGAGCGGGGTCCACGGCTCGCCCGCGTCCGGGAACCGCTCCGGGTCGCCCGCCGCCTCGAACGCGGCCACCGAGACCTCGTAGCAGCGGATGTGGTCCGGGTGCGGGTAGCCGCCGGTCTCGTCGTAGGTCGTCATCACGTGCGGCCGGAACTCCCTGACCACCCGGACCAGCGCCTCGGTCGCCTCCTCGAGCGGGACCAGCGCGAAGCTGCCCTCCGGCAGCGGCGGCAGCGGATCACCTTCCGGCAGACCGGAATCCACGAAGCCGAGCCACGTCTGGCGCACCCCGAGCGCGGCCGCGGCGGCGGCCATCTCCTCGCGCCGGATCTCGTGGATCCGCTCCAGCACACCGGGGGTGTCCATGGCCGGGTTGAGGATGCTGCCCGCCTCGCCGCCGGTCAGCGTGACCACGAGTACCTCGTTGCCCTCGGCGGCGTACTTGGCCGTCGTCGCGGCGCCCTTGGATGACTCGTCGTCGGGGTGCGCGTGCACCGCCATCAGCCGGAGGCCGCTCACGTCCCGTTCACTCCGCTCACCGTCTACCTCGCGCTCTCCGCCGTCTCGCCTCGGTACCGTGAGGCACCCGATCCTCGCTTACCTATAGTTCCATCCAAACCCCGCTGTATTCCGACCACCCCCGGGAGCGTCCGACGATGACCGACTCGAGCTCGCGAGCGGGCGCGGAGCCCGACCCCGCGACGCAGGCGGAGATCGCCGAGGCCGAGCGGCGCCGCGCGACGCGCCGGGCCGAGCGCTACGGCGGATCGGGCCGTATCGAGCCGGGGCGCAGGCGCGCCATCGCGGCCGGGCTCGGGGTGCTCGTCGTCGCCGCCGGGGTCGGCGTCGGCTTCCTCGGCTACCAGAAGTTCGGCCCGAAGGACGTCGAGGCCGAGCAGCTCGGCTACGTCGTCGTCGACGATTCCACGCTCGACCTGCGGATCAAGGTCACCAGGGCGGATCCGGCGCAGCCGGTGGTCTGCATCGTCCGGGTGATGTCGCGCGACGGCGAGGAGACCGGGCGGCGCGAAGTGCTGGTCACTCCGTCGGTGCACGGCACCGTCGAGGTCGCCACCGTGATCCGCTCCTCGGAGCGGCCCGCCTCGGGCAGCGTCTACGCCTGCTCCACCACCGTCCCGGGGTACCTACGCGCGGACTGAACCCGATCCAGCCGGGCAAAATCGACTTGACCTGCATATTTGTGAGTCATGCTAAAATAGCCTGACACACGGTTCCGGAACCCGGAGCCGTGTTTGCTGCATTGGCGGCCAGCGCGAGGCATTCCGGAAGAGCACCACACCCTCCGATCGCGTCCAGCCGTCGGCCGATGCGTGCCCGCCTGCCCCGGTGGGTACAGCAGCGGTGTTCAGGGAATCCCGGCGCGCCGGGAACAACTACTAGGGAGTGATCGAGATGACCGAGAATGTGACCTGGCTGACCCAGGAGTCGCACGACAGGCTCAAGAGCGAACTCGACGCGCTCATCGCCAACCGTCCGGTCATCGCCGCCGAGATCAACGAGCGCCGCGAGGAGGGCGACCTCAAGGAGAACGGCGGCTACCACGCGGCGCGGGACGAGCAGGGCCAGCAGGAGGCCCGCATCCGGCAGCTGCAGGAACTGTTGAACACCGCCAAGGTCGGCGTGGCCCCGACCAAGTCGGGCGTCGCGCTGCCCGGCTCGGTCGTCAAGGTCTACTACGACGGCGACGAGGGCGACACCGAGACCTTCCTGATCGCCACCCGCGAGGAGGGGCTCGGCCACTCCGACCTGGAGACCTACTCGCCGAACTCGCCGCTCGGCGGCGCGCTGATCGACGCCAAGGTCGGCGAGACCAGGGAGTACAACCTGCCCAACGGCAACACCATGAAGGTGACGCTGGTCAGCGCGGAGCCCTACCACAGCTGAGCCGCTCCGCGGGGGCGCGGAGTGCCGCGGCCCCGCGCTACCGCGTCGGCCGCCTGAACAGCAGCGGCCGCACTCGAAGCTCGAGTGCGGCCGCTGGTTCATGTTCGTGATCCCTACTGTGCGAGCGCCTGCTCGACGTCGGCGAGCAGGTCGGCGGCGTCCTCGATGCCGACCGAGATGCGCACCAGATCGGCGGGGACCTCCAGCTGCGAGCCCGCGGTGGAGGCGTGCGTCATGGCGCCGGGGTGCTCGATCAGCGACTCGATCCCGCCGAGCGACTCCGCCAGCGTGAAGACCTTCGTCCCTGCGCAGAAGCGGCGCGCCGCCTCCTCGCCGCCGTGCAACCGCACCGAGAGCATCCCGCCGAAGCGCCGCATCTGCTTGGCCGCGACGCCGTGCCCGGCGTGCTCGGGCAGCCCCGGGTAGATGACGGTCGAGATGGCCGGGTGCCTGGAGAGGAACTCGGCGATCAGCTCGGCGTTGTCGCAGTGCCGCTCCATCCGCAGCGCCAGCGTCTTGGCGCCGCGCAGCGTGAGGTAGGCGTCGAACGGGCCGGGCACCGCGCCCGCGCCGTTCTGCAGGAAGGCGAACTTCTGGTCGATCTCGGCGTCGTCGGTGACCAGCGCGCCGCCGATCACGTCCGAGTGCCCGCCCAGGTACTTGGTGGTGGAGTGCAGCACGATGTCGGCGCCGAGGGTCAGCGGGGTCTGCAGGTACGGGGTGGCGAAGGTGTTGTCGACGACCAGCAGGGCGCCCGCGGTGTGCGCGACGTCGGCCAGCGCCGGAATGTCACCGATGGTGAGCAGCGGGTTGGTCGGGGTCTCGACCCAGATCAGCTTGGTGTTCGGGCGGACGGCGGCCCGGACCGCGTCCAGGTCGGCGATGCGCGCGGGCGAGTGTTCGATGCCCCAGTGGCTGAACACCTTGTCGATCAGCCGGAAGGTGCCGCCGTAGGCGTCGTCGGGGATGACGATGTGATCGCCAGGGCGCAGCAGCGCCCGCAGCGCACAGTCGGTCGCGGCCATCCCGGAGGCGAAGGCGCGGCCGTACCGGCCGAGCTCGAGGGCCGCGAGATTTGCCTCCAGCGCCGTGCGGGTCGGGTTACCGGTGCGGGCGTACTCGTAACCGCCGCGCAACCCTCCCACCCCGTCCTGGGCGAAGGTCGAACTCGCGTAGATGGGTACGTTCACCGCGCCGGTCTGCGGGTCCGGCTCGAACCCGGCGTGCACGGCGCGGGTGGAGAATCCCAGCTCGCTCATGGCCCCAGCCTAGAACCGGGCACCGGCGTCCCATTCTCGGGGGGTGCGTGTGCCCGCCTGGTTACGCTGACCTGCATGGCGCCCGACACACCCCGCACCCTCGACGAATTATTCGCGACCGATGGCCTGCTGCAGCCGGAGGAGCGGGAGATCCGCGACACCGTCGCCGCCTTCGCGGCCAGACGGCTGCGCCCGCACGTCGCCGACTGGTTCGAGGCGGGTACCTTCCCGGCCCGTGAACTCGCCCCCGAGCTGGGCGAACTCGGGCTGCTCGGCATGCACCTGGACGGCTACGGCTGCGCCGGGCTCTCCGCCACCGCGTACGGCCTCGCCTGCCAGGAGCTGGAGGCGGTCGACTCCGGCATCCGCAGCATGGTCTCGGTGCAGGGCTCGCTGGCCATGACCGCCATCCACCGCTACGGCTCCGAGGAGCAGAAGCAGCAGTGGCTCCCCGGGATGGCCGCGGGCGAGCTGCTCGGCTGCTTCGGGCTGACCGAGCCGGACTTCGGCTCCAACCCCGGCGGCATGCGCACCCGCGCGAAGCGGGACGGCGACGACTGGGTGCTGGACGGCGCCAAGATGTGGATCACCAACGGCTCGGTCGCCGACGTCGCGGTGGTCTGGGCCTACACCGACCCCGAGGCGGAGGGCGGGCGCCCGGTGGTGCGCGGCTTCCTCGTCCCGACCGACGCCCCCGGCTTCGTGGCGCGGGAGATGCACCGCAAGCTCTCGCTGCGCGCCTCGATCACCGCCGAGCTGAACTTCGACGGGGTCCGGCTGCCCGCCGACGCGGTGCTGCCCGGCTCGCGCGGGCTCTCCTCGCCGCTGGCCTGCCTCGGCGAGGCGCGCTTCGGCATCGTCTTCGGCGCGCTCGGCGCGGCCCGCGACTGCCTCACCGCGACGATCGAGTACTCGCGCAGCCGCGAGGTCTTCGACAAGCCGCTGGCGGCTTATCAGCTCACCCAGGCGAAGCTCGCCGACCTGGCGCTGGAGTACGGGAAGGGGCAGCTGCTCGCCATCCACCTCGGGCGGCTCAAGGACCGCGGCGAGCTGACCGCGGAGCAGGTGAGCGCGGGCAAGCTGAACAGCACGCGGGAAGCCATCGCGATCGCCCGTGAGTGCCGGACCATCCTCGGCGCCAACGGGATCACGCTGGACTACCCGGTGCTGCGGCACGCCAACAACCTGGAGTCGGTACTCACCTACGAGGGCACCGCCGAGGTGCACCAGCTCACCCTGGGCAAAGCCCTCACCGGGAGCAATGCCTTCCGCTGAGCACCGTGTCACGAAGCGTCATCGGGGGGTCACTCCGCGGTCACCCGATAGCCCGAAATGTCCCGCATCCTGGAACGACCACGCTCCACCGGTCGTTCCAGGAGGTGCACCATGTGCACACTGCCGTTCCCGCTTCCCGCTACGCCGGGAGCCTCCGATGCGCGATGCTGAACTCCCGGACCGCCGAGAGCTGTTGGCCGCCTTCGCTTCTCCCGCCGAAGCTGGCGACGACCCGGTGATCCGATCGGCCGCGCTGCTCGCCGAGCTGCACCGGCAGCGCCACATCGATCCGCTGGCCGCGGCCGGAATCGACTGCCGCCGAGCCGAACTCGTCGCCGCCGTGGACCGCTGGACCAGCGCCGCCCGGCCCGCTCGGGTGCGCGGCGTCTCGCTCGGCGCGCTGCTGGACCGGATGGCCGCGGCGCACGTGCACGCCGGGCACCTCCTGCACAGCTGCGACAAGGTCGCCGAGACCAGGGTGCACGCCGCCTGGTACCGGCTCGCCACCCTCGCCGACGAGTGGAGCGACCTGGTCGCGGGCTACCTGCCCGAGCGCATCACCGCGGCAGGCCGCTGAGCCCGCGGCCGTTATCGCGGATCCGCCGCGCCGCGACCTCGGCCCTACTTGCCGATCGCGCCGACGCTGAGGAAGCCGAGCAGATCGTGCCTGGTGATGACGCCGACCGGCTTGCCCTCCTCGACCACCATGAGCGCGTCGGTCTCGGACAGCGCCTTGGTGGCGGCTGAGATCGGCTCGCCCGCGCCGATCAGCGGGAACGAGGCGCTCATGTGCTTCGCCACCGAGTCGGTGAGGTGCGCCCGCCCCTCGAACACCGCGGAGAGCAGGTCGCGCTCGGAGACGCTGCCCGCCACCTCGCCCGCCATCACCGGCGGTTCGGCGCCGACCACCGGCATCTGCGAGACGCCGTACTCGCGCAGGATCTCGATGGCGTCGCGCAGGGTCTCCGACGGGTGCGTGTGCACCAGGTCGGGCAGCTCACCGGACTTGCCGCGCAGCACGTCGCCGACGAGCGGCTCGGCCGCGCCGTCCAGCCGCTCGCGCAGGAAGCCGTAGGAGCTCATCCACTGGTCGTTGAAGATCTTGGAGAGGTAGCCGCGGCCGCCGTCCGGCAGCAGCACCACCACGACGGCGTCCGGGTCGCGCCGCGCCACCTCGATGGCGGCCACGACGGCCATGCCGCAGGAGCCGCCGACCAGCAGCCCCTCCTCGCGGGCCAGCCGCCGCGTCATGTCGAAGGAGTCGGCGTCGGAGACCGCGATGATCTCGTCCGCGACCTTCGGGTCGTAGGCCGACGGCCAGAAGTCCTCGCCGACGCCCTCGACCAGGTACGGCCTGCCGGTGCCGCCGGAGTACACCGAACCCTCCGGGTCGGCGCCGATCACCCTGACCCGCCCCTCGGAGACCTCTTTGAGATAGCGGCCGGCACCGGTGATGGTGCCGCCGGTGCCGACACCGGCGACGAAGTGCGTGATCTTCCCCTCGGTGTCGGCCCAGATCTCCGGGCCGGTGGTCTCGTAGTGGCTCTGCGGCCCACCGGGATTGGAGTACTGGTCCGGTTTCCAGGCGCCGTCGATCTCGCGGACCAGCCGGTCCGAGACGCTGTAGTAGCTGTCCGGGTGCTCCGGCGCGACGGCGGTCGGGCAGACCACGACCTCGGCGCCGTACGCGCGCAGCACGTTGCGCTTGTCCTCGCTCACCTTGTCCGGGCAGACGAAGACGCACTTGTAGCCGCGCTGCTGCGCCACCAGCGCCAGCCCGACCCCGGTGTTCCCCGACGTCGGCTCCACGATGGTGCCGCCGGGCCGCAACTCGCCGGACTGCTCGGCGGCCTCGATCATCCGGACCGCGATCCGGTCCTTCGAGCTGCCGCCCGGGTTCAGGTACTCGATCTTGGCCGCCACCAGCCCGGCGTTCGGCCCCACCACCGAGTTCAGCCGGACCAGCGGGGTATTGCCGATCAGGTCGACGACGTGCTCCGCGATGCGCATAGCTCCATCGTTGCAGAAGCCGCCGGGCCGTGCCTCTCCGCGTTCCGCTCCACGCCCGCACCGCCCCGAGCCCCTAGGATCGGATGGCATGAGGAAGCTCACCATCGCCCGCGCCGCCACCGTCCTGGCCGGGGCGGCCGTGGCGACGACGCTCGGGGCCGGGGCGCAGGCCGCCGCGGCCACCGTCGAGTTCCCGCAGGTGCCGACGCTGGCGCGCGGCGGGCTGTGCTGGACCAGCGTGCGCACCTGGGCCGACACCAGCCCGCAGTATCCGGGCCGGGCGATCCTGAACATGCGGGCCGAGCCGGTCTCCGGCGTCGGCCCCGGCATTTACCCGTTCGCCCCGCTCTGCGAGGTCCGCACCACGATCGCGTGGCGCAACCTGAACACCGGCGCGACGGGGGTCTACGAGAACCTGGTGGTCACCGGGATCTACGGCAGCATCCAGTACGCCCTGTTCCAGGACACCGGGCCGGGGCGGATCGAGGTCACCGTGACCACCGACAGCGCGAGCGTCCCCGCCCGCGGCACCTTCGACGTCGCGGGCTGACCGTTCCCCGGAACGGCATCGGCGCCGCCGCTCGGGCCGTCCGGTTTGTAGAATGCACAAACGTGGGTGTTCCTCGCATGGGTTGGCGTACCGCCGCCGCGACGGGAGCGGGCGCGGTGCTCGCCGGTTCCGGTGCGGGCACGGCCTGGTGGTTCGGGTACCGCATGCTCATGGAGCAGGCGGGCGCGGCGCGCGGCGTGATCGGCAGGGACAGCTCCAAGCCGCCCGAGGCCGACGGCATCTACGCCCCGGGCGGCGAGCCGCCGCAGCGCTGGCGCGCGGGCCGCGAGTTCGATCTGCACCTGATGATCTTCGGTGACTCCACCGCCGCCGGGCTGGGCGCGCTGAGCGCCGAGGAGGTGCCGGGCGTCCGGCTGGCCCGCGGCCTGGCCGAGGCAAGCGGCAGGCGCATCCGGCTGAGTACCAAGGCCATCTCCGGCGCCACCTCCAAGGGGCTGGCCGGTCAGGTGGACGCCATGTTCGTGGCGGGCCCGCCGCCGGACGCCGCCGTGATTCTCGTCGGCGCGAACGACGTCACCAAGAAGCACTCGATCCGCCTGTCGGCCGCCCGGCTCGGCACCGCGGTGACCCGGCTGCGCGCGGCGGACAGCGTCGTCGTGGTCGGCACCTGCCCGAACCTCGGCATCGTCACCGCGATCGCGCAGCCGCTGCGCGCGGTGGTCGAGAGCTGGAGCGTCCGCCTGGCCAGGGCGCAGACCGCGGCCACCCGCGCCGCGGGCGGCCACCCGGTCCCGATGGGCAATCTGCTGGCGCCGCGGTTCCGCGAGGCTCCCGAGCTGCTCTTCGCCGCCGACGGCTTCCACCCGTCCGCCGCCGGCTACGCGCTGGCCGCCGAGCACCTGCTGCCCGCGCTGCTGACCGCGCTCGGTGTCGAGGCCGGGCTGCTGCACCAGGCCGAGGCGCCGGACGGCGCGCGACGCCTTCCGGACCGAGCCCGTGCCACGTAGATTTCTTACTGGCGAGTAACCGAATTCGCACCACGACAAAGGAGTCCTCATGCCAGAGGCCGTCATCGTTTCGACCGCGCGCTCCCCGATCGGCCGGGCCCGCAAGGGCTCGCTGGCGGAGCTGCGGCCGGACG
>NZ_JBHUXA010000031.1:0-80162 GCF_042669725.1 Nocardia sp. NPDC057227 | reverse complement strand
GGTTCGGGGGCGGAGCCCCCGGAAAACTTCTACTTGATCTCCGCCAGGACAGTGCCCTGGGTAATGGCAGCCCCCGCCTCGACGGCGAGCCCGGTAACAACCCCCGCCTTGTGCGCGTTGACCGGATTCTCCATCTTCATCGCCTCGAGCACGGCGATCAGATCCCCGACCTCGACCGACTGCCCCTCCTCGACCGCGACCTTGACCACGGTGCCCTGCATGGGCGCGGTCACAGCATCGCCGGAGGCGGCACCGTTGGCGGCCCCGCCGCGCTTGCGCGGCTTCGGCTTCTTCCGGACGACGCCGTTGCCCGCGGGCGCGGCACCGCCGCCGATGGAGAAGCTACCGGGCAGCGAGACCTCGACCCGGCGCCCGCCGACCTCGACGACCACCTTCTGCCGCGGCTCCTCCTCGTCCTCGTCGGCCGGGGCACCGGCGGTGTAGGGCTCGACGGTGTTGTTCCACTCGTTCTCGATCCACTTGGTGTAGACGTCGAACTTCGTGCCGTCGCCGATGAAGGCGGGGTCGTCGATGACCGCGCGGTGGAACGGGATGACCGTGGCCAGCCCATCGACCTGGTACTCGGCCAGCGCCCGGCGGGCCCGCTCCAGCGCCTGGGTGCGGTTCTCGCCGGTGACGATGAGCTTGGCCAGCATGGAGTCGAACTGGCCGCCGATCACACTGCCCTGCACCACGCCGGAGTCGACGCGCACGCCGGGGCCGGTGGGCTCGCGGTACACCGCGACCGGGCCGGGGGCGGGCAGGAAGCCGCGGCCCGCGTCCTCGCCGTTGATCCGGAACTCGATGGAGTGGCCGCGCGGAGTCGGGTCCTCGGTGATCTCCAGCGCGTCGCCGTTGGCGATGCGGAACTGCTGGCGCACCAGGTCGATGCCCGCGGTCTCCTCGGTGACCGGGTGCTCGACCTGCAGGCGGGTGTTCACCTCGAGGAAGGAGACGGTCTCGCCCTGCACCAGGTACTCGACGGTGCCCGCGCCGTAGTAGCCGGCCTCCTTGCAGATCCGCTTGGCGGAGTCGTGGATCTGGGCGCGCACGGCGTCGGAGAGGAACGGCGCGGGGGCCTCCTCGACCAGCTTCTGGAAGCGGCGCTGCAGCGAGCAGTCGCGGGTGCCAGCGACCACGACGTTGCCGTGCGTGTCTGCGATGACCTGCGCCTCGACGTGGCGCGCCTTGTCCAGGTACTGCTCGACGAAGCACTCGCCGCGGCCGAAGGCGGCGATCGCCTCGCGGGTCGCCGACTCGAACAGCTCCGGGATCTCCTCGATGGTGTGCGCGACCTTCATGCCGCGCCCGCCGCCGCCGTACGCGGCCTTGATGGCCACCGGGACGCCGTACTGCTTCGCGAACTCGACGACCTCGTCGGCGTTCTGGACCGGGTCCTTGGTGCCCGCGGCCATCGGCGCCTTCGCGCGCTCGGCGATGTGCCGCGCGGTGACCTTGTCACCGAGGTCGCGGATGGACTGCGGCGACGGCCCGATCCAGATCAGCCCGGCGTCGAGGACGGCCTGGGCGAAGTCGGCGTTCTCGGAGAGGAAGCCGTAGCCGGGGTGGATGGCGTCGGCGCCGGAGCGGGCGGCCGCGTCCAGAATCTTGTCGAACACCAGGTACGACTCGGCCGAGGTCTGGCCACCGAGGGCGAATGCCTCGTCGGCGAGCTGCACGAAGGGCGCGTCGGCGTCGGGCTCCGCGTAGACAGCGACGCTGCCGAGGCCGGCATCCTTGGCTGCCCGGATAACGCGCACCGCGATCTCGCCTCGATTGGCGACGAGTACCTTCGAGATCCGCGCGCTGGCATGGCTGGGCACTGAGCCTCCTGTGTACATTCTTCCGGTCGCTTCGCCGGGTAGGGTTTCGCTTCGCTCCCGTGGGTCGCAACCTACGTTCTCGGCGAGTGTAGGCAGTCTGCCAACACGGGCGGAACACCGGCCAGCCCTACTGGGGAGTAGGCCGCAGATCACAATTCCCGCGTTTTCCCCGCCGCGGCGCGCCGTTCGTGCACGCGGCGGGGTTTCGAGTGCCATCGCCCGGCGGCGGCCCGGTGTCCGAATCGCCGCTGATCGGTGGCTGGAAGGGTATGCGTCAGCGCCGATTTCGGCGGGTACCGGCGAGCGGGGCCCGGCCCGGCTCGGCACCGCGTGCCACCGGCATTCGGACCGCGCTGCCCCACTCCAGCCAGGAGCCGTCGTAGTTGCGCACCGCCGGGATGCCGAGCAGGTGCGCCAGCACGAACCAGGTGTGCCCGGCGCGCTCGCCGACCCGGCTGTAGACGACGACGTCGTCGGCGCCCGCCACCGCGGCGTAGGCGCGGTCCAGGTCGGCGCGCGGCCGGAAGCGGCCGTCGAGCCCGATCGCCGCGGTCCACGGGATGTTGACCGCGGTGGGGATGTGGCCGCCGCGCAGCGCGATCTCCCCGGAGCGGTCCGGCTCGTGCGTCTCCTCGCCCGCGTACTCGGCGGGGGAGCGCACGTCGACCAGCGGGAGGCCGAGGTGGCGCAGCACGTCGTCGCGGAAGGCGCGGGCGGTGCCGTCGTCGCGCTCGACCGCCGGGTAGCCGACCGCGGGGATGATCGGCGCGTCGAAGGTGGTGTCCCGCGCCTCGGAGATCCAGGCGTCCCTGCCGCCGTCGAGCAGCCGGACGTCCGGGTGGCCGAAGAGCTCGAAGATCCAGGCGGCGTGCGCGGCCAGCGAGTTGCCGCGGTCGCCGTAGAGCACGACGGTGTCGTCGCGCGCGATGCCCTTGGCGCGCATGAGCTCGGTGAAGCGGGCGCCGTCGAGGTAGTCGCGGCTCAGCTCGTCGCCGAGCTCGGCGCGCCCGTCGATCTTGACCGCGCCCGGGATGTGCCCGATGTCGTAGAGCCGGGGCTCCTCGTTCGCCTCGACGATGCGCAGGCCGCCGGCCCCGAGGTTTGCCGACAGCCATTCGGTGGTTACCAAGTGGTTCGGGTGTGCGTAGGAACCGAACGCCGGGTTCGGATCCGGGGCGAGTGGCACGATCTGTTTCCTCCACACTCGATCGAGAAGTGGTAACGGTGGTGTGGTCGCGCGCGGTGAAACGCGTGTGGGCGGTGAACGCGTTTCAGATCACGATCGGATGAATGGTGATTTCGCCGCACCCCCATCCGATAAAGTCTCCCGGGAGGAGGGGTCAGCTATGTCCGATTCTTGGCCGCGGCGGCGACTGCTCGCGATCCTACGTGGCGCGGAGGAGCCCCTCGACGCCCAGGAGCTGGCCCGGATCACGGGCCAGCACGTGACAACGGTTCGTTTCCACCTGGATGTGCTCACCCGCGAATCCCTGGTCCGCCAGTTCCAGCAGCCGCCGCGCGGCCGCGGCAGGCCGCGGATCGGCTACTCCGCGGTGCAGCGATCCGTGGGTTACCAGGATCTCGCGCAGGCGTTGGCCGATCAGCTCGGCCCGGACCGCAGGGCCCGCACCGAGGCCGGGATCGCCGCCGGGCGTGCCTGGGGCGCCAAGCTGGACGCGGGCGAGGAGCGGGTGGAGACGCTGGACGGCGCCAAGGACCTCTCCATGACGCTCTCCTCGGAGCTGGGCTTCGCGCCGGAGCGCGACCCGGGCGCCGACACCTCGGAGCAGGTGCAGATCCGGCTCACCGCCTGCCCGCTGCGCGAGCTCGCGCGCACCCACTCGGATGTCGTCTGCGGCGTGCACGTCGGGCTGCTGCAGGAGGTGCTGGACCGCAGCGGCGCGCGCGACCGGGTGAAGGTGCGGATGCGGCCGTTCGTCGAGCCGGAGCTGTGCCTGGCCCGGCTGGAGCTGGTCCGCGGCCGCCCGGAGCCGAGCGCGCGCTCGGAGGAGCCGCGCGAGGTGCCGACGCTGCCCATCGTGGACAGCCCGGTGGCGGCCGAGCCGCTGATCGCCCCGCCCTCAGCCGGGCGGATCCCCCCACAGCTGCGCAATGGAGAGACCGACGTCGTGAAGGAGTCGGCGAAGCAGTGGTAGCCCGATTCCGATGACGCTGGAGGGGTCGCCCTCCAGCCGCTCCACGAACCAGCCGCCGCGGCCGTCGAGGGTGAAGGCCCCCGCCACCTGCAGCGGCTCACCGGTGGCGATGTAGGCATCCAGGTCGGCCGGGTCGGGGTCGGCGAAGTGCACCGTCGTCGTGCTGGTGTCGACCGCCGAGGCGGTCACCGCGCCGTCGGCCAGCCGCAGCACGCAGTGCCCGGTGAGCAGGTCGGCGCTGCGCCCGGCGACCGCCTTCCAGCGCTCGCGGGCCACCTCGGGGGTGTAGGGCTTGCCCTGGAGTTCGCCGTCGACCAGCAGCATGGAGTCGCAGCCGACCACGACGCAGTCGGCGGGCAGCGCACCGGCGGCGGCGACCGCACGGGCCTTGGCCTTCGCCAGCTCCTCGACCACCGTGCGCGGCGCGGAGTCCGGCGGCAGCGCGGCGGCCACCGCGTCCTCGTCGACATCGGAGATCCGGACGACGGGCTCGATGCCCGCCGCGCGCAGCACCGCCCGGCGGGCGGGCGACGCCGAGGCCAGGACCAGAACGGGCACGGTCAGTCGCGGCCGTACGCCAGCGCGGGGAAGGCGTAGGGCGAGAACGGCGCGGCGCCGCGGTGCAGCAGGGTGGGCCTGCCCCACAGGTCGAGCGGCCCCCGCTCGCCCGGCGCGGCCGAACCGGCCGCCGCGGTGAACACGCAGACCAGCGCGGCGATCTCCTCGTCCGACGGGTTGCCCCGCTCGACCCGGAGCAGCGCGGCGATGCCCGCCTCGGCCGCGGCGGGCTCCGCGCTCGTCGCCTCGGCCTGCTCCGTGCCCGGATCGGCCGTGAGGTCCAGTTCGACGGCGGACAACACCTCGTCTTCTGCCACGGTCGTCACAGTGCAGATCCTCTCTCTACCTCGGGCTGGTGCACCCTCGTGGGGTATACCCGCTCCGAGCGCCAGCGGCACCGGTGGATGTGAAGGCAGCTGCCCCCGCATTCACCAGTGTGCGGTCTCATCGTTACCAGTGTGCGCGGCCTATGGAGGGTATCGCGCGATCAGAGCGGGATGTTGCCGTGCTTCTTCGGCGGCAGGCTGACCATCTTGCGCTCCAGCAGCCGCAGCGCGGAGACGATCTGGCCGCGGGTGTGCGAGGGCGGGATGACCGCGTCCACGTAGCCGCGCTCGGCCGCCACGTACGGGTTCACGAGCGTGTCCTCGTACTCGTTCTGCAGCTCGAGCCGCAGCGCATCGACGTCGGAGCCGTCCGCGGCGGCGTCCTGCAGCTTCTTCCGGTAGACGAAGCCGATGGCGCCGGAGGCGCCCATGACGGCGATCTGCGCGGTCGGCCAGGCCAGGTTCACGTCGGCGCCGAGGTGCTTGGAGCCCATGACGTCGTAGGCGCCGCCGTAGGCCTTGCGGGTGATGACCGTGATCTTCCCCACAGTGGCCTCACCGTAGGCGTAGAGCAGCTTGGCACCGCGCCGGATGATGCCGTTGTACTCCTGGCCGGTGCCGGGCAGGAAGCCGGGCACGTCGACCAGGGTGACGATCGGGACGTTGAAGGCGTCACAGGTGCGGACGAAGCGGGCGGCCTTCTCCGAGGCGTCGATGTCCAGGCAGCCGGCGAACTGGGTGGGCTGGTTGGCGACGATGCCGACACTGCGGCCGTCGATCCGGCCGAAGCCGACGATGATGTTCATCGCGCGCTCGGCCTGCACCTCGAGGAACTCGTCGTCGTCCAGCAGCCGGCGGATGACCTCGTGCATGTCGTACGGCTGGTTCGGCGAGTCCGGGATCAGCGAGTCGAGCTCCAGATCCTCCTCGGTGAGCGACTCCTCGATGGCCCCGGTGATGGGGTCGGTCGCGGGGAAGCGCGGGGCCTCGGCGCGGTTGTTGCTCGGGAGGTAGGAGAGCAGGTCCTTGACGTAGTCCAGCGCGTCCTGCTCGCCGGAGGCGACGTAGTGCGCGACGCCGGACTTCACCATGTGCGTGTGCGCGCCGCCCAGATCCTCCATGGTGACGTCCTCGCCGGTGACCGTCTTGATGACGTCCGGGCCGGTGACGAACATCTGGCTGGTCTGGTCGACCATCACCACGAAGTCGGTGAGCGCGGGGGAGTAGACGTGCCCGCCCGCGGCCGGGCCCATGATCAGCGAGATCTGCGGGATCACGCCGGAGGCCTGGATATTGCGGTGGAAGATCTCGCCGTAGAGGCCGAGCGAGACGACGCCCTCCTGGATGCGCGCGCCGGCGCCCTCGTTGATGCCGACCAGCGGGCGGCCGGTCTTCAGCGCGAGATCCATGACCTTGACGATCTTCTCGCCGTACACCTCGCCGAGGCTGCCGCCGAAGACGGTGACGTCCTGGCTGAAGATGCAGACGTCGCGGCCGTCGACGGTGCCGTAGCCGGTGACGACGCCGTCGCCGAGCGGGCGGTTCTTGTCCAGCCCGAAGTTCACGCTCCGGTGCCTGGCCAGCGCGTCGAGCTCGACGAAGGAGCCCTCGTCCAGCAGGGCGAGGATGCGCTCGCGGGCCGTCATCTTGCCCTTGGCGTGCACCCTGTCGACGGCGGCCTCACCCATCGGGTGCTTGGCCTCGTCCAGCCGGTTGCGCAGGTCAGCGAGCTTCCCGGCGGTGGTGTGGATATCGGGTTCGCCCGCCGATCCGGATGCGGGTTGCTGCTGGACACTCGTCATGGGTTCGGAGTGTAGCCAGTGCCGCTGGTACCGGGTAACACCTCCTCCGCTACTCGCGGGTAGAAAAGCCCTGGTCGCCGTCGGATTCGCGGAGTTGTGCACAGCTGGCGCAAGGGGTCTGCCCACCCCGGAATCGCAGGTCGCGGGGGGCCGCCGAGTAGCCTGCCGATGTGCAGCGGACACCCCTTGACGCCGAGCGGCTGCGCCGCGAGCGCGTGCCCTTCTTCACTCGGCTCGACGTGGTCGAGACCACCGGCTCCACCAATGCCGACCTGATCGCGCGGGCCGTCGCCGACCCCGCCGCCGACCGCGAGGTGCTGCTCGCGGAGCTGCAGGAGAGCGGGCGCGGCAGGCACGCCAGGGCCTGGGGCAGCCCGCCGCGCGCTCAGATTTCGGTATCGGTGCTGGTCCGGCTCGACGGGGTCGACCCTGCGGTGCTCGGCTGGCTGCCGCTGCTCACCGGGGTCGCCGTTGTCGACGCCGTGCGCGCGGCGTCGGGGGTGCCCGCGGAGCTGAAGTGGCCGAACGACGTTCTGGTCGGCGGCCGCAAGCTGGCGGGCATCCTGGCCGAGGTCGCGATCGCGGGCCCCGACCCGGCGGTGGTGGTCGGCGTCGGGCTGAACGCCGAACTCACGGCTGCCGAACTGCCGGTGCCGCACGCCACCTCGCTGGTGCTCGAGGGCTCCACCGTCGACCGCACCACCATGGCCGGAGCCCTGCTCACCGCCTTCGCCGAGCGCTTCGCCGCCTGGCGGGACGCGGGCTGGGCGACCGCCGAACTCGCGGCGGCCTATCGCGAGCGCTGCGGCACCATCGGCGCCAGGGTGCGCGCCGAGCTGCCCGGTGGCCGGGAGCTGGTCGGGATCGCCACCGGCATCGATGCGGCGGGCAGGCTGCTGGTCGGTTCCGAGGCGGTCTCCGCGGGCGACGTCACCCATCTGCGCCCGGCGGGCTGACCGCCCGATCGGCGAATCGCGCTGCGGCCGTTCCGTCCCCGGTGCGCGGTAGGGTGCGGCCATGGGTTATCCGGAGGATGTGCTGGCCCCCGACGAGCACCTGCTGCTGCATCGCCACCCGCACTGGAAGATGCTGTTCTGGCCGATCGTCATCCTGGTGGCTGGCACCGCGCTGGCCGGCTTCGGCGGCGGCGTGATCTCGCGCAACGTCACCGACGAGACGCTCGCCATCGGGCTCCTCGTCGTGGTGCTCGTGGTCTGGGTCGCGCTGCTCGCCTGGCGCGTGATCGGGCCGGTGGTCAGCTGGAAGTCGACGCACTTCATCGTCACCGACCGGCGGGTGCTGGTCAGGCAGGGCGTGCTCACGCACTCCGGCATCGATATCCCGATGAGCCGGATCTCCAGCGTGCAGTTCCGGCACGGGCTCTTCGACCGGCTGCTCGGCACCGGAACCCTGATCATCGGCTCCTCCTCCGACGAGCCGCTGGAGTACGACGACATCCCCTCCGTGCAGCAGGTGCACTCGCTCCTCTACCACCAGGTCTTCGAGGTGGAGCACCGGCACGAGCGCTGGGACAACTGACCCGCGCTCCCGCCCGTAATCTGGGCGCATGACGGCGGTACTGCTCGGCGAGGACGACGAGGCGATCGCGGCACCGCTCTCGCGCGCGCTCGGCCGCGAGGGCTACACGGTGACGGTGGAGAGTTTCGGCCCCGCGGTGCTGCGCCGCGCCCTCGAGGGCGGCCACGACCTGCTCATCCTGGATCTCGGGCTGCCGGGGATGGACGGGCTGGAGGTGTGCAGGCAGGTGCGGGCCAGCGGCGCCGAGCTGGCCGTGCTCATGCTCACCGCGCGCACCGACGAGGTGGACTTCGTGGTCGGGCTGGACGCGGGCGCCGACGACTACGTCGGCAAGCCGTTCCGGCTGGCCGAGCTGCTGGCCAGGGTGCGCGCGCTGCTGCGCCGCAGCGGCCTCGGCGACGACATCGTCGAGGTCGGCGGCATCCGGCTGGAGCCTGCCGCGCGCCGGGTGCTGGTGAACGGCGTCGAGGTCGGGCTGGCGAACAAGGAGTACGAGCTGCTCAAGGTGCTGATCGACCGGGCCGGGCAGGTGGTGCCGCGGGAGACGATCCTGCGCGAGGTCTGGGGCGATGCCGAGCTGCGCGGCTCCAAGACACTCGACATGCACATGTCCTGGCTGCGCCGGAAGATCGGCGACGAGGGGCCGATGGCCGAGCGCCGGATCGTCACCGTCCGCGGTGTCGGGTTCCGGCTGAACACCGACTGACGTGCGCCGCCGCATCCTGCGCTCGATGCTCACCGTGCTGACGCTCACCACGGTGGTGCTCGGGTTGCCGCTGGTCTACACGGCCTGGCTCTGGGTGGAGGACATCACCCGCAACGACCTGCGCGACCGGCTGGACCGGATGGCCGTCGAGATCATCGCCCAGGAGCAGGAGACCGGGACCGTCCCCGGCGAACTGGACACCAGGGCGGTCGGCACGCTCGTCCCGGACGGCGGCAAGCTCACCATCGTCTACCCGGCGCCGCTGGACAGCGCCGTGCGGATCGACATCGGGGCGGACCGGGTGAGCGATCCGCTGGTCGAGTCGCTCTCCATGGGCGAGCGCGGCTCGCTGCGGCTGGAGGTGCCGTCCGGGCCGATGCACTCCATGCAGCGGCAGGCGGTCGGCGCGGTGGCGCTGGCGGTGCTCGCCTCGCTGACCGCGGCGGTGACCGTCGCCGTCGTCACCGCGCGCCGGGTCGCCGACCCGCTCAGCGACGTCGCCGCGCGCGCCGCCCGGCTCGCCGAGGGCGACTTCCGCCCGGACAACCGGCGGCACGGCATCGCCGAGCTGGATCGGGTCTCGGACGTGCTCGACGCCGCCACCGTGGAGATCGCGGGCCGGCTGCAGCGCGAGCACGCGCTGGTCGCCGACGTCTCGCACCAGCTGCGCAGCCGGCTCACCGCGGTCCGGCTGCGGCTGGACGAGCTCTCCGTGCACGCCGACCCGGACGTGGTGCAGGAGGCCGAGGCGGCGATGGCCCAGGTGGACCGGCTCACCGGCGCCATCGACGACCTGGTGCGCGCCGCCAGGGACGACGACGCCGCCGACCGCGACCCGGTGCCGGTGATGGACGAGCTGCGCGGCGTCATCGCGGAGTGGGCGCACCCGTTCCGGGACGCCGGGCGGGTGCTCACCCTGCTCGGCGACGAATCGCTGCGCGCCCCGATCACCGGCTCCCGGCTGCGCGAGGCGCTCGCCGTGCTGCTGGACAACGCGCTGCACCACGGCGACGGCACCTGCACCGTCTCGGTGCGACTGGTGCACGGGGGAAGGGCGCGGGTGCCGCTGGTCTGCGTCGAGGTGGCCGATCAGGGCGACGGGGTCAGCGACGAGCTGGCGCCGCACATCTTCGACCGCGGCTTCTCCGGAGCCGGCTCGACCGGGGTCGGGCTGGCGCTGGCGCGGGCGCTGGTCGAGGCCGACGGCGGCCGGCTGGAATTGCAGCGCAGGCGCCCCGCGCTCTTCGCGCTCTTTCTCGGCGCGCCGACGCCGATTCGCGTGGCCGCCGGAGTGGGCGCCGAACCGCGCTGAGAAATGTCAGGGACGCACGGTGGGCGGCTCGGTGCCGAGATTCTCGACCTCGATGAGCTCCTCCAGCTCCTCGATGATCACGTCCATTTCGTCCGGAAAAACCCAGCGCCGCATCGCCCAGAATCGGAACGCCATCTGCAGCAGATTGCCGATCACGAACGCGCTCACGAAGTCGGCGATGTTCTCGGTGGCGAAGCTCACGGCGGGCTGGCGCAGGTCGAAGACGTAACTGGAAATCCACAGCGGGATATTGCTCAGTGCCACGCCGATGCCGCTGACCACGAAGAACAGCAGCGCCTCGTGGTGCTTCTCCCGGCCGCCGCGGTTCTTGAACGACCACTCCCGGTTCAGAATGTAGGAGGCGATCACCGCGATCACGCCGGAAATGATCTTGGCCGTCACCGGCTTGTCCGCGAGGACCGTCCACTTCAGCAGGTAGAAAATGCCGCTGTCGATCACGAAGGTGGTGGCGCCGACGATCGCGAACTTGATCAGTTCACGATTACGGAGCGCCAGCTCCCGTGCTGCGGGCGGGAGTGCGCGGACCACCTCGTCGACGATTGACACAAGGCCCGAGTGTAGCGCCGGGTCGCGCGCACCGATTTTGCGCTCCATGACAACATTGACCGACGTGAGCGCACGTTCCTTCGATCCAGCGGCGATGCCGACCGTCACCATGGTCGGTGGCGGGCAACTCGCGCGGATGACGCACCAGGCCGCGATCGCCCTCGGGCAGCGGCTCCGGGTACTGGCCGAGCGGCCGGACGACCCCGCCGCACAGGTCAGCCCGGACGTGGTCTTCGGCAGCCATACCGACCCGGTGGCGCTGCGGAAGGCCGCCGTCGGGTCGCACGCCCTGACCTTCGACCACGAGCACGTGCCGACCGAGCACCTGGAGGCGCTGGTCGCCGAGGGTGTCAACGTGCAGCCGCCGCCGTCGGCGCTGCGCTACGCCCAGGACAAGCTGGCCATGCGGATCAAGCTGAGCGAACTCGGCCTCCCGGTGCCCGCCTTCACCGCGGTGGAGACGGCGGCGGACGCCGAGCGGTTCGGCGCCGAGCACGGCTGGCCGGTGGTGCTCAAGGCGATCCGCGGCGGCTACGACGGGCGCGGGGTCTGGATGCCCGCCGATGCCGCCGAGGCGCGCGCGATCGTCGGCGAGCAGCGCGCCCGCGGGGTTCCGCTGCTGGCCGAGGCAAGGGTGGCGTGGGTGCGCGAGCTCTCCGCGATGGTGGCGCGCTCGCCGTTCGGGCAGGCCGCCACCTGGCCGGTGGTCGAGACGGTGCAGCGCAACGGGCAGTGCGCGGTGGTGCTCGCGCCCGCGCCCGGGCTCTCCGAGGAGCTCGCCGCCGCGGCCGAGACGCTGGCGCTGCAGCTGGCCGCCGAGCTCGGCGTGGTCGGCGTGATGGCGGTCGAGCTGTTCGAGACCGCCGAGGGCGAACTGCTGGTGAACGAGCTCGCCATGCGCCCGCACAACAGCGGCCACTGGGGGATGGACGGCGCCCGCACCGGCCAGTTCGAGCAGCACCTGCGCGCCGTGCTGGACTATCCGCTCGGCGACACCACCCCGCTGGCGCCGGTCACCGTGATGGCGAACATCCTCGGCGCGCCCGAGGCGCCCGCCATGGCGATGGACGAGCGGCTGCACCACCTCTTCGCCCGGCTGCCGGAGGCGAAGGTGCACCTCTACGGCAAGGGCGAGCGGGCGGATCGCAAGATCGGCCACGTGAACATCCTCGGCGACGACGTCGCCGCGGTGCGGGAGAAGGCGGAGCGGGCGGCGCACTGGATGTCGCACGCGGTATGGACCGACGGATGGGATCCGCATGAGTGAACCGCAGGTCGGCCTGATCATGGGCAGCGACTCGGACTGGCCGGTGATGGAGGCCGCCGCCGAGGCGCTCGCCGAGTTCGGCATCCGCTTCGAGGTGGGCGTGGTCTCCGCGCACCGCACCCCGCAGCGCATGCTCGACTACGCGAAGTCCGCGGCGGAGCGCGGCATCCGGGTGATCATCGCCGGGGCCGGCGGCGCCGCGCACCTGCCCGGCATGGTCGCCTCCGCCACCCCGCTCCCGGTGATCGGCGTCCCGGTGCCGCTGAAGTACCTCGACGGCATGGACTCCCTGCTCTCGATCGTGCAGATGCCTGCTGGCGTCCCGGTCGCCACCGTCTCCATCGGCGGCGCCCGCAACGCCGGGCTGCTCGCCGCCCGCATCCTCGGCACCGCCGACCCGGCCCTGCGCACCCGCATGGAAACCTTCCAGGCGAATCTCGAGCAACTCGTCCTCGGCAAGGACGAAGCGCTGCGCGCGACGCTGCTCGGCTGAGCTTCTCGATACGCTCGAATCCGTGACCATCGACGAATCCGCGCGAATCCGCGCAGGCGCCGACACGGCTCGGTTTCGGCTCGCCGTGGTGGAGCAGGCGCTGCTGCTCTTCGCCGAGAAGGGCTACGAGGCCACGACCGTGGACGAGATCGCGGAGGCGGCGGGGATCTCGCGGCGGACCTTCTTCCGGCAGTTCCGGTCCAAGGAGGACGTGATCTTCGCCGATCACGAGTCGCAGCTGGCGCAGGCGGCGGCCTTCCTGGACGGCTCGGAGGGCGATCCGTGGGAGGCGGTCTGCACCGCGGTGGTGCAGGTGTTCGAGCGCTTCACGCAGTGGCGGGAGATCGCGGCGCGGCGGTACCGGGTGGTGCGGCAGGTGCCCGCGCTGCGCGAGCGCGAGATCGTCACGGTGTTCCGCTACGAGCGGCTCTTCACCGACTTCCTGCGCGAGCGGCTGCCCGAGGTGCCCGACCTCAGCCGGGTGCAGTTCACCGCCGCCGTCACCGCGACGCACAACTACCTGCTGCGCCGGATGGTGCGCGGCGAGTCCGACGCGGGCGCCGCCGACCTGCGCCAGGAGCTGGCCGCGATCCCGCGCGGGGCCCCGGGCGAGGAGATGGTGGTCGCGGTCTTCCCGCGTGGCATGGCGCCCAGGCGGGTAGCCGACCTGGTGACCAGGCAGCTCGGTAGTCTGTGACCCTGGTCACCATTACCGGCCACTTGGCACTGAGTGCCACTCGGAAGCTCTGAGGAGCCGAAAAGCGCTCTATACTGAAGGAAAGTGTGGCACGCAGTGCCGGTGAGCACCGACAACCAGAAGTGGAGCCGTCATGGCGGGTAACCCCGATTTCGACCTGTTCAAGCTGGAGGACTTCCACGACGAGCTGCGCGCCGCCATCCGCGCGCTGTCGGAGAAGGAGATCACCCCGCACGCCAAGGACGTGGACGAGAAGGCCCGCTTCCCCGAAGAGGCGCTGGCGGCGCTGAACGCCTCCGGCTTCAACGCGGTGCACGTGCCGGAGCAGTTCGGCGGCCAGGGCGCCGACTCGGTCGCCACCTGCATCGTGATCGAGGAGGTCGCCCGGGTCTGCGGCTCCTCCTCGCTCATCCCCGCGGTGAACAAGCTCGGCACCATGGGCCTCATCCTGAACGGCTCGGACGAGCTCAAGCAGCAGGTCCTGCCCGACATCGTGAACGGCGAGATGGCCTCCTACGCGCTCTCCGAGCGCGAGGCGGGCTCGGATGCCGCCTCCATGCGCACCAGGGCCAAGCAGGACGGCGACGCCTGGGTGCTGAACGGCTCCAAGTGCTGGATCACCAACGGCGGCAAGTCCTCCTGGTACACCGTGATGGCGGTGACCGACGCCGAGAAGGGCTCGAACGGCATCTCGGCGTTCCTTGTGCACAAGGACGACGAGGGCTTCGTGGTCGGCCCGCTGGAGCACAAGCTCGGCATCAAGGGCTCGCCCACCGCCGAGCTGTACTTCGAGAACTGCCGCATCCCCGGCGACCGCATCGTCGGCGAGCCGGGCACCGGCTTCAAGACCGCGCTGCAGACCCTCGACCACACCCGCCCCACCATCGGCGCGCAGGCCGTCGGGCTGGCCCAGGGCGCGCTGGACGCCGCGATCGCCTACACCAAGGACCGCAAGCAGTTCGGCACCAGGATCGCCGACTTCCAGAACACCCAGTTCATGCTGGCCGACATGGCGATGAAGATCGAGGCCGCCCGGCTCATGGTCTACACCTCCGCGGCCCGCGCCGAGCGCGGCGAGAAGAACCTGGGCTTCATCTCCGCCGCCGCCAAGTGCTTCGCCTCGGACGTCGCCATGGAGGTCACCACCAACGCCGTGCAGCTCTTCGGCGGCGCCGGCTACACCACCGACTTCCCGGTGGAGCGGATGATGCGCGACGCCAAGATCACCCAGATCTACGAGGGCACCAACCAGATCCAGCGAGTCGTCATGTCGCGCGCCCTGCTGCGCTGATTCAACCGACTCCGGCGCTGATCCCCGGTACCGTTCGGGTATCGGGGTTCACGCGTGCGCGCGTCCGTATCCGAATTCAGGGGTGTCGGGCCACCGCGTACAGGAGGACGATTTCAGGCATGAGTGGGGTGGAGATAACCGACAGATATGTCCGGCGCACTCTTCCCGGCGGGCGGGTCGAGGAAGTGAGCTGGGCAGATCTCGCGGAGGTCCGCATCATCACCAGTACCGACGGGCCCTTCGCCGACGACGTGTTCTTCGTCCTGATCGGGGCGAAGGGCAATGGCTGCGCGGTGCCGCAGTCGGACGGCGGGAAGTCGCTGCTGCACCGGTTGCGGGCGTTGCCCGGCTTCGACAACGAGGCCGTGGTGGCGGCGATGGGGTGCACCACCGATCACCAGTTCCTGTGCTGGCGGCGGGCGAACTGAGTCAGGACGCGACGAGGTCGCGGTATTCGCCGTGCGCGGCGATGTACTGGTCCACGTACCAGCAGGTGGGCAGCACGGTGAAGCCGTGCTCGCGCGAGTCGCGCAGCGCGTACTCGACCACCTCGGCGGCGACCCCGCGGCGGCGGAACTCGGGGAACGTCACGGTGTGGTTGAAATCGCGGATGGTGCCGCGCTCGGCGTAGTCGGCATAGCCGGCCAGCACCTCGTCCACGTAGATCTCGAACCTGGTGTCCTCGGCATTGTGTTTGAGCTTCGTGTTCATGCCGGGTAGAACCCCGCGGTGAACCCCGATGTTCCGGTCCTCACAGGATCGCGCCGGGGTTGAGGATGCCGGTCGGGTCGAGCGCGTCCTTGATCCGCCTGGTCAGCGCCATCACGTCGGGGCCGACCTGATCCGGCAGCCAGGCCTTCTTCAACCGGCCGACGCCGTGCTCGCCGGTGATGGTGCCGCCGAGCGCGATGGCCAGGTCCATGATCTCGCCGAAGGCGCGGTGCGCCCGCGCGGTCTGCTCGGCGTCGGCCGGGTCGTGCACGATGAGCGGGTGCGTATTGCCGTCCCCGGCGTGCGCGATCACCGAGACCGTCACCGCGTTGCGCTCGGCGATCTCGGCGATCCCGGAGACCAGGTCGGCGAGCCGGGGCAGCGGCACCCCGACGTCCTCGAGCAGCAGCGGCCCGAGCCGCTCCACCGCCGGGATGGCGAACCGGCGGGCCGCGGTGAAGGCCTCGCCCTCCTCCGGGTCGGCGGTGCTGAAAACCTCGGTGGCCCCGGCCTTCTCGCAGGCGGCGACCATGAGCTCGGCCTCGTGCGCGGCGAAGGCGCCCGGCGCGTCGGAGCGGGCGACCAGCAGCGCGGCGGCCGAGCGGTCCAGCCCCATGCGCAGCTCGTCCTCGACCGCGTTGACCGCGACCGAGTCCATGAACTCCAGCATGGCCGGGCGCAGCGCGGCGGTGATGGCGAGGATCGCCTCGGTGGCGGAGTGCAGGTCGGCGAAGCTCGCGACGACGGTGCTGAGCGGTGGCTGCGCGGGCAGCAGCCGCAGGGTGAGCTCGGTGATCACGCCGAGCGTTCCCTCGCTGCCGACGAAGAGCTTGGTGAGCGAGAGCCCGGCGGAGTCCTTGAGCCGCGGCCCGCCGAGCCGCACCGGGGTGCCGTCGGCGAGCACCACCTCCATGCCGAGCACGTAGTCGCTGGTCACGCCGTACTTCACGCAGCAGAGCCCGCCCGCGTTGGTGGCCGCGTTGCCGCCGATCGAGCAGATCTCGAACGACGACGGGTCCGGCGGGTACCACAGCCCGTGCTCCGCGACGGCCCGCTTGACCTCGGCATTGAGCAGCCCGGGCTGCACCACCGCGGTGCGCGTCACCGGGTCGACGCTGATCGCGCGCATCCGCTCGGTGCAGAGCACGATGCCGCCCGCCACCGCGGTCGCGCCGCCGGAGAGCCCGGAGCCCGCCCCGCGCGGTACCACCGGAACGCCGTGCCCGTGCGCCCAGCGCAGCGTGGCCGCGACGTCCGCGGTGGCGGTGGCCCGGACGACGGCGAGCGGGGTGCCCGCGCCGGGATCCTTCGCCCAGTCGTGGCGGTACCCGGCCAGCACATCCGGGTCGGTGACGACGGCGCCCGCCGGAAGGGTGGCGATCAAGTCCTGTAGCTGCACACTTGCCACGCTATCTGTCCGAAACACGGATTTCACCGGCGTTCGCTTGGTGGCGGGCCGGGTGGGGGGCCACAATCATCCGACAGGGGTCGCGGAGTTCGAAAACCGCGAGGGTCGGGTGTCATTCAGCGCGCAGGAGGGATTTCAGCATGACCGCTACACCGGACTACCGCGAACTCGTCACCGCGGTGATCGGCCCCGAGGTGGCCGAGGCAGGGCTGGACGACGAGACCGTACGCCGGATCGAGGCGGGCGAGGTCGACGACTGGCTGGCCGCGCTGGCGAGCTCGGGGCTCTTCGACAAGCCGACGCTGGCCGGTATCGGGGCGCAGTGGCGGCGCGATCCGCGGCTGCTGGCCGAGCTGCTGCTCGAGCACGCCGACGATCTCACCAGGCGCAGGCTGGCCGCGCTGCGCCCGGCGGGCGGCGGCCGCAGCAGCCGGATCGGCTGACGCCGGGTTCGCCCGCCGCTCACCCGGCCGTCACCTGCCGGTGGCATCCTGCGGGCGTGGGCGAACCGGCGGACCTCCGCGACGAAGCAACCGCACCCGAAGCGTCGCGGGACGGCGCCGCGGAACGCTTCGGCCGCTGGTGCGAGCGGGTGGTCGCGCTGCTCCCGCTCGGCCTCGACCGGCTCATCCCGCCGACCTTCCTCGGCTTCGCGCTGATCAACACCTTTACCTTCGGCGTCGACCTGCTGCTGCTGACGATCATGTACGGCGGGCTCGGGCTGCCGATCTGGTTCGCGGTGAGCGCCGCCTACGCCTGTGCCTTCGGGCTGGCCTTCGTGCTGAACCGGAGCTTCAACTTCCACTCGCACGCGCCGGTGGCCGGGCAGGCGGCGGTGTACACGGTGGTCGTGGTGCTCAACTACGCGGCCTTCATCCTCGGGGTCGGCGGCGGGCTGGTCGCGCTCGGCGTCGACTACCACCTGTCCCGGGTCCTGGCGGGCGGCTGCGAGGCCGTCTACATGTACAGCGCCATGCGCTGGGTGGTGTTCCGCAGGCGCTGAGGCTCAGTTCAGCAGCTCGGGTGCGCCGCCGTCGACGATCACCGCGTCGTCGTCGGTGAGCGCCAAGTGCGGCTTGCCTTCGGCGCGGAAGCGCGCGGCGAGCCGGGTGCAGATGCCGTCCGGGTCGGTGGGGGAGTCGATGTGCGGCACGATCGGGCGGTCGATCAGCCCGAGCCCGTCCCAGCGGGGTTCGACGCCGGTGGCCGGGCGCACCTCGGCCGGGTCGTCGGCCTCCTCGATGCCGTGCAGGTCCGGGCTCAGCAGGCAGGCGCCCGCGCTGTACCCGGCGTAGACGAGGGCATCGTCGGCGAGCAGCGCGGGCAGCACGGCGTCCGCGCCGCTGCGGGCGAACTGGGCGCGCAGCACGAAGGTGTTGCCGCCGCGCACCCAGAGCAGCGGGAACCCGGCGAGGGTGGCGCGCAGCCGCTCCGGCGCGCCCGCGTACTCGCGCAGGTCGACCACCTCGGGGCGGAAGCCGAGGCGCCGCAGCGGCACCTCGTCGCTGGTCACCGCGGACTGCCAGGCGGCGGGCCAGGCGTCGCAGGCATTCGGGATCAGCCCGACCCGGCCCGGGGTGCCGACCAGCTCGAGCAGCCGGTCGGCGTGCGCGCCGAAGCGGTAGCTCGCCAGGAAGAGCCGCATCAGATGGTGAAGGCGAGCGAGCGCACGAGCCGGTCGCCGAGCTCGGTGTCGCCGCGCAGCGCGATCTCGCCCTCGTGCGCGGTGGCCGGGGTGCGGCCGCCGCCGAGCCGGGTGAAGAGCCCGGAGTCGAGGGCGATCGCGGCGTCCGGCGGGCCGTCGAGCGCGTCGACGAAACCGGCTCTGCCCTCGACCGCGACCCGCAGCGTGCGGGCGAGCGCGCCGCTCAGCTCGATCTCGATCCGCGCGCCGTCCGGCGCCTGCCCGCGCTTGACCAGCACCCGGGGAATCGACCCGAGGAACTCCTGGAACGCCACCTCGCCGCGGCGGCCGCCCTCGGCGACGGTGACGCCGAGTGCGTCCGCGATGTCGATCTCGTGCATCCAGCAGTCGAAGAGCCGCACCCGCATGAAGCGGCCGTAGCTCACCTCGCCGATCGGCGACGGGGTCTTCGCGGCCCACGCCTCGGCGTCCAGCGCGCGCAGCGCGGCGGTGCGGCGCTCGGTCACCGAGGTGTAGAGCTCGAACAGCCCGGCAGGCGGCAGCGGGCGCAGCCGGTCCACCCAGATCTCGTTCAGCACGCCGGTCTCGTTGCGCACGTGCGGCAGCTCGCGCACGTCGACCTTGGGGCGCAGCGGGTCGGCGGCGGGTGGGCGCTCGCCGAGCAGCCAGGACTCGGTGCCGATGACGTGTGCCAGCACGTCGAAGACGGTCCAGCCGGGCAGCGCCGTCGGGGTGCGCCAGCCCGGCTCGTCCAGGTCGGCGACGAGGCGGCCGAGCGCCTGCCACTGCTCCGCCAACAGGTCGATCAGCTCGGCCTGCTCGGGTTCGCTCACCGGTGTGCTCCCTCGTGGTCGGTGTCGGTCATCCGTGGTCGGTGTCGGTCAGCGCGCGTCGAGCGCGGCCAGGCCGGCGCGGATCGCGGCGGCGGTGGACTCGGCGTCGTGCGGGCGGCGCAGCAGCAGCCCGGCGGCGAAGCGGGCCTTGTCGCCGGAGCGGCGCGGGATCACGTGCAGGTGCACGTGCCCGACGGTCTGGAAGGCGGCCTTGCCGTCGTTCAGCACCAGGTTCGCGCCGTCCGCGGCGAGCCCGCCGCGGCGGGCCGCGCGGGCCAGCCGGTGCCCGGTGCGGAAGACGGCGGCGCCGAGCTCCGGCTCCAGCTCGTCGAGCTCGGTGGCGTGGCTCCTCGGGATCACGAGCGTGTGCCCGCGGGCGATCGGTCGGATGTCGAGGAACGCCAGCACGTCCGCGTCCTCGTGGACGACGGTCGCGGGGGCGGTTCCGGCCACGATGGCGCAGAAGACGCAGTCGGTCACACCGAGCGACCTTACGGCGTACGAGCCGCGGGGGATACCCGCCATATGACACGCGTCACTCGTGTCGGAACCCCGTGTCGTGGCCGCATTCGCCGGGCGCGGGGGTACAGCGTGCCCGGCTGCCCTTTCCCGTCCGGTTTCACCTGCGGTGACGGCCGGAGGCGGCGGTCGGCGAATCCGGCGAAGCCGCGGGCACCGGGAAGACGCTGCGGAAATGCAAATTTGCGAAACCAGCGAAACAACAGTTGCGAACTTCGCCACGTGATCGGCATCTCAGCTACGCTCACCGCGGTCCGGATACAGTTGCGAGGATTCGACCTAGCTTACTCGCCAGTAACTTAGGGATCGCTGCCAGCACGAGAAGGAAACTGACAAGTGGAGACAACGCAGAGCGCAGGCGACCCGTCGCCGCGCGGCGCGCGTGTCGGGGTCGTACGCGAGTCCGGCACGGGCGAGCGGCGGGTGGCCCTGGTGCCCAAGATCGTCCCGAGTCTGCTCGCGAAGGGCGTCGATGTCGTGGTGGAGGCGGGCGCCGGAGCGGGCGCGCTGATTCCCGATGCCGCCTACGTGGAGGCGGGCGCGACCGTCGGCGACCCCTGGTCCGCCGATGTGGTGGTGAAGGTGGCCCCGCCCACCGACGCCGAGGTCGGCAAGCTGACCAGCGGGCAGACGCTGATCGGGTTCCTCGCCCCGCGCAACGCCGAGAACCAGATCGGCGCGCTGAAAACGGCAGGCGTGCAGGCGTTCGCCGTTGAGGCCATCCCGCGGATCTCGCGCGCGCAGGTCATGGATGCCCTTTCCTCGCAGGCGAACGTCGCCGGGTACAAGGCCGTGCTGCTGGCCGCCTCGGAGTCGACCCGCTTCTTCCCCATGCTGACCACCGCGGCGGGCACCGTGAAGCCGGCCACCGTGCTGGTACTCGGGGTCGGCGTCGCCGGGCTGCAGGCGCTGGCGACGGCGAAGCGGCTCGGCGGCCGGACCACCGGCTACGACGTGCGGCCCGAGGTGGCCGACCAGGTCCGCTCGGTGGGCGCGCAGTGGCTCGACCTCGGCATCGACGCGGCCGGTGAGGGCGGGTACGCCCGCGAGCTCACCGACGAGGAGAAGGCGAAGCAGCAGCAGGCGCTGGAGGATGCCATCAAGGGCTTCGACGTGGTGATCACCACCGCACTCGTCCCCGGCCGCCCCGCACCGCGGCTGGTGACCGCCGCCGCGGTGGAGGGCATGAAGCCGGGCAGCGTGATCATCGACCTGGCCGGCGAGACCGGCGGCAACTGCGAGCTGACCGAGCCGGGGCAGACCGTGGTGAAGCACGACGTCACCATCGCCTCGCCGCTGAACCTGCCCGCCACCATGCCCGAGCACGCCAGCGAGCTGTACTCCAAGAACATCTTCGCGCTGCTCGACCTGATGCTGGTGGACGGGAAGCTCGCGCCCGACTTCGACGATCAGGTCCTCGCCGATTCCTGCGTCACCCGTGAGGCGGTCTGATGTACACCGAACTGCTCGCGAACATCGCGATCCTCGTGCTCTCCGGGTTCGTCGGGTTCGCCGTCATCTCCAAGGTCCCGAACACCCTGCACACCCCGCTGATGTCGGGCACCAACGCCATCCACGGCATCGTCGTGCTCGGCGCGCTGGTGACGCTCGGCAAGGTGCAGGACCCCTCGATCGGCATCCAGATCATCCTGTTCGTCGCCGTGGTCTTCGGCACGCTGAACGTCATCGGCGGCTTCGTGGTGACCGACCGCATGCTGGGCATGTTCAAGGGCAAGAAGGCCGCCCCGAAGGCTGGTGAGTAGTCCGATGGACAATCTGGTCAACGTTCTCTACATCATTTCCTTTTCCCTCTTCATCTATGGCCTGATGGGGCTGACCGGCCCGAAGACGGCGGTGCGCGGCAACTGGATCGCCGCGTTCGGCATGGGGCTCGCGGTGGTCGCGACGCTCATCGCGGTGCGCGACACCGGGAACTGGATCCTGATCGTCGGCGGCCTCGTGGTCGGCGTCGTGCTCGGCGTCCCGCCGGCGAAGTACACCAAGATGACGGCGATGCCGCAGCTGGTCGCGGCGTTCAACGGCGTCGGCGGCGGCACGGTCGCGCTGATCGCGTGGGCCGAGTTCCTGGACACCACCGGGTTCTCGAACTTCAAGCACGGCGAGTCCCCGACCGTCCACATCATCGTCGGCTCGCTCTTCGCTGCGATCATCGGCTCGATCTCGTTCTGGGGCTCGCTCATCGCCTTCGGCAAGCTGCAGGAGATCCTGCCCGGCAAGCCGATCGGCCTCGGGCGGCTGCAGCAGCCGCTGAACCTGCTGCTGCTCATCGCCGCGGTCGCGGCCGCGGTGGTCATCGGGCTCGGCGCGAGCGACGGCGGCGCCGAGTGGTGGTGGATGGTGCTGCTGCTGGTCGCGGCGGGCATCCTCGGCCTCATGGTGGTGCTCCCGATCGGCGGCGCGGACATGCCGGTCGTGATCTCGCTGCTCAACGCGCTCACCGGGCTCTCCGCCGCGGCGGCCGGGCTGGCGCTGAACAACACCGCCATGATCGTGGCGGGCATGATCGTCGGCGCGTCCGGCACGATCCTGACCAACCTCATGGCCAAGGCCATGAACCGCTCGATCCCGGCGATCGTCGCGGGCGGCTTCGGCGGCGGCGGCGCGGCGCCCGGCGCGAGCGGTGACGGCGAGGCGAAGACGGCCAAGGCCACCAGCGCCGCGGACGCCGCGATTCAGATGGCCTACGCCAACCAGGTCATCGTGGTCCCCGGCTACGGCATGGCCGTGGCCCAGGCGCAGCACGCGGTCAAGGAGATGGCGGCGCTGCTCGAGGCCAAGGGCGTCGAGGTCAAGTACGCCATCCACCCGGTGGCGGGCCGCATGCCGGGGCACATGAACGTGCTGCTGGCCGAGGCCGAGGTCTCCTACGACGCCATGAAGGAGATGGACGACGTCAACGGCGAGTTCAACCGGACCGACGTCGCCCTGGTGATCGGCGCGAACGACGTCACCAACCCGGCCGCCCGCGAGGACACCAGCAGCCCGATCTACGGCATGCCGGTGCTCAACGTCGACCAGGCCAGGAGCGTCATCGTGCTCAAGCGCTCGATGAACTCCGGCTTCGCGGGCATCGACAACCCGCTGTTCTACGCCGACCACACCTCCATGCTGTTCGGCGACGCCAAGAAGTCCGTCGGTGCGGTCACCGAGGAGCTCAAGGCGCTGTAGTCGCGGTCGACGGAACGCCCCCGCTCAGGACCGAGCGGGGGCGTTCCGCGCGTCGGGGGCGACCACCCCGGCGAACCAGGAGCAGACCAGTACCAGCACCAGCGGCACCGCGAGCGCGGTGCTGAGCGGAACCAGCTCGGTGAGCCAGCCGATGATCGCGGGCCCGGCCAGCAGCCCGACGTAGCCGATGGCGAAGACCCGGGACATGTCGGTGCCCGCCGACCCGCCGGAGCCGAGGTTGCCCGCGGCGGTGAAGATCTGCGGCACCCCGCCGGAGAGCCCGATCCCGCAGAGCGCCCAGCCGAGCAGGGTGGCGGGCAGCCAGCCGGAGCCCACCACGAGCGCCAGCCCGAGCCCGGCCGTGACGCAGCCCCAGCGCACCACGAAGACCGGGCCGAAGCGCCCGCTCACCCGGTCCGCCACCAGCCTGCCCGCGGTCATGGTGCCGGAGAAGGCGGCGAAGGCGAAGGCCGCGGTGGACTCGGTGGTGCCGAGGTGGTCGCGGACCTGCAGTGCGCTCCAGTCGGCGGCCGCGCCCTCGGTGAGCAGCAGCACGAAGGCGATGGCGGCCAGCGCGAAGACCCGCAGCCTGCGGGCGCCGCGCGGCTCGGGCGCCGCGGCGGCCGCCGCGGGCTCCGGTTCGGGCAGCTCGCGCAGCAGCCGCGGGACCAGCGCGGCGGTGAGCAGCAGGCCGGTGGCGGCGGCAAGCACCAGGGTGAGCCGCAGGTCCAGCCCCGCGCGCTGGGTCGCGGCGCCGATCAGCGCGCCGAGGAAGCCGCCGCCGGAGAAGAGCGCGTGGAAGGCGGACATGATCGGCCTGCCGTAGGCCCGCTCGACATGCACCGCCTGGGTGTTCATCGAGACGTCGAGCGCGCCGTTGCCGAAACCGAAGAAGGCGAGCGCGAGCGCGAGGGTGAGCGGGCCGGTGGCGAAGCCGGGGCCGAGCACGCCGAGCGAGACCAGCACCGCGGCGGCCGCGACCAGCGCCCGGCTGCCGAACCGGTCGGCCAGCGGCCCGGTGATCCGCATGCCGACGATGCCGGCCCCGGCCAGCAGCAGGATGAAGGTGCCGAGCTGGGCGGGGGCCACCCCGGTGCGATCGGTGATCGCCGGGATGTGCACCACCCAGAGCGAGAGCAGCAGGCCGTTGAGCGCGAAGACCGTGAACACCGCGGCCCGCGCGGCGCGCACCGGGGGCGCCGGTGTCGTCGAGAGCATCGTCCCGACGGTACCGAAGCCGGGCGGAGCCGGAAAACCCTTTCTCGCAGCGCCGTTCCGTGCTCGACCGCGCGGCCCGGCGCCGTCTACCCTCGAACGGTGGACGCACTCGCCAGCCTGCTCGAGGGTCCCCGCGCCCGCGGCGCCTTCCTGATGTGCTCGCTGCTCGACCCGCCGTGGTCGCTGCGGATCCAGGACGAGGCGCCGCTCACCGTCGTCGCGATGGTGCGCGGGCACGCCTGGTTCCTCACCGACGACGGCGAGCGGCGGCGGCTCGGCGCCGGTGATGTCGCGATCGTGCGCGGCCCCGACTCCTACACCGTCGCCGACGACCCGGCCACCCCGCCGCAGATCGTCATCCACCCCGGTCAGGTCACGAAGACGCCGGAGGGCGAGATCCTCTGCGAGACCCTGAGCCTCGGCGTCCGGCAGTGGGGCACCGACCCGCACGGCGCCACCGTCATGGTCACCGGCACCTACGAGTCGGTCGGCGCGGCCAGCCGCAGGCTGCTGCGCGCGCTGCCGCCGACCGTCGTGCTCGGCGCCGGCGAGGTGGACGGCAGACTGCTCGCGCTGCTGGTGGACGAGGTCACCGAGGACCGCCCGGCCCAGGGCGCGGTGCTCGATCGCGTGCTCGACCTGGTCCTCATCGCCGCGCTGCGCGCCTGGTTCGCCAGGGCCGAGGCCCCCGCCTGGTACCACGCCTACAGCGACCCGCTGGTCGGCAAGGCGCTGCGGCTGCTGCAGCACAACCCCGCGCACGGCTGGACGGTGGCCGGCCTGGCCGAGGCGGTCGGCGCTTCGCGAGCGGCACTCGCTCGCCGCTTCACCGAGCTGGTCGGCGAGCCGCCGATGGCCTTCCTCACCGAGTGGCGGCTGGCCCTCGCCGCCGACCTGCTGCAGGAGAGCGACGCCACCATCGAGGCGATCGCCAGGCAGGTCGGGTACGGCAGCGCCTTCGCGCTGAGCACCGCGTTCAAGCGCCACTTCGGGGTCAGCCCGCGCGACCACCGGCAGGGCGCGGCGCCCGCTGAGCTATCGTCGGCCGGGTGACGCAGCAGTATCCCGTGCTCTGGCCGATGCCGACCCGGTGGGCGGACAACGACCACTACGGCCACGTGAACAACGTGACGTACTACTCGTACTTCGACACCGCGGTGAACGCCTGGCTGATGGCGGCCACCGGCACCGACATCAGGGAGCTGCCCGAGCTCGGCGTCGTCGCGCAGACCTCCTGCCGCTTCCACGGCTCGGTGAGCTTCCCGGACATGCTGCGGGTCGGCATCCGGGTCGCCCGGCTCGGCAACTCCAGCATCACCTACGACCTCGCCATCTTCCGGGAGACCGACACCGAACCGGAGCTCGCCGCCACCGGCAGCTTCACGCACGTCTACGTGAACGAGGAGACGCGAAGGCCGGTGCCGATCCCGGAGGTCGTCCGGGCCGCGGCAGCGACCATCGTGGCGGCGGAGCTACCCGCGTAGCGCCGCCTGGTAGCGGCGCATGCCGCCGATCCAGCGGTCGTAGTCGGCGCCCTTGTGCCGGTACATCTCCAGCACCTCGGGGTGCGGCAGGATCAGGAACCGCTCGGCCGCGACACCGGCGATGATGTCGTCGGCGACCTGCTCGGGGGAGAGCACCGCGCCCGCCGTCGTCACCGCCTTGATCGCGAGCTGCCCGTCGGCCTCGGAGCCATCGGGGACCATGCCGGTGTGCAGCAGCTGGGTGTCGACGCCCATCGGGCAGACGCAGCTCACCCTGATGCCCTGGTCGCCGTAGGTCACCGAGAGCCACTCCGCGAAGCCGACCGCGGCGTGCTTGGTGACGGCGTACGGCGCCGAGCCGAGCTGGGTGAGCAGCCCGGCCGCCGAGGCGGTGGTCACGAAGTAGCCGGTGCCGCGCTCGACCCAGCCGGGGACCAGCAGCTTCGCCGCGCGGACGTGCGCGAGCACATTGACGTCGAGCGCGGCCGCCCACTGCGCCTCGGTGGCGTCCAGCCCGCCGCCGCCTCCGATCCCGGCATTGGCGAAGTACAGCTCGACCGGGCCGAACTCGCGCTCGGCGGTCTCGATCGCGGCGCGGATGACGGCCTCGTCGGCGACGTCGCCCGCCACCGCGGCGGCACCGGCCCGCTCGGCCACCGCGCGCACCGCGGCCCCGTCCAGGTCGACGGCGACCACCCGCGCACCGCCCGCGACCAGCCGCTGCGTGAGCGCCGCGCCGATGCCAGCGCCGGCTCCGGTGACGACCGCGACCCTGCCCGAAATCTCCATGCCCCGCACCCTAGCCCGGCGGGCGGCCGCTCCGGGCCAGCCGCCGCAGCAGCGGGGTGCTGCGCGGGCCGACCAGCTCGCGCATGACCAGCGCCATATTGGTCCGCTCGACGCCGGGGATCTTCAGGATCTGCCCGGCGATGCGGTAGAGGTCGTCGGCGTCGGTGGCGACCACCCGGACGGTCAGGTCGGTCTCGCCGGTCATCCCGCACACCTCGGTGACCTCGGGCACCTCGGCCAGCTCGGCCACGACGGGGTCGAGCCGGTGCTGATCCACCACCACCGCGACGAAGGCGGCGAGCGGGTAGCCGAGGGCGCGCGGCTCGACCCGGCGCTCCACGCTGCCGAGCACGCCGCTCGCCTCCCAGCGGTTCAGCCTGGCCTGCACGGTGTTGCGGGAGAGGCCGAGCCGGGTGGCGAGCTCGACCCCGGTGGCGCGCGGGTTGTGCACGAGTTCGAGCAGCAGCCTGGCGTCGGTGGCATCGAGCGAACTGGACATGCGACGCAGTATGACACCGCTCGACCCCGCTGGATTGCGCATTGTGCGCAGTCGTGTCGCCATCGGTTGCGCGGATGGCGTGATCGTGGATGCTGAGTGATATGGCTCACAAGGCCGGCACGACAGGAGGCGGTACATGTCCGAGAAACCGCGCGAGCGCGCGTACCCCGTGCAACTGGTCCAACCTGACGGCAGGCGCGTGCTCGACCCCGAGTACGCCGCGCTCGTCGCCGACATCGGTACCGCCGAACTCCGCGAGCTCTACGCCGACCTGGTGATCGCGCGCCGGATCGACACCGAGGGCACCGCGCTGCAGCGGCAGGGGCAGCTCGGGCTGTGGGCGCCGCTGTACGGCCAGGAGGCCGCGCAGATCGGCTCGGCCCGCGCGCTGCGCCGGGACGACTACGTGTTCTGCAGCTACCGCGAGGCCGGGGTGGCCTGGTGCCGCGGCGTCGACCCGGCGGAGATGACCCGGCTGTGGCGCGGCGTCGCGCACCACTGCTGGGATCCGGACGCCGTCGGCATGACCAACCCGGCCATCGTGGTCGGGGCGCAGGGGCTGCACGCCACCGGCTACGCCTACGCCGCGCACCTGGACGGCGCCGAACTCGCCACCGTCGCCTACTTCGGCGACGGCGCGACCAGCCAGGGCGACATCGCCGAGGCGCTCGGCTTCGCCGCGAGCTGGGCCGCGCCGGTCGTCTTCTTCTGCCAGAACAACCACTGGGCGATCAGCGCGCCGGTCCGGGTGCAGAGCGCGGTGCCGCTGGTCCGCCGGGCCTACGGCTACGGCATGCCCGGCATCCGGGTGGACGGCAACGACGTGCTCGCCGTGCTCGCGGTGACCAGGCAGGCGCTCGCGCGGGCGCGTTCGGGCGGCGGCCCCTCCTTCATCGAGGCGCTCACCTACCGGATGGGGCCGCACACCACCGCCGACGACCCCACCCGCTACCGCGCGGCCGCCGAGGCCGACGAATGGCGCGGCCGCGACCCGATCGACCGGGTGCGCAGGCTCCTGGAGCGGGAGTCCGGCTGGGACGGGGAGTTCGAGCGCGAGGTCGGCGCGCGGGCCGACGCGGTGGCGCACCGCCTGCGGAGCGCGACGCTCGAGATGCCGGACCCGGCGCCAGAGACGCTGTTCGACCACGTCTACGCGACCCCGCACGCCGAGCTGGAGCGCCAGCGGGCGGAGTTCGCCGCCGCGGAAGGAGCACTCGCGTGATCACCACCTTCGCCGCCGCGCTGAACGCCGGACTGCGCGCCGCGCTCGACGACGACCCGAAGGTCGTGCTCATGGGCGAGGACGTCGGCAGGCTCGGCGGCGTCTTCCGGGTCACCGACACGCTGCAGAAGGACTTCGGCGAGCACCGGGTGATCGACACCCCGCTGGCCGAATCCGGCATCATCGGAACGGCTTTCGGCATGGCGCTGCGCGGCTACCGGCCGGTCTGCGAGATCCAGTTCGACGGCTTCGTCTACCCGGCCTTCGACCAGATCGTCTCGCAGGTCGCCAAGATCCACTACCGCACGCAGGGCAAGGTGCGCGCCCCGCTCACCATCCGGATCCCGTTCGGCGGCGGCATCGGCTCGGTGGAGCACCACTCGGAGTCGCCGGAGGCGTACTTCGCGCACACCGCCGGGCTGCGGGTGGTCGCGCCGAGCACACCCGATGACGCGTTCCACATGATCAGGCAGGCTGTCGCGCTGGACGACCCGGTGATCTTCTTCGAGCCCAAGCGGCGGTACTGGGACCGCGGCGAGGTCGATGTGGACGCCCCGCCCACGCTCCCGCTGGACCGCGCGCGGGTCTGCGTTCAGGGCGACGACATCACGATCGCCGGGTACGGCGGCACCGTCGCCACGGCCCTGAAAGCGGCTGAAATCGCAGCGGCCGAGGGACATTCGGTGGAGGTGATCGATCTGCGCAGCCTGAGCCCGCTCGACCTGGACACGGTGGCGGAGTCGGTGACGAAGACCGGGCGGCTGGTGGTGGTGCACGAGGCCCAGGTCTCCGGCGGAATCGGCGCCGAACTCGCCGCGCGGATCTCCGAGCGCTGCTTCTACCAGCTGGAGTCCCCGGTGCTGAGAGTCGGCGGCTTCGACATCCCCTACCCCCCGGCTAAGCTCGAGAAACACCACCTGCCCGACGCCGACCGCATTCTGGCCGCGGTCGACCGCTCCCTCGCCGCTTGAATCGCTCCGTGAGAGGTGTCCCCCGTGCACGATGCCGCCGTTCGAGACCCCGCCACCCCCGGTCCGGTGCTGGAATTCCGGCTACCCGACCTGGGCGAGGGGCTCGCCGACGCCGAGCTCGTCTCCTGGGCCGTCGCGGTGGGCGACGAGGTGGAGCTGAACCAGGTGATCGCCGAGGTGGAGACGGCGAAGGCGGTGGTGGCGCTGCCATCCCCGTTCGCCGGGGTGGTCGCGGAGCTGCTCGCGCAGCCGGGCGAGACGGTGCCCGTCGGGTCGCCGCTGATCCGGGTGCGCGGGCGGGGTGACACCGCCGCCCCGGTGAGATACTCGGCGCCGGAGCCGATTTCGGTCGCGCCGGAGGGCGGGGTGCTGGTCGGCTACGGGCCGTCCGGGGACGCGGAGTCGCGGCGCGGGCCGCGTGGTGCCGCCGATCCGGTCGGCGGCCGTCCGTCGGCGGTTGCCGGTGATATCGCGAATTCCACTGCGGCGCAGCGGAATCAGGCTGCGAACGGGCGGTCGCGCTCGCCGCTCGGCGGTGACCCGAAGGTGCGAAGGGCCGCGGCGACGCCAGCGGCCCGCAAGCTCGCCAAGGAGCTCGGGATCGACCTGTGGTTCCTGGCCGGCTCCGGCCCGGAGGGCGCGGTCACCGTCGACGACGTGCGCGCCGCCGTCCCCATCTCGCAACCCCGCCGTGCGTCCGGCGCCGAACCCGCCGCGGCCGAACCGCACGTCGCCTCGGACGCGCGCACCGGCGTCATCCGCCCGGTCTCCAGGGAGACCCGCACCCCGATCGCCGGGGTGCGCAAGCGCACCGCCGCCGCCATGGTGGTGAGCGCGCGGACGATCCCGCAGGCGGGCGCCTCGACCACGGTCGATTTCACCGCCGCCATGGAGCTGCTCGACCACCTCCGCAACACCGCCTCGTTCGAGGGGCTCCCGCTCACCCCGCTCACCCTGGTGGCCAAGGCGACGCTGGTCGCGCTCGGCGACTTCCCTGACCTGAACGCCTTCTGGGACGACGCGAACCAGCACATCGTCACCAAGCACTACGTGCACCTCGGCATCGCGGTGGCGACCGAGCGCGGCCTGCTCGTCCCGAATCTCAAGGAGGCGCACACCCTGTCGCTGCGCGAGCTCTGCCGCGAGCTCGGCTGGCTGGTCGAGACCGCGCGGGCGGGCAACGCCGCCCCCGCCGACCTGCGCGGCGGCACCTTCACCATCACCAATATCGGGGTGTTCGGGGTGGACAGCGGGGTGCCGCTGGTGAACCCGGGCGAGGGCGGCATCCTCTGCCTCGGCGCGGTCCGCAAGCGGCCCTGGGTGGTGCGCGACGAACTGGCCGTGCGCTGGGTGACCACGCTCGGCGTCTCCTTCGACCACCGGATGATCGACGGCGACACCGGCGCCCGCTTCCTCGCCGACATCGCGCACCTGCTGGAGGATCCGCTCACCCTGCTCAGCCGGGGCTGACCGGGCGGGGCCGGGACAGCGCGGCGCGCACGAGCAGCCCGGCCAGCAAGGCCCAGAACGCGGCGCCTACGCCGAGGAAGGCGACCCCGGAGGCCGCGATCAGGAAGGTCACCACCCCGGCCGTCCGATGCTCCTCGTCGGCGAGCGCACCGGTCAGCGAGGTGGCCAGGGTGGCGAGCAGCGCCAGCCCGGCGACCGTCTCCAGCACCCCCGCCGGTGCGGCCGCGACCAGCGTCACCAGCGCGGCCGATGCCGGGGCGAGCACCAGGTAGCAGCCGCCCGCGGTGAATGCCGCGACCCAGCGGCGCGCGGGGTCCGGGTGCGCGGACGGCCCCGCGGCCAGCGCCGCGCTGATCGCGGCCAGGTTGATGGCGTGCCCGCCCGCCGGGGCGCCGAGCACGGTGCCGATGCCGGTGACGGTCATGGCCGCCCGCCACGGCGTCCGGTACCCGAACGAGCCGAGCACCGCCGTCCCCGGAATGTTCTGCGACGCCATGGTGACGATGTAGAGCGGCACCGCGAGCCCGATCACGGCCTGCCAGCTCCAGTGCGGCCAGGTCAGCTGCAGCGCCGGAATCATCGAGCCCGCGTCCAGCGGGGTGTCGCGCACCGCGATGGCGATCCCGGCGCCGACCGCCGCCGTGCCGAACGCCGCGAGCACCGCCCAGCGCGGCGCGAACCGGGTCAGCACCAGCCACACCGCGATCACCGGGAGCACCACCGCCGGCGAGCTGCGCACCGCCTCGACCGGCGCCAGGCACAGCGGGACGAGCACCCCGGCCAGCATGGCCTGCGCGATCGGCACCGGGATCGCGGCAACCAGCGCGCCGAGCCGCCCCCACAGCCCGGTCAGCACGATCAGCGCCCCCGTCAGCGCGAACGCCCCGACCGCGGCGGGCCAGCCGCCCGCCACCGCGCCGGTGCTCGCCAGCAGCGCCGCGCCCGGCGTCGACCAGGCCAGCGTGATCGGCATCCGGTACCAGCGGCTCAGCAGCAGCATGCCGACCGCCTGCGTCACGCAGAGCGCGGCCAGCCCGGAGGCGGCCTGCGCCTGCGTCGCGCCGACCGCGGTGATCCCGGCGAGGACCACCGCGAACGAGCTGGTGAAGCCGACCAGCGCGGTCACCACGCCCGCGCCGACGGGTTGCGCCGGGTTCGCCTGTAGTTCGGGACCGTTCACCTCCGGCATCCTGCACCCCGGCGCCCCCGATGTCCGTAGCCGGTCCCGCTGAACTGGCCCGATTCTCGTAACCTCCGCGCGCTAGGGTGGTCCGATCCGCACGCGACGACGCGTGACCGGCGACTACGAGGAGCTGTGGTGAGCGGGGTACTGATCTCGCCGTCCGATCTGCGCGCGAGGGTGGCGGAAGGCCGGCTCCGGCTATTGGATGTGCGCTGGGCCCTCGGGGATCCCGAAGGCGCGCAACATTATTCGGACGGTCACATTCCGGGTGCGGTCTTCGTCGACCTGGATATCGAGCTCGCCGCGCCGCCCTCGCCCGCCCGCGGCAGGCACCCGTTGCCCGACCTCGCCGCGCTGCAGCAGTGCGCCCGGAGCTGGGGGATCGATCAGGGCGATGCCGTCGTCGTCTACGACGCCACCGGTGGCCTCGCCGCGGCCCGCGCCTGGTGGTTGCTGCGCTGGGGCGGGATCGCCGACGTGCGGATCCTGGACGGCGGGCTGCCCGCCTGGGTCGCCGCCGGTGCGCCGGTCGCGACCGGCGCCGAGGCCGAGACGCCGCTCGGCGACGTCGTGCTGACCCCGGGCAACCTCCCGGTCATCGATGCCGACGCCGCCGCCCGCTGGCCCGGCGCGCTGCTCGACGCCCGCGCCGCCGAGCGGTTCCGCGGCGAGACCGAGCCGGTCGACCCGCGCGCCGGGCACATCCCCGGCGCGGTGAGCGCCCCCACCGCCGAGAACCTGGACGGCGACGGCCGCTTCCGGCCCCTCGACGACCTGCGCGAACGCTTCGCCGGACTGGACGGGCCGGTCGCGGTGTACTGCGGGTCGGGGGTCACGGCGACGCACCAGATCGCGGCGCTCGCCGTGGTCGGGATCGAGGCGGCGCTCTACCCGGGCTCCTGGTCGCAGTGGGCGCACGACCCCAAGCGGCCGGTGGCGACCGGGGCCTGAGCTACGGGCAGCGCGCGGCGATGTCGCGCAGCGCGGCGCTGTCGGCGGCGGTGAGCGGGAGGTCGTAGTCGGCCGCGACGGTCAGGTACTTGCCCGCGTAGAAGCAGTGGCCGGAGGTGGCGGGCGGGAGCCACTCGCCCGGTGTGCCGTCGCTCTTGGCCTGGTTGGTCGCGCCCGCGGTGGCGACCAGGTTGACGGTGACGTCGTTGGCGAAGCGAACCCGCCGGGCCTGTGGCCAGGCGGCGGCGCCCAGATCCCAGGCGGCGGCCAGCGGGAAGACGTGGTCGATCTGTACGGCCCTGGCGTCGGACTTGTCGAAGGTGATGTGGGTGCCGGTGTACGGGTCGTCCAGGCCGCCCGCCAGCACCACGCAGTTCCGCGTGCCCGGTCGGAACCGCACCGCGGTGAGCTGGGCGGCAAGCACGTTGTTCCGGGTGTCGCAGCCGTCGTGCCCGCCGGGGGCGTCGCTGGCGTCGGTCCAGGACTCGCCGAAGACGCAGCCCTTGCCGTCCTTGCACCCCCGTTCGTAGCCGCCGGGACGCGGGCGCTCCGGCACCACCCGCACCTGCCCCAGCAATTGCTCGAGCTCGGCCCGGGTCGGGCTGCCGGGGGCAGGGGCCGTAGCCGGGCCGAGCACCGAACAACCGGCTGTGAGGACGACGGTGAGAGCGACGAGCAGGCGGAGCAGCGGCGCGGTCATGGCTCACCTGTACCGCGCGGCACCGACAGGCCGCTGTCCCCGTCCCCGGGGCCTGGGGATGAAGCGGATCGTTCCGCCGGTCGAGTTTCCGCCGCGGTTGTGCGCGGCGAGCGGCGGCACCGGCGGCTTGTCCGGAAGCGGTCGCGGCGTCGCCGCCGGCCGGCCCCGGAGCCGGCGGTGCACGCGGGCAGCGGGTGTGGTGTCGGGGGCTGGTGCTTGGATGGGTGGATGCTGCACGCTCTGTGGTCGCCCGGCGCGGGCCTGCTGCTGTGGCGTGACGAGCGGCCCGGCGCCGAGCCGCCGGAGCCGCTCGGCGGGCTCCTCGCCCGCGCCCGCTTCCGGCACCGCGCCGAGGCGCTGCACCCGACCGGCGCCGTCGCCGAGGTCTCCGCGCACGCGCTGGCACCGGCGGCCGCCGCCGAGGTGCTGCGGCAGCGGCTCCCCCCCGAGACCGCCGCGGGCGACCTGCGCTTCCTGGCGCACGTGGCGCACGGCATCGAGCGCTGGGTGCGCGCGGGCCGGGTGGTGCCGCAGCTGCGCCGCGCCGACGGGCAGTGGTGGGCCCGCTGGGAACTCGTCGGCGGCGCCAGGCAGCGCGCCTGGAGCGCCGAACTCGCCGCGCTCATGCCGCCCGCCCTGCGCGTGCCGGGCAGGCCGACCGCGGTCCTGGAGGACCTCCTCGCCGAGCTCACCGACCCGATCGCCCGCTCCCTGCTCGGCGGCGCCCCGCGCTCGGCACACCCGCTGATCGCGGGGCTGCGCGACGACGAACCGGTCGAGCCCGGCGGCTACCGCCCCGCCGAGGTGCTGGAGCGCTGGCGCGCAGGCCTGGAGACCGAGGAGTACGAGCTGGTCCTCCGCCTCGGCGAACCCGACGGCGACGGCGGCGAATTCACCCTCTGGCGCCTCGAGGTCTGCATTCGCGCCGCCGACGAGGCACCGGAGCCCGTCGCCCTGCACGGCGACCCGGTGCGGCTGCGCACCGGCATGACGAAGCTGGAGCAGGCCAGAGCCGCCTACCCCCGGCTGCGCGACCTGCCCGGCGACGACACCACCCTCGACCTGCTGCTGCCCACCGAGGTCGTTGCCGACCTGGTCGAACACGGCGCCGCCGCGCTGCACGCCGCAGGCATCCGGCTGCTGCTGCCCCGCCCGTGGACCGTCACCGCCCCCACGCTGAAACTGCGGGTGAGCAGCCCGCCCGCCGCGGAGAGCGCCGTCGGACTGCCCGGCATCCTCTCCTACCGCTGGGAACTCGCGCTCGGCGACACCGAGCTCACCGAGGCCGAGATGCGCGGGCTGATCACCGCCGAATCGGATCTGGTCCGGCTGCGCGGGGAATGGGTGCAGGCGGATCGCACGGCGCTCAGCGCGGCCGCGCGGTACGTGGCCGCGCAGCGCGGCGACGAGGCGACGCTGGCCGCGCTCTTCGCCGAACTCGCCCGCGAGCGGGTCGACGGGGTGCCGATCACCGAGGTCACCGCCACCGGCTGGGCCGCCGAGCTCTTCGACCGGCACACCGAGACCGTCGAGGTGCCCGACCCGCCCGGGTTCGGCGCCACCCTGCGCCCGTACCAGCGCCGCGGCCTGGCCTGGCTGGCCACCATGAGCAGGCTCGGGCTCGGCGCGATCCTCGCCGACGACATGGGGCTCGGCAAGACCGTGCAGGTGCTGGCGCTGCTGCTGCACGAGCGCGCCGCCGCGCCGACACTGCTGGTCTGCCCCATGTCGGTGGTCGGCAACTGGCAGCGCGAGACCGCGCGGTTCGCGCCCGAGTTGCGGGTGCTGGTGCACCACGGCCCCGCGCGGCTCTCCGGCGCCGCGCTCGCGACCGCGGCGGCCGGGGCCGACCTGGTGATCACCACCTACGCCCTGCTCGCCCGCGACGTCGCCGATCTCGCCGAATGCCGCTGGGAGCGACTGGTTCTGGACGAGGCGCAGCACGTGAAGAACGCCGCGACCAGGCAGGCGCGCGCCGCCCGCGCGGTGCCGGCCCGGCACCGGCTCGCGCTCACCGGCACCCCCATGGAGAACCGGCTGGAGGAGCTGCGCGCGCTGCTCGACGTCGTCGTGCCCGGGCTGCTCGGCAGCGCCCAGGCGTTCCGGTCCCGGTTCGCGGTGCCGATCGAGCGCGAGGCCGATCAGAACGCGGTCACCCGGTTGCGTGCCATCACCGGCCCCTTCGTGCTGCGCCGGGTGAAGACCGACCCCACCGTCATCGACGACCTCCCGAAGAAGCTGGAGATGACGGTCCGCGCCAACCTCACCGCCGAGCAGGCCGCGCTCTACCAGGCGGTCCTGGACGACATGGTGGAGAAGCTGCGCTCCGCGGAGGGTATGGCACGGCGCGGCGCCGTGCTGGCCGCGCTCACCCGGCTGGCCCAGGTCTGCAACCATCCCGCGCACTTCCTCGGCGACGGCTCGCCGGTGCTGCGCCGGGGGCAGCACCGCTCCGGGAAGCTGGCGCTGCTGGAGGACATCGTGGACGGCGTGCTCGGGGACGGCGAGAAGGCGCTGCTCTTCACCCGGTTCCGCGAGTTCGGCGAGCTGGTGGTGCCGTTCCTGGCCGAGCGGTTCGGCACCCAGGTGCCGTTCCTGCACGGCGGGGTCGCGCGCGGGGCGCGGGACGCCATGGTCGAGCGGTTCCAGAGCGCGGACGGGCCGCCGCTCATGGTGCTCTCGCTGGCCGCGGGCGGCACCGGGCTCAATCTCACCGCCGCGAACCACGTGGTGCACATGGACCGCTGGTGGAATCCCGCGGTGGAGAACCAGGCCACCGACCGGGCCTACCGGATCGGCCAGCGCCGCGCGGTCCAGGTGCGCAAGCTGGTCTGCGTCGACACGCTGGAGGAGCGGATCGACGAGATGATCGCGCACAAGCGCAAACTCGCGGATCTCACCGTCGGGGTCGGCGAGAACTGGGTCACCGAACTCGGCACCGACGAACTCCGCGACCTCTTCGCCCTCGGCGCCGAGGCGGTGGGGGAGTGAGCCCCGCTCCCCGCCGCAGGGTTTGCGGGGTGCCGCCTGGAGCGCGGAGGCGTACTCGATGAGCGGGCGCCGCGGCGGCACAGTGCGAGCCGCCCCGCGCTGGGGGCGGGCGCTGCTGGCCGGCATCGACCGCGTGGGTGAGACCGGCAGACTGGCGCGGGGGCGGGCGGTTGTCCGCGGTGGACAAGTATTGAGCTGGCGGGCGGAGCCGGGGGTGGTGGTCGGGGAGGTGCAGGGCAGCCAGCCGCGGCCGTTCACCGCGGCGCTGGTGGTGCGCCGCATGCGCCCGGAGGAGCTGGAGCTGCTGGTCGAGGAGATCCGCGCGAGCCCGGGCACGCTCGCCGAGGTGGTCGCCGGCCTTCCGCCCGCGAGCCTGGAGCCCCTGCTCCTCCCGGACACCGCCGCCGACCTCGACTTCGACTGCACCTGCCCGGATTCCGCCCGCCCGTGCAAACACGTCGCCGCCATCTGCCACGTCTTCGCGGACCGCCTGGACGAGCACCCGCGCGACCTGCTCACCGTGCGCGGCGTCGACCCGGAGGCCCTGATCGGCGCGGTCGAGCGGGAAAGCGACACCGCCGACCCGGCCGACCCCTACGGCGAGGCACTGGAACTCCCCGCGCTCCCGCGCCCTGCTCCGCGCCCGGCCCTGGACGATCTGGACCCGGTCCTGCTCCGCCAGGCCCTGCGCAGCACCGCACCGGACGAGGCGATCGCCGCCATGGGCTGGAAGGATCTGGCCGCGCTGTACCGCGCGCTGGAGGAGTGATGAACACCCGGCGCCGGGGCCGAAGACACACCGGGGCTCGTGGGCGGGGCCATCGGGTGTCGAGTGGGGGCCGGAACTTCCCGGCGTCGGGTGCCGTTCTCCAGTGTGATCCGGCCGACGGTCAGCCGGAAGGTAGCGGCGCTGCCCGCCCACTGCCCTACACCCGCCTCAGGCGGCGGCGTCGAACCGGTAGTCGCCCAGATCGAAGTGCCCGGCCCGCCACGCCGCCTCCAGCGTGGTCGACGGCCGCAGCGGCACGTCGCCGTGTTTGTCGAAGTAGTAGCTGTTCGCCGTCGCGCAGCTCTCCTGCCAGAACACCTGACCGCCGCGGCGCGAGAGCATCTCCCGGAAGTACCTGTCGTTGGCCGCCTCGGTGATCTCCACCCGGCTGGCGCCGCGCTCCCGCGCGTGCTCGAGGCAGCGCAGGATGTGCTTCGTCTGGTTCTCGATCAGGGTGAAGTACGAGGCGCCGTTGTACCCGTACGGCCCGATCACGCAGAAGAAGTTGGGGAAGCCGGGGATGCTCACGCCCTCGTACGCCTGCAGCCGGTTCTCGTCCCACCACTGCTCCAGGTCGCGCCCGCCGACCCCGCGCAGGTCGAAGGTCGGCATGCTGCCCGCCTCCATCACCCGGAACCCGGTGGCCAGGATCAGCACGTCCACCTCGTGCTCGACCCCGGAGGCGGTCCGCACCCCGGTCGGCGTGACGGCGGCGATCGGGTCGGTCTCCAGCGCGACGTTCGCCCGGTTGAACGTGCTCAGGTAGTTGTTGGAGAAGCTGGGCCGCTTGCAGCCGAGCGCGTAGCGCGGGGTGAGCTTCGCACGCAGCTCGGGGTCGCGCACCGAGCGGCGCAGGTGCGCGTGGCCGATCCGCTCCGCGGCCGCCGCGGTGGGCAGCGTGGTGTAGTAGTGCGCGGCCACCGGGAAGGTGAGCTCCACGTAGGTCTGGCTGGCCAGCCGGGTGAGCAGTTTGCCGCCTGGCAGTTTCAGCGCCAGCCGCAGCGGGCCTGGCAGCGGCGCGTCCGGCCGGGGCAGGCACCAGATCGGGGTGCGCTGGAAGACGGTGAGCTGCTCCACCTCCGGCGCCACGGCCGGGATGATCTGCACCGCCGAGGCCCCGGTGCCGATGATCGCCACCCGCTTGCCGCGCAGCTCCTGCTCGTGATCCCAGCGCGCGGTGTGCATGGTGATCCCGGCGAACTCGTCGATGCCGGGGATCTCCGGCGGCTTCGGCCTGGTCAGCGCGCCGGTGGCGCCGACGAGGAAGCGGGCGGTGAGCTCCGCGCCGTCGCCGGTGTGCAGCCGCCAGCGGTGCGCGCCCTCGTCGAACTCGGCCCGCTCGATGGTGGTGCCGAAGCGGATGTGCCCGCGCAGCTCGTACTTGTCGACACAGGACTCGGCGTACGCCTTCAGCTCCCGGCCCGGCGCGTACACCCGGGACCACTCGTCCCGCTGCTCGAAGGAGAACTGGTAGCTGAAGGACGGGATGTCCACCGCGACACCGGGGTAGGTGTTCCAGTGCCAGGTGCCGCCGACGCCGTCCGCCTCGTCGACGATCAGGAAGTCGTCGAACCCGGCCCGGCGCAGCTGGATTCCGGCGCCGATTCCGGAGAAGCCGGCGCCGACCACGATGATCTCGTGGTCGGCCGCGCTCATCGGACCAGCCGGTTCATCAGCCCGGCGGCGCGGGTGTACGCGGTCGGGGCGAGCCGTTTGGTCGACCAGGCCAGCTTCGCCTCGACCTGCGGCACCACGTACAGCTCGCCGCCGTCGACCGCGTCCAGCGTGGTCGTGGCGATCGACTCCGGCGGCCGCCCGGTCCAGCGCAGCAGCGGCCCGCCGACCTTCTCGGCGAAGCCGTCCAGCGGCGCCTCCGGGGTGAGGATATTGGTCTTGACCGCGGTCGGGCAGAGCACCGTGACGCTCACGCCGCTGCCGGAGAGCTCGGCCGCCAGCGTCTCCGACAGCGCGAGCACCCCCGCCTTGCTGACGTTGTACGCCGACATCCGGGGCGCCGTGCCGAAGGCCGCCGCCGAGGCGACGTTGACGATCGCGCCGCGCCCGGCCGCGCGCAGGCGAGGGGCGAAGACGTGGCAGCCGTAGATCACGCCCCAGAGGTTCACATCCAGGGTGCGCTTCCAGTCCGCCAGGCTCACCTCGCCGATCAGCGGGCCGCCCTGGCCGATACCGGCGTTGTTGATCACCAGCGTCGGGGGGCCGCCGAAGAACTCGTCGGCGATCCCGGCCAGCAACGCCACCTCGTCGGCGGATCGCACGTCGCACCGGGTCTCCAGCGCCTTGCCGCCGGCCTGCACGACCAGGTCGACGGTCTCCGCGGCGCGCTCCTGATCGATGTCGGCGACGAGCACCCGCCCGCCGCGCCTGCCGATCTCGACGGCGAAGGCCCGGCCGATGCCGCTGCCCGCACCGGTGACCACCGCGTCGGCGTTCGCGGTCCGCCGGGGGCCGCCGAAGGGATTGAGCCGCATGCACACTCCTCGGGAGTCGTGGGAGGGGCCCAAACTGGTGTCAGGTGACCCCATTGTCCGCACCTGCCACCAATAACACGCGGCCGGTGATACTTTGTCAACCGTGGCCGTACCTGTTCCCGCGCGCACCTGGGGTGGCCGCACGGCGGCCGAGCGCAGCGCCGAGCGGCGTGGCCGGCTGATCGATGCGGCGCTCGCGCTGTGGGCGGAGAGCGGCTGGGCCGCGGTGACCATGCGTCAGGTCTGTACCCGCACCGGGCTGAACGATCGCTATTTCTACGAGCACTTCGCCGACCGCGACGAGCTGCTCGGCGCGGCCTGGGACGACGTCTGCGCCGAGGTCTTCGCGCACTTGGCGAGCGCGGTGACGGCGGAGCAGCCGCCGCTGGAGATCCTGCGCGAAGCGGTGCGGCGCGCAGTGGGCTTCCAAGTCGACGACCAGAGCAGGGCCCGCATCCTGCTCGCCGACCACGCGGGCAGCGCCGTGCTCGAGCAGCGCCGCAAGCGAATGATCGGCGACGCCACCGACCTCATGATCGAGCTCTCCCGCCCCTACCTGCGCCCCGGCGTCGACGAGACCGACTTCCGGATCAGCACGCTGATCGGCATCGGCGGCTTCGTCGAGCTGCTCACCGCCTGGCGCACCGGCACCATCGAGATCGACGCCGACCGGATCGCCGAGCACATCCACCAGGTGGGCGCGGTGCTCGGCGCCCGCTTCCTCCCGGTGCCCTGAGGCTCAGCCCTCGATCCGGTAGAACCGGCGCGCGTTCGTCCCGAACACCGCGCGCAGCTGCTCCGCGCCGTACCCGGATTCGGCAAGGACCAGCGCGACCGCCTCGGCGCTACCCGGGATCGTCGTGATCGGCTTGTCCACCGGGAAGTTGGAGCCCCAGATCAGCCGCTCCGCGCCGAAGACGCTGTGCGCGTGCGTGAGCAGCGGGCCGAACCGGTCCACCAGCGCATCCACCGGCGTCGTGGTGCCGCGCTTCGGGACCGGGTGGCCGAGCACCGGCATGCCGAGCCCGCTCACCTTGGCCACGACGCTCGGGTGCGCGGCGAGCGCGGCGGTGTCGTCGCGCCAGCGCAGCAGCAGATCGCGGCGGGCGTTGGCGTCCGCGCCGGTGCGGCTGCCGAGTCTCCCGAAGAGTCCCGCCGGGGTGCCCAGATGGTTCAGCACGATCGGCACCTCGGGGTACCGCTGCGCCAGCGCGGTGACCTGCGGGATCTGGTGCGAGTAGACCCACGCCTCGAAGCTCAGCCCGCGCTTCGCCAACTCGGCGAAGCCGTCGAGGAAGGCCGGGTTCTCCAGCGCGTCCGGGGCCGGGGTGAAGGAGCGGACGTCGGGGTCCGGGTGGTTGGCGACCATGGTGCGGATGCCGCGCAGCACCGGCGAGGCCGAGCCGTGCGCGTCGAGCAGGTCGGCGAAGGCGGGGGCGGCGGGGTCGGCCGAGGCGATCAGCGCGGCCAGGGCCGGGGTGTCGACGCCGAACGGCAGGCTCTGCACCCAGCGGGTCTCGTCCGCCTTGCCGAGCGGGGCGCTCGCGTGCCAGTCCACCTCGATGTGCACGATGCCTGCCACCGGGAGCGGGCCCGCGTCGGCGCGGTAGTCGGCGGGCAGGTACGGCTTGGTGTAGGCGGTCGGGTCGCCGACGAACTCGCGATCCCGCTTCTTCGCCACCCGCACCGCGAGATCGATCGGCACCGGCAGGTACTTGAAGAGCTTGGCCAGCGAGCTGAAGTCGCGCGGGGTGCCGAGCGGGTCCCACTGGTGGATGTGCGCGTCCAGGACGCGGAAATCGCCGAGCTCGGTACCGGCCAGCCGCATCCTGATCTCCTGTCGTCGCGGTGCGGAGCGATTGTCACACGGGCCCGGCCGCCGACCGGGCTGTTTCGCCTGGTGTGCCGAACGCGGACAGGAACGTGCGCACGGCGGCCGTCGCGATGGTGTCGAGCTCGGCCGCGGGCACCTCCCGCCTTCCCATTCGGGAGCGGGATTCCAGTGGCCCGGTGAGCAGCGCGATGAGCTGCTCGGCGGCGATGTCGGGGTCCGGGGTGCGCAGCCGTCCGGCGAGCGTGAGCCGGGCCAGCCGATCGGCCAGCGCGGCGCGCAGCCGCAGCGCGGTGGCCTCCTGGATCTCGTCGAGCAGGTCGGGGAAGGCGGTGCTCTCGGCGAGGGCCAGTTTGCGTAGCGCGCGGGAGCGCTCGTCCGAGCAGGCGGCGAGCAGCAGCGCGGCCGTCTCGGCCAGCGCGGCGGGTACGTCGGCGGCGTCGCGCAGCGGCTCCACCGCCGCGGCACACAGCGCGGTGACCTCTTCGGCGGCGGCCCGGAGCGCGCTGTGGAAGAGCGTCGCCTTGTCCGAGAGGTGGTTGTAGACCGTCGGTTTCGCGACCCCGGCGGCGCTCGCGATCTCCTGCACGCAGGCCTGGTCGTAGCCGCGGAGGGCGAAGACCGAGAAGGCCGCGTCGAGGATCGCCCGCCGCTTGTCGATTCGCCCCCTGGTCACCGTCATCCGGCCATCGTACTTTCGTGTCCACCCTTGTGGACTGACTGGGTAGTTCTCTAGATTGAACTCATCGGTTCAAAAAGGAGGACTTCCATGATCGTGCACACCCTGCGGTTCAGCTTCCGGCCGGAGACCACCGACGAGCAGCGGGAGCGGGTGCTCGAGCTCATGCGCCGCACCGCCTCGGTGGAGTCGGTCTCGTTCGGCACGGTCGGGCAAGGTCTCGGCGATGCCGACGGATATACGCACGGCTACGTCGTCGGGATCGCGGATCTGGCCGCGCTGGAGCGGTATCTGCACGATCCCGTGCACCTGGCGGGCGATCCGGAGATCGTGCCGCACTTCGCCCGGCTCGCGGTCGGCCCCGACGTCAGCGACGACCCGGATCCCGCGCTGCAGGCGAAGATCGAGGCGCTGAGCGCGGCCAAGATCGCGAAGTACCCGGAGTGGGGCGCGCTGATGGGAACCATTCCGGAGGTGCGTATCTACTGACCCGCGTCGAGCCCGGTTTCGGCTCGGCTCGAGCACAACCCGCGACTTCCGCGCCCAAAATCGCTGCAATGGCAACGACGACCGCGATCCCCGGACCCCCGCGAGGTGTGCACCGTGCCGACCCGAACCCGCACCGGCGAACTTCCCGCCCTCGGCGTGGCCGACCCGGCCGGCCTGATCGACCCGCGCGGCACCCGCTTCGCCTTCCGCCCCGAGCCCGAGCAGCCGCGCCCGCAGTTCGCCGGAGCGCCGCTGTTCGGGCTGGAGTGGCTGGCGCTCGGCGGACTCGGCTGAGCCGGCCCGCCGGCGGAAGGCTCCGCGCGGCGAGCCGTGCCTGCCCCCTGGTCGGGGCATGCCGAACCCGTGCCCCATCCCGCAGAATGCGGGCATGTCCTGGCAGATGCACCTCCTGGCCGGCGTGGTCCGGCTCACCCGGCACCGCCGCTACGCCACCGCCGCCAACGCCCGCGCCTACCTCGCCGAACCCAAGCGCCCGGCGCGACCGCCGGCCCGGCTCCGGGAGCGGCTGAGCACCCGTGAGGTCGATGGCTTCCCGGTGCACACCGTCGAGCCGGAAACCGTGAAAGGTCCGGGCAGCACCGTCTACCTGCACGGCGGCGGTTACGTCGGCGCCATCGCCACCCAGCACTGGGACCTGGTGGCCGATATCGCCACCGCCACCGGCCGCCCGGTGCACGTCCCCCGCTACGGCCTCGCCCCGCAGCACACCGCCCGCGACGCGCACGCCCTGCTCGCAACGCTGCTCGCCGAACTCGGGGGCCCGATCCACTTGGCGGGCGATTCGGCGGGCGCGGGCCTCGCCCTCGCGGCCGCCCTGAACGCCGCACCCACCGGCCTCACCCTGGTCGCCCCCTGGCTCGACATCGCGCTCACCAACCCGGAGATCCCGGCCCTCGAACGCCGCGACCCGTGGCTCTCCGCGGCCGGCCTGAAACTCTGCGGCGAGGTGTGGCGCGGCGACCTGGCCCCGGACGACCCGCTGGTCAGCCCACTCTTCGGCGACCTGACCCAGCTCCCGCCGATCGACCTGTACATCGGCGGCCGCGACATCGGGCTCGCCGACTGCCGCCTGCTGCGCGACCGCGCCCCGGCCGTCACGCTGCACGAGGAGCCGGACGCCATCCACGACTACCCGCTGCTTCCGTTCGCGCCGGAATCCCGCGCCGCCCGCCGCACCTTGCTCACCAAGATCGGCGCCAGCTTCGGCCGAATCGGAGGATAATCGTGCCGTGGGTCACATTCGGTGACCTACCGGTAATTACTTGGACGTCCAACTATAGGATGCCCGTAGAACTCCCCGAGAGAACAGGACGAACATGGTTCGCGAACTCACTCACTTCGTCGGAGGCCAGCACGTCGCCGGTACCTCCGGCAACTTCGCCGACGTCTTCGATCCGAACCTGGGGCAGGTGCAGGCCAGGGTTCCGCTGGCCAGCAAGTCCGAGGTCGAGGCGGTCATCGCCAATGCAGAGGCGGCGCAGGCGGCCTGGGCGGCCACCAACCCGCAGCGCCGCGCGCGCGTGCTGATGAAGTTCCTCACCCTGGTGCAGGACGAGATCGAGAGCCTGGCCGCGCTGCTCAGCTCCGAGCACGGCAAGACCATCCCGGACGCCAAGGGCGACATCCAGCGCGGCCTCGAGGTGATCGAGTTCGCCGTCGGCATCCCGCACCTGCTCAAGGGCGAGTACACCGACAGCGCGGGCACCGGCATCGACGTCTACTCCATGCGCCAGCCGCTCGGCGTCGTCGCCGGCATCACGCCGTTCAACTTCCCGGCCATGATCCCGCTGTGGAAGGCGGGCCCGGCGATCGCCTGCGGCAACGCCTTCGTGCTCAAGCCCTCCGAGCGCGACCCCTCGGTGCCGCTGCGCCTCGCCGAGCTGTTCCTGGAGGCCGGGCTGCCGCCGGGCATCTTCAACGTGGTCAACGGCGACAAGACGGCCGTCGACACACTGCTGCACGACCCGCGGATCAAGGCGGTCGGCTTCGTCGGCTCCACCCCGATCGCGCAGTACATCTACGAGACCGCGACCGCCAACGGCAAGCGCGCGCAGTGCTTCGGCGGCGCCAAGAACCACGCGATCATCCTGCCCGACGCCGACCTCGACGATGTCGCCGATCAGCTGATCGGCGCGGGCTACGGCTCCGCGGGCGAGCGCTGCATGGCCATCTCGGTGGCGGTGCCGGTCGGCGAGGAGACCGCGGAACGCCTGCTGGAGAAGCTCACCGAGCGGGTGCACAAGCTCAATGTCGGCAGGTCCGACGATCCGGGCGCCGACTACGGGCCGCTGGTCGGCAAGGACGGCGTCGACCGGGTGAAGAAGTACATCGACATCGGCATCGAGGAGGGCGCCGAGCTGGTGGTCGACGGCCGCGGGCTGGTCGTCGACGGCGCCGAGGACGGCTACTTCGTCGGCGCGACGCTCTTCGACAAGGTGACCTCCGAGATGCGCATCTACAAGGAGGAGATCTTCGGCCCGGTCCTCACCGTCGTCCGCGCCAAGGACTACGAGGAGGGGCTGCGCCTCGCCAACGAGCACGAGTACGGCAACGGCGTCGCCATCTTCACCCGCGACGGCGACACCGCCCGCGACTTCGCCTCCCGGGTGCAGGTCGGCATGGTCGGTATCAACGTGCCGATCCCGGTGCCGATCGCCTACTACACCTTCGGCGGCTGGAAGCGCTCCGGCTTCGGCGACCTGAACCAGCACGGCCCGGACTCGATCCGCTTCTACACCAAGACCAAGACCGTCACCCAGCGCTGGCCCTCCGGCCTCAAGGAGAGCAACGCGTTCGTGATTCCGACAATGGAATGACGATCTTCGACCTGGACGAGGACGAGCGCGCGATCCGGGACACGGCTCGCGAGTTCGCCGACGAATTCCTCGCGCCGAACGCGCTGGACTGGGACGAGCGCAAGCACTTCCCGGTCGACATCCTGCGCAAGGCCGGGCCGCTCGGGCTCGGCGGCATCTACGTGCGGGAGGAGGTGGGCGGCTCGGGGCTGCGCAGGCTGGACGCGGTGCGGATCTTCGAGCAGCTCGCCACCGGCTGTCCCGCCATCGCCGCGTACATCTCCATCCACAACATGGCGACCTGGATGGTGGACCGCTACGGCAACCCCGAGCAGCACGAACGCTGGCTGCCCGGGCTGACCTCGATGCAGCTGCTGGCCAGCTATGCCCTGACCGAGCCCGGTGTCGGCTCGGACGCGGCGGCGCTGAGCACCAAGGCCGTGCGCGACGGCGACGACTACGTCTTCAACGGCGCCAAGCAGTTCATCTCCGGCGCGGGCGCCACCGACGTCTACGTGGTGATGGCCCGCACCGGCGCCCCCGGCGCGGGCGGCATCTCGGCCTTCATCGTGCCGGGCGACACGCCAGGCATCTCCTTCGGCGCCAACGAGAAGAAGATGGGCTGGAACGCCCAGCCCACCAGGCAGGTCATCTTCGACAACGCCAGGGTGCCCGCCGCCAATCTGCTCGGCAACGAGGGCGACGGCTTCCGGATCGCGATGAACGGGCTGAACGGCGGGCGGATCAATATCGCCGCCTGCTCGGTCGGCGGGGCCCAGGCCGCGCTCGACAAGACCGTGCCCTACCTGGCCGAGCGCCAGGCATTCGGCAAGGCGCTGCTCAAGAACCAGGCGCTGCAGTTCGACCTCGCCGACATGCGCACCGACCTGGAGGCCGCCCGCACCCTGCTCTGGCGGGCCGCGGCCGCACTGGACGCGGACGCCCCCGACAAGGTGGAGTTGTGCGCGATGGCGAAGCGATTCGCCACCGATGCCGGGTTCGAGGTTGCGAACAAGGCGCTGCAGCTGCACGGTGGCTACGGCTACCTGGCCGAGTACGGAGTCGAGAAGATCGTGCGCGACCTGCGCGTGCACCAGATTCTCGAGGGCACCAACGAGATCATGCGGGTGGTCGTCGCCCGCGCGGTGGTAGGAGCGGCATGAGCGAAGGCTGGGCCGCTCGTGCCGGGAAGGGCGGAGCATGAGCGGAACGACCGATCCGGAGGTCCTGATCGAGCAGCGGGACGGCCTCGGGCTGATCACGCTGAACCGGCCCAAGGCCATCAACGCGCTGAACCATGAGATGGCGCTCGCCATCACGGACGCGCTGCGGGCCTGGGCCACCGACGACGCGGTGCGCACCGTCGTCGTCACCGGCGCGGGGGAGCGCGGGCTCTGCGCCGGCGGCGACATCGTCGCCATCCACCGCGATGCGCGGGAGCTGGGCGGCGCCACCGGCGCGGCGGCTGCGGACTCGGCCACCGGGAAGTTCTGGCGCGACGAGTACATCCTCAACGCGCTGATCGGCCGCTACCCCAAGCCGTACGTCGTGGTCATGGACGGCATCGTGATGGGCGGCGGCGTCGGGCTCTCCGGCCACGGCAGCCACCGCATCGTCACCGAGCGCTCCAAGATCGGCATGCCCGAGGTCGGGATCGGCTTCATCCCCGACGTCGGCGGCACGTATCTGCTCAGCCGCGCACCCGGTGAGATCGGCGCGCACGTCGCGCTCACCACCGCCCGGATGACCGCGGGCGACGCCATCGCCACCGGCTTCGCCGACTACTACGTGCCATCGGAGCAGATCCCGGCCCTGCTGGACACCCTGCGCACCGAGAGCGCCGACGACGCCATCGCCAAGCACGCGGCGGCGGCACCGGAATCGGCGCTGGCCGGACAGCGCTCCTGGATCGACGCCGCCTACAGCGCGGACACCGTCGAGGAGATCGTCGCCCGGCTGGAGTCGAACGATGCGCCGGAGGCGAAGGCCGCCGCGGCGGACATCCTCGGCAAGTCGCCAGTGGCGCTCAAGGTCACGCTGCGCTCCCTGCGGCACGCGCGCGAGCTCTCCACCCTGGAGGCGGTGCTGAACGAGGAGTACCGCGTCTCCATCGCCTCGCTCGCCTCGCACGACCTGGTCGAGGGCATCCGGGCGCAGGTCGTCGACAAGGACCGCAACCCGCAATGGCAGCCCGCCACCCTGGCCGAGGTCACCGACGGGCTGGTGGGGGAGTACTTCGCCGAGCTCGGCGATCGGGAGCTCGGGCTCACCACATCGGAGGACGAACAGTGAAGATCGGATTCCTCGGTCTCGGCCACATGGGTGCGCCGATGGCCGCCAACCTGGTGAAGGCAGGGCACGACGTGCTCGCCTTCGATCCGGTGCCCGCCGCCCAGGAGCAGGCCCGCACCGACGGCGCCACCGTGGTGCCGACCGCCGTCGAGGCGGTGGCCGGGCGCGAGGTGGTGATCACCATGCTGCCCAACGGCAAGCTGGTGCTCGACGTCTACGGCGACATCCTGCCCGCCGCCGAGCCGGACACTCTCTTCATCGACTGCTCCACCATCGACGTCGCGGACGCCAAGACCGCGGCCGAGCGCGCGGTGGCGGCCGGGCACCGAGCGCTGGACGCCCCGGTCTCCGGTGGCGTCGCCGGCGCCGCAGCGGGCACGCTGACCTTCATGGTCGGCGGCGCGGAGGCCGACTTCGCGGCCGGGCTCCCGGTCCTCGAGGTCATGGGCGGCAAAGTGGTGCACTGCGGCGGCGCGGGCGTCGGCCAGGCCGCCAAGATCTGCAACAACATGCTGCTCGGGGTCTCCATGGTCGCGCTCTCCGAGGCGCTCGTCCTCGGCGAGAAGCTGGGGCTGAGCCACCAGTCCTTCTACGACGTGGTCTCCACCGCGTCCGGCCAGAGCTGGTCGCTCACCACCTACTGTCCGGTGCCGGGCCCGGTGCCGACCAGCCCCGCGAACAACGACTACAAGCCCGGCTTCGCCACCGCGCTCATGACCAAGGATCTCGGCCTGGCCGCGAACGCGCTGCAGGCCAACGGGGTCGACGGGCAGCTCGGGGCCCTGGCCGCGGAGATCTACACCCGCTTCAACCAGACCGATGCGGCGCGGGACTTCTCGGCTATCGTCACCGATATCCGTGACCGCTCGAACCAGGAGGCCTCCGAGTGACCGATTTCGAGACGATCCTGCTGGAGCGCAAGGGCACCGCGGAGACCGGTGTCGTCGGCTGGATCACGCTGAATCGGCCCAAGGCGCTGAACGCGCTGAACGCGCAGGTGCTGGACGACATCCTCGCCGCGCTGGACGAGCTGGAGCGCGACGACGAGGTCGGCGCCATCGTGATCACCGGGTCGGAGAAGGCCTTCGCGGCGGGTGCCGACATCAAGGAGATGCAGCCCAAGTCGTACATGGACATGTTCCTGGACGACTACTTCGCCAAGTGGGAGCGGCTCGCGCAGTTCCGCAAGCCGACCATCGCCGCGGTCGCCGGGTACGCGCTCGGTGGCGGCTGCGAGCTCGCCATGATCTGCGACATCCTGCTCGCCGCCGACACCGCCAAGTTCGGGCAGCCGGAGATCAAGCTCGGCGTCATCCCCGGCATCGGCGGGTCGCAGCGGTTGACCAGGGCCATCGGTAAGGCCAAGGCGATGGATCTGGTGCTCACCGGGCGCAATATGGGTGCCGAGGAGGCCGAGCGGGCCGGGCTGGTCGCCCGGGTTGTTCCGGCTGCCGAGTTGCTCGATACCGCGCTGGAGGCTGCGCAGACGATCGCGTCCATGTCGCTGCCGGTCGCCATGATCGCCAAGGAGTCGGTGAATCGGTCGTTCGAGACGACGCTGGCCGAGGGGCTGCGCTTCGAGCGGCGGGTGTTCCATTCGCTGTTCGCGCTGGAGGATCAGAAAGAGGGCATGAGTGCCTTCGCCGAGAAGCGGAAGCCGAAGTTCGTGAACCGCTGAGCTTTTCGCTTCGCGTGCCCCGGTCCGGGTTCGGACCGGGGCACGTCGCTTTTCGCGGTGCCGTGGCCCGCGCCTGGCGGGGTTCGAGCCAGGTGTTGCGGCCGGACGAGCGGGGTTGCCGGACGGTGCCAGGCAGCGCGAGCGACATCCAGCCCGGTGCGAGGGCGGGGCGAGCGGCCCATAGCCCTGTGTCGGGGCCGGGGCGAGCGCGATCAGCCGGGGGTGGTGGTGGGGAGGTCTGCCACCTCGACGGTGGCGGGCGGCGCGGCCGGGGCGGGGTCGTCCCGGTCGAAGATGAGCAGCCCCGCGACGGTGGCGCCGAGTACTGCGGTGACCCCGGCGGCGGCAAGTACCGCGCGCCGGTCGCCGCGGTGCTCGTGCCCGACCTGCCTGGCCGCCTCCCTTGCAGCCGCCGCCTTGGCGGGCAACGCGGCCAGCGCCGCCCCGACCCGGCGGCGCCGCATCCGCACCTCACCGCCCCGATGCCCGGCCGCGACCAGCACCGCCCCGCGCGCCGAGACGTACTCCGGCTCCGGGTCGTAGATCAGCGGCAGATCGACGAGCCCCGCCAGCTCCGCCCGCATCTCCGGATTGCGGGCACAACCGCCGAGCAGCACCAGCGCGTACGGCGGCTCCTCGGCGTCGTCCACCAGCCTGCGCACCAGCGTCGCCGAGCGCCGCACGCTCTGCGAGCAGAGCTCGGCAAGGTCGCTGCGGGTGATGACGGCCCGCCCGCCGGTGTCCGGGTCGCTGGCGGTGATCACCCTGGCCCGGCTCAGCGCCTCCCGATGCTGCCGGACGGCGTCCTCCTCGGGCTGCACGCCGTCCTGCGCGAGCCGCTGCCGGAGCAGCGTGTCGTAGCGGTCACCGCTCACCGCGGCGCTGTGCAGGCTCTCCAGCACCGTCTCGGTGCCCGTGTCGGCGTGCGTGAGGGTGAGCCCCGAGCTGCCCAGGTCGTAGAGCAGCACCGGCGCGTCGTCGCTCACCTGCCCGGAGAAGCGCAGGTAGCGCAGCTGCGCCAGCGGCTCGTCCACGATGGTGACCCGCTCGATCCCCGCCGCCGCGCGCACGGTGTCGGCGTGCGGCGCGCAGCGACAGGTGACAGCGGTCCCGGTGATCAACTCGTCGCGCGCGCTCGCCGCCGCGCGCATCAACCGCACCGCCTCGAAAACGGCGGCATCGACATTGTCCGGCGTGCCGGGAACGTGGCAGCGATCGATCGGCGGCAGGTGCGGCTGATCCGAATGCGTCAGTACCGCGCGGGCGCCGCCGGCACCCGCCGATACCCCCAGCACCAGCACCATGCCGTTCATGGTGGACCCTTTCCGGCACGGTGCCAAGCTCGGGCCGGTAAAGGTTCGCTCAGCGCGGGCGTCAGTCCGGGCTGCGAACCCGATCGCGGGCCGGAGCCCAGTGCGCCGGGTCTTCCCCCGCGTCGAAGTCACCGGCCGCCCGGCGGAACTCCGCGAGCAGTTCGAGCAGCGTCTGCAGCCGGTCCGGCGCCAGCCCGGGCAGCGCGAAGACATTGCTGTTCAGCGCCTCGGTGGCCGCCGCGACCAGCGCCCGCCCCGCCTCGGTGATCTCGATCAGGATGGCCCTGCGATCGCTCGGATGCGGCACCCGCAGCACCAGCCCCGCCGCCTCCAGCCGGTCGACGGTATTGGTGACGCTGGTCGGATGCACCTGCAACCGCTCGCTCGCCTTTGCCATCGGCACGGCCCCCGTGCGGCTGAAGCTCAGCAGCTGCAGCAGCTCGTACCTGGAGAACGTGAGGCCACTCGGTTTGAGTGCCTCGTCCACCCGCGCCATCACGATCTGCTGCGCCCTGACCAGCGACGTCACCGCCGCCATCCCGTCCGCGACCTCGCCCCAGCCGTGCGCCGACCACTGGCGGTGCGCCTCCGCGATCGGATCCTGCGGCAGCGGGCGTGGGCGGGACATGGGAGTGATCATATCGGCGCTCCCTTCGAATCACCCTGAGTGCAACCGTGTTCCCGGATCCGGTGATCGCGCAGGATCTACTCCTGTCACGCGGGCGTGGCTGAGTGGTTGAGGCGACGGTCTGCAAAGCCGTCTACGCGGGTTCGATTCCCGCCGCTCGCTCCATGCTCGGACATAGGGTTTTCCCGTGTTCGAGTATCACGGATGGATTTCCCTGCGGTCGACGGCCGCGGCGGTGGACGACGAGCCGCCGCTCCGGCTGCGGGAGATCGAGGCTTCGGTGGCCGAGTTCGCCGGATACGCGCTGATGGATCTGCGGCCCATGAACGTGGGCTACTACCTGCACCTGGGCGGGCAGCCGAATCGCTCCGGTACCTGGGGGCCCGCGCTGGTCGGGCTCTTCCGGCGGATCGGTGAACTCGCACCCGGTTCCTATGGGCTGCTGTACGTCCACGACGACGAAGACCCGGAGTACGCGGGGGTCTTCCGGGTGTACCGGATGGTCCGGGGAGCGGTCACGGTCGGCACCGACGAGCTGCTGTCGCCGGTGATCCCCATGCTGGAGGACCCGTATCCGGCCACCTGATCGGTCGCCTCAGGCCTGGTCGTCCGCCGAGCAGACCTTCCAGGTGCCGTCTTCCTTCTTCACGTGCTCCTCGGTGTCGGTATCGGTGTCCGGGTCCTCGCCGGGCAGGGTCAGCGTCATCCGCCCGGTGATGGTCGCGGTCGCCCGATCGCCGGTGATGACGATGTTCGTGATCTCGTTGATCACCACCGAGACCTGCGTCTGGTCGAACTCCCGCTTCTGCTCCTCGCTCAGCGCCTCGAACTCGTCCCGATCGCCCGCGCACGCCGTCGCAGCGGCCGCCGCGAACCCGTCCTCGCCGAGGGTCTCGTAGAAATCCCGGATCGCCACCTCGATCTTCTTCTCGTCCGAGGCGAGCGGCGTTTTCCCCTGTGCGGTGAGCACGATGCCCGCGGTGATGCCGCCCGCGATGACGAGAAACAGGACTATCAGGCCGATGATCAGCCCGGTCCGGCTCTTCCGTGGCCGAGGCTGCCCCTGGCCCGGAGGTGGGTACCCCGGCTGCTGCCCGTAGTTCGGCTGCCCCCACTGCTGGCCGTAACCAGGCTGCGCGTTCCCGGGCGGCGGTCCATAACCGGGCTGCGAAGCACCGGGATAGCCGGGCTGCTGGTACCCGGGGTTCTGGCCGTAACCAGGCTGCCCCTGCCCGAAGCCCGGGTCGTACCCCGGCTGCTGCCCGTACCCCCCGCCGGGCGGCTGAGCACCCCACCCCTGATTCGGATCCGGCTGCGACCCATACGGCGGATAGCTCATAGCGTCCTCCAACCCGGCTGTCCCCGCAGCCTACGGCAGCCCCACCCGTTCCGCCTGCCACCGCGGGCCGCCCATCAGGCGCGGCGGGGCGCCGGTTCGGCGACCCGTGTCACCGCCAGAAAAGCCTCCCGTGCGCGCTCGAACACCTCCGGATTCCGCTCCGATATCGCCCATGCCGACCGGGTCGCCCCGGCCGCCTCCTCGGTCGCGAGCTGCCCCACCCGCTGGAACGTGGTACCGACCAGGTAGGCGATCTCGCGCAGCGGCACTCCCTCGGCTGTGAGCTCAGTCGTGAGCGCCCGCGTCTCACGCTGCACATCGGTCTCCAATTGCTCGATGAGTCTGCGCGCCGCGCGAATCCAGGCAGAACGCTCCTGGACGTCGTACACCTGCGCGAAGTCGTCGACGATCACCTGGACGTGGACCGAGGAAGGCACCACATCGAGCGTCACCGAGATGTAGTCCCGCGCCTCGCCTTCCACCTCGGCCAGCCGCCGCGCCTGCGTCTGCGCGTTCTCGCCCAGTTCCGGAATCTCCACCGCCCACCAGCGGCCTTCTCGCCCAGTGACGTGCGCTTCGTACTTCACGGCTCCTCCTCGCGCTCACAGCGACAACCGTCGACGGCCTTCCGTATCGCTCGCACCACCCCTGGCCGCACCACTCCGTGCCCGGTCGGGATGGTGACGCCGGGCGCACCGCTCCGACACTTCCACACCGAGTGACTCCCTTTCCCTTCTCGTTCGAAGCGCCATCCCGAGCCGGCGAGCTCCTTCAGGACGAGCCGAACCGGCTGCTCGCTGATCACAGCGTAAGTCTATTGAGTAGACGATTTCAAGTAAAATCGCTAGACGAATCAATCGAAGATTTACGTTGGAAGACGAAACGCAAGAGTTCGCAAGGATTTACGGTGTGAGGTGGTGGCGGTCCCGACCGACCTGCTGCGGCGGTTCGAACTGATCACCCGGTGGCGCCGCGAACTACCGATGCAACGATGCGATCGTGTCCATCGGCACGAGTCGGTCCTGCGTGAAGTGGCGGACCGGTGACATGCCAAAGGCCCCGATCATGAACGATCGGGGCCTTCGGCTTGTGCCCTCGGCAGGAATCGAACCTGCGGCCTTCTGCTCCGGAGGCAGACGCTCTATCCCCTGAGCTACGAGGGCGGGATAGCGGGATGAAGCGTAACGCATGGCTCGCCAGCGCACCAAAACGTCAGTTGAGGGGCAGGGGTTTCGCGCCGCGGGCGGCGAGCATGCCGCTCATGAGCTGGGATTCGCCCTCCTGGGTCTGCACCATGGTGCCTGCCAGGCTGCGGACGGGTGTGGTCTCGGCGTGGTCGGCGGCGTAGCGGATCATTTCCAGCCCGCCTTGGTGGTGCCGGAGCATGAGCTGCAGGAAGAGGGTGTCGAGGCCGGGGCCCATGGCTTGGCGCAGGCTGGCGAGTTCTTCCTGCGAGGCCATGCCGGGCATCACCTGCACCGGGGAAACGGGAGAGGACGAGCCGCCGTGCGCGTGGCCGCCTTCCGTAGCGGTCATCCAGGCCATATGGCCGTCGGTGCTCTGGGCGGGTTCACCCCAGAGCTGCAGCCAGCCCTGCATGCGACCGACCTGGTTCTGCTGGGTGGTGAGGATGTCGTAGGCGAGCCGGCGCACGTCGGTGTCGGTGCTGCGGACGAGCAGGACGCCCGCCATCTCCACCGCCTGCGCGTGGTGCGCCGACATGTCCTGGAGGAAGCCGACGTCGACCGGGCCGGGGTCGGGCTGGCGGGGGCCGTCGAGGGGGAGCCGGGCCAGCGCGCCCAGCGCGAAGCCGATGAGCATCGCGCCGAGCACGCCGAACACCAGCAGCGCGGTGCGCTGGCGGCGGAACTGGCCCGCCAGCGAGTCCTGAGGTGTGTCGGTTTCCACGCTCACTGCGGCACGCCGGGCGTACCCGGCACGGGGAACTCGTTGCCCGGCATACCGGGCAGCCCGGGGATGCCACCGGGCAGCCCGCCGCCGAGCTCACCCTGGTCCGGGGTCAGCCCGGCGCCGTCCATGGGCACCGCGTCCGGCCCGGGCGGGGTGGCGTCGAAGGGCGGCGGGTTGTCGGTGTCGAAGGCGATGGTGGAGCAGTCGGCGCCGACCTCGGGGTAGGTGTAGTTGTTCAGCCGCAGCGCGGTGATGAACTGGCCGACCCGCTTGTCGTCGGCGCTGTCCAGCTTGAGCTGGTGGCCCCAGGACTGCAGCGAGACCGCGGAGTCGAGGCCGGGGAAGGGCGACATCAGCGTGTACGGCTTGCCCTCGACCTTGGCAGCGAGGGTCTCGATGCCGTCGCTGTCCACCTTGTCGGGGTTGTAGGCGATCCAGACCGCGCCGTGCTCCAGCGAGTGCACCGCGTTCTCGGTGCGCAGCGCCTTGTCGTAGACGACGCCGGTGCAGGTGGCCCAGGACGAGTCGTGCGGGCCGCCGAAGGCGGGCGTCTTGTCGTAGGCGACGCGCTGGGTGGGGCCGATGTGCAGCCCGGCGGGGTACTCCTGCTTGACGACGCCGTCGATCTGGTCGGACGGGTCCTGCCGCTCGGCGCTGGGGGTGAATCGGTCGAGCTCGGCCTGCTCCTGGTACTTGGGGACCAGGTTGTAGGCGAGTGCGCCGACGAGTGCGACAATGACCGCGGCCGCGCCGATCGTCATCCAGGGGATCTGCCGCTTCTGCAGGCCGCCGGGTCCACCGCCGCCTCTGCGGTCACCACCCTTACCGGACGGTGCGACCTTCCCGGCGGCGCGGACGGCTTTCGCCGACTTGGAGGCACCGGACGACCTCGGGGCGTTACTACTCGGCATCGCTCGCTGTGCTTCTTTCGACGTGACGGAATGGGCGTGGCCGGGCGGTGCCCACCTGCGGTGCACACCCGCCGAGACCATAGGATAGAGACTCGTGACTCCAGCTGACCTTGCAGATCTCCTTCGCGGTACCGCGGCGAAGGTGCTCGTCGAACGCGGGCTCGATCCCGCTGTGCTGCCCGACGAGGTCACCGTGGAGCGTCCCCGTAATCCCGAACACGGCGACTATGCCACGAATCTGGCGATGCGCGTCGGGAAGCCCGCGGGGGTGGCCCCGCGCGACCTGGCATCGTGGCTGGCCGAGGCGCTTTCCGCGACCGACGGCGTGGCCTCGGCCGAGGTCGCCGGGCCGGGCTTCCTGAACATCCGGCTGGCCGCTTCGGCGCAGGGTGCGATCCTCGAGCAGGTGCTCGCCGCGGGCACCGGCTACGGCACCGCGCAGGCCCTCGCCGGCACCAGGATCAACCTGGAGTTCGTCTCCGCGAACCCGACCGGCCCGGTCCATCTCGGCGGCACCCGCTGGGCCGCGGTCGGCGACGCGCTGGGCCGGATCCTGGCCGCGCAGGGCGCCGACGTCACCCGCGAGTACTACTTCAACGACAACGGCGCGCAGATCGACCGCTTCGCGCAGTCCCTGGTCGCCGCCGCCACCGGCGCCCCGACGCCGGAGAACGGCTACGCCGGCGCCTACATCGGCGAGATCGCCGCGCAGATCACCACCGCGCACCCCGGCGCGGCCGAGCTGCCCGAGCAGGAGCGGCTTGAGCTGTTCAGGCGCGAGGGCGTCGAGCTGATGTTCGCGCAGATCAGGCAGGCCCTGCACGACTTCGGCACCGACTTCGACGTCTACTTCAACGAGTCCTCGCTCTTCGCCTCCGGCGCGGTGGAGCGCGCGGTGAACACGCTCAAGGACTCCGGCGACCTGTACGAGAAGGACGGCGCCTGGTGGATCGCCAGCTCCGCCTACGGCGACGACCAGGACCGCGTCGTCATCAAGAGCGACGGCAACTCCGCCTACATCGCCGGTGACATCGCCTACTTCCAGGACAAGCGGGCCCGCGGCTTCGACCTGTGCATCTACATGCTCGGCGCGGACCACCACGGCTACATCGGCAGGCTCAAGGCGGCCGCGGCGGCGTTCGGCGACGACCCGGCCACCGTCGAGGTGCTGATCGGCCAGATGGTGAACCTGGTCCGCGACGGCCAGGCCGTGAAGATGAGCAAGCGCGCGGGCACCGTCGTCACCCTGGACGACCTGGTCGAGGCGATCGGCGTCGACGCCGCCAGGTACTCGCTGGTGCGCAGCTCGGTGAACTCGAGCATCGACATCGACCTGAACCTGTGGACCAGCCAGAGCGCCGAGAACCCGGTGTACTACGTGCAGTACGCACACGCCCGCACCGCCTCGATCGGGCGCAACGCGGCGGAGTTCGGCTTCGCCGAGGTGACCCCCGATCTCGCGCTGCTCGCCGCCGACGAGGAGGGTGAGCTGATCCGCACCCTCGGCGAGTACCCGCGGGTGCTCGGCACCGCGGCCGGGCTGCGCGAGCCGCACCGCGTCGCCCGCTACCTGGAGGAGCTGGCAGGCGCCTACCACCGGTTCCAGACCAACAAGAACCTGCGGGTGCTCCCGCTCGGCGACGAGCCGGTCTCGCCGACCAACGCCGCCCGCCTGGTCCTGGTGAACGCGACGCGGCAGGTGCTCGCCAACGGCCTCGGGCTGCTCGGCGTCACCGCCCCGGAGCGGATGTGACCACCCCCGTCGACGGCGCGCACCGCGCGGCCTGGAAGGAAGCACGATGAGCGCCCATCCCGCCGGACCCCGGCACGCCTCCGAGATCCCGAACTCGCCGAACCTGCCGCAGCGCCCGGCCGACCCGAGCGTCATGATCGACCTGCCCGCGCACGTCTGGCCGCGCAACGCCGAGCGCGGCGCGGACGGTGTCGTCACCCTGGCCGGGGTCAGGGTGGACGAGCTGGCGAGCGAGTTCGGCACCCCGCTCTTCGTGGTGGACGAGGACGACTTCCGCTCCCGCTGCCGCGACATGGTGCGCGCCTTCGGCCCGGACGCCAGGGTGCACTACGCCTCGAAGGCCTTCCTCTGCGGTGAGATCGCGCGCTGGATCCGGGACGAGGGGCTCTCGCTCGACGTCTGCTCCGGCGGCGAGCTCGCCGTCGCGCTGAACGCAGGCTTCCCCGCGCACCGGATCGCGCTGCACGGCAACAACAAGTCGGTCGCGGAGCTGGAGTCGGCGGTGGCCGCCGGGGTCGGGCACGTCGTGGTCGACTCGCTGATCGAGATCGAGCGGCTGGAGACGGTCGCCGGCCGGGCGGGCACCGTGCAGGACGTGCTGGTCCGGGTCACCGTCGGCGTCGAGGCGCACACGCACGAGTACATCTCGACCGCGCACGAGGACCAGAAGTTCGGCTTCTCGATCGCGGGCGGCGACGCCATGGAGGCGCTGGCCAGGGTCTTCGAGGCGGACAACCTGCGGCTGGTCGGGCTGCACAGCCACATCGGCTCGCAGATCTTCGAGATCGACGGCTTCGAGATCGCCGCGCGGCGGATGCTCGGGCTGCTCAGGGACGCCGTGGACAAGTTCGGCGCCGAGCGCACCGCGCGGATCGCGACGCTCGACCTCGGCGGCGGCCTCGGCATCTCCTACCTGCCGACGGACAACCCGCCGCCGCTGGACGAGTTCGCGGCCAAGCTGCGCGAGCTGGTGGTGGCCGAGGCTGCCCGCGCCGGGCTCGCGGTGCCGACCATCGCGGTCGAGCCGGGCCGCGCCATCGCCGGGCCCGGTACCGTCACGCTCTACGAGGTCGGCACGATCAAGGACGTCTCGCTGGAGGGCGGGCAGCGCAGGCGCTACGTGAGCGTCGACGGCGGCATGAGCGACAATATCCGCCCCGCGCTCTACCAGGCCGATTACGACTGCAGGCTGGTCTCGCGCTCGTCCGACGCGCCCGCGGTGGTCGCCCGGGTGGTCGGAAAGCACTGCGAGAGCGGCGATATCGTGATCCGCGATACCTGGATGCCTGCCGACGCGGGCCCGGGCGACCTGGTGGCCGTCGCCGCCACCGGCGCCTACTGCTACTCGATGTCCAGCCGCTACAACCAGCTGACCAGGCCCGCCGTCGTCGCCGTTCGCGACGGGGAGGCGCGGCTCGTGCTGCGCCGCGAGACGATCGCGGACCTGCTCTCGCTGGAGGTCTGATGACGCGCGTCCGCGCGCCCCGCGCCACAGTCCAGGCGCGGGGTGCCCGGCGCATCGATACGGAGGTGGAACCATGACCGGAGTACCGCAGGCCGGGTGGGGGCCCGATCGGCCGATCGGGGTGGCCGTGCTCGGCATGGGCAATGTCGGCACCGAGGTGGTGCGCATCCTGCGCGACCACGCCGACGACCTGCGCGCCAGGGTCGGCGCGCCGGTGGTGCTGCGCGGCGTCGCGGTGCGCAGCATCAAGGATCGCGGGATCCCCGCGGAGCTGCTCACCACCGACCCCGACGCGCTGGTCGCGCGGGACGACGTCGACGTGGTGGTCGAGGTGATCGGCGGCATCGACCCGCCGCGCCGGCTCATCCTGGCCGCGCTGAACGCGGGCAAGTCGGTGGTCACCGCGAACAAGGCGCTGCTCGCCGACTACACCGGCGAGCTCGCCGCGGCGGCCGAGCGCAGCCGCGCCGACCTGTACTTCGAGGCGGCGGTGGCGGGCGCCATCCCGGTGGTGCGCCCGCTCATCCAGTCGCTCGCGGGCGACCGGGTGAACCGCGTGGTCGGCATCGTGAACGGCACCACCAACTTCATCCTCTCCGCCATGGACGAGACCGGCGCCGACTACTCGGCGACGCTCGCCGAGGCGACCAGGCTCGGCTACGCCGAGGCCGATCCCACCGCGGACGTCGAGGGGTACGACGCCGCCGCCAAGGCCGCCATCCTGGCCACGCTCGCCTTCCACACCAGGGTCACCGCCGCGGACGTGTACCGCGAGGGGATCGCCAAGATCACGTCCGAGGACCTGGAGACGGCGTCCGCGGTCAACTGCACCGTCAAACTGCTCGCCATCTGCGAGCGGGTGCCGGAGGCTCCCGGTGAGCCCGCGCCCGCGGACGGCGGCAAGGAGCGGGTGTCGGTGCGGGTGTACCCGGCGCTCATCCCGCGCAAGCACCCGCTGGCCACCGTGAGCGGCGCCTTCAACGCGGTGGTCGTCGAGGCCGAGGCCGCGGGGCGGCTGATGTTCTACGGCCAGGGTGCGGGCGGCGCGCCGACCGCCTCCGCCGTGCTCGGCGACCTCGTCATGGCGGCCAGGAACAAGTTCTACGGCGGTCGCGCGCCCGGCGAATCGGTTTATGCTGAGCTACCGATCGCGCCGATCGGCGACACACCCACCCGATACCACGTGAACCTGCAGGTCGAAGACCGGCCGGGGGTGCTGGAGAAGGTCGCGGGCGAATTCGCCGCACACGGGGTGAGCATCTCGACGGTCCGTCAGGGCGGGCACGGCGAGCTTGCGCGCCTGGTGGTCGTCACCCACCACGCGCTGGAGTCGGCGCTGGCGGACACCGTCGCCGCACTGGCGGAGATGGATTCCGTCACATCGGTCACCAGCGTCCTGAGATTGGAAGGCACCGAGGAATGAGTACGACTGGCGTCGCACCGCAGGCAGGGGTGCACTCCCGCTGGCCCGGCCTGATCGCGGCCTACCGCGACCGGCTCGCCGGTGCGGCCGACTGGGAGCCGGTCACGCTGCTGGAGGGCGGCACCCCGCTGGTGCCCGCTCCGCACCTCTCCGAGCTCACCGGGTGCGAGGTGTACCTGAAGGTCGAGGGCGCCAACCCGACCGGCTCGTTCAAGGACCGCGGCATGACCATGGCCATGACCGATGCCAAGTACCGCGGGCAGCGGGCGGTGCTCTGCGCCTCCACCGGCAACACCTCCGCCTCGGCCGCGGCCTACGCGAGCAGGGCCGGGCTGAGCTGCGCGGTGCTGATCCCGCAGGGCAAGATCGCCATGGGCAAGCTGGCCCAGGCCGTCATGCTCGGCGCGAAGATCATCCAGGTGCAGGGCAACTTCGACGACTGCCTGGAGCTGGCCCGCAAGGTGACCTCCGACTTCCCCGAGGTCGGGCTGGTGAACTCAGTGAACCCGGCGCGGATCGAGGGGCAGAAGACCGCCGCCTTCGAGATCTGCGACGTGCTCGGCCGCGCCCCCGACGTGCACGCGCTCCCGGTCGGCAACGCGGGCAATATCACCGCCTACTGGCGCGGGTACCGGGAGTACTACGCCGACGGCGTCACCGCCGGGCTGCCGCGCATGCTCGGCGTGCAGGCCGCGGGCGCGGCGCCGCTGGTCAACGGCGCGCCGGTGAAGGATCCGGAGACCATCGCCACCGCCATCCGGATCGGCGCCCCCGCCTCCTGGAACAGCGCGGTTGAGGCCAAGGAGCAGTCCGGCGGCGCCTTCCGGGCGGCCACCGACGACGAGATCCTGGCGGCGTACCGGCTGGTGGCGGCGCGCGAGGGCGTCTTCGTCGAGCCGGCGTCGGCGGCCAGCGTGGCCGGGCTGCTCGCGGCGCGCGCCGAGGGCTGGCTGGAGCCGGGGCTCACCGTGGTCTGCACGGTCACCGGCAACGGCCTCAAGGACCCGGACACCGCGCTGTCCGGCATGCCGGAGGTGCAGGCGATCGCGGTCGACCCGATCCGGGTCGCGGCCGAACTCGAGCTGGCCTGACGGTGACCCCGCGCGACAGCCAGGTGCTGACGAGGACGCTGCCTGCCGAGCTCACGGCGACCGCCCGCGTGCCTGCCTCCACCGCCAACCTCGGCCCCGGCTTCGACTCGCTCGGCATGGCGCTCGGCATCTACGACGAGATCGAGGTGCGCACAACGGCTACCGGCCTGAGTATCCGGGTCGAGGGCGAGGGCGCCGACGACGTGCCGTGGGGCCCTTCGCATCTCGTCGTCCGCGCGATCGAGCGTGGGCTGGAGGCGGCCGGGGTCTGGGCGGACGGCCTCGACGTGGTGTGCCGCAATGCCATTCCGCACTCCCGCGGGCTCGGCTCGTCGGCCTCCGCCGTGGTCGGCGGGCTGGCGGCCGGCTGCGCGCTGGCGGCTCGGTTCGACCCGGCGCTGGCGGTGCAGCCGGACCGGCTGGTGCAGCTGGCCTCGGAGTTCGAGGGCCACCCGGACAACGCCGCGGCCAGCGTGCTCGGCGGCATCGTGGTCTCCTGGACGGAATCGGCGCAGCCGGGGGAGGTGCGCTCGTACCGGGCCGTCCGGCTGGAGCCGCACGCGACGCTGCGCCCGGTGGTGCTGATCCCGCAGGAGCGCTCCTCCACCGCGCACACCCGCGGGCTGCTGCCGGAGACGGTGCCGCACGGCGACGCTGCCTTCAACGTGAGCCGGGCGGCGCTCGCCGTCGTCGCGCTCACCGAGCGCCCCGACCTGCTGCTGCCCGCCACCGCGGACCGGCTGCACCAGGGGCAGCGGGCGCCCGCGCTCCCGCTCACCACGGCCTGGATCGCGCGGTTGCGGGCGGCCGGGATCGCGGCCACCGTCTCCGGGGCGGGCCCGACCGTACTCGCCCTCACGACCAGCGGTTTCCCCGACGACCTCCGCGAGCAGGCGGCCGCCGACGGGCTCCGGGTGCTGGAGCCGGGGGTCGCCGATGGAGTGCTGGCCGGCTGACGGCGAGTCCGTCTTGCCGAGTTTCACACCGGCCAGCTATCCTGGTGACGTCCGTACATCGTGCGCATCAGACGCCGGTGCTTCATCAGGGCAATCGCTCCAGCGGGCTCCGGCCTCGAACCTCCACTCCATGGAGGTGCTGCGCAGCCGCTGCAACTGGAATGATCTCTCCCACCTTTCACCATCGGTGGCGCCCCTGGTGGTCGAGCCGCCGGTCCGGCGGGCAGGCGATACGGCACAATCCCGGCTCGGCACAGTGCCCGGGCTGCGGAACGAACCCTCGAATCAGCACACGGCACTCGAGGGAAGGAAAGGATTTCCGTGACAGATACGGACCTGCTCGCGACACCCGGGGTGGAATCCAACCCAAGTTCCCCGGGCGGCCGCGAAAGTGACTCCGGGCAGATTTCGACTCTGAGCGAGAATACCGACGTCGCACGATCGGGGCTGACTGGAATGTTGTTGCCGCAGTTGCGCGCACTGGCCGGAGAGCTCGGTATCCGAGGCACCTCCGGCATGCGCAAGGGAGATCTGATCGCCGCCATCAAGGCGAATCAGGCCGGTGGATCCGCTCCGGCGCCGAAGGTGGAGAAGCCCGCCCGCGCCGAGAAGCCCGCCAAGGCCGAGAAGACGCAGGCCGCCGACCCCGCGGCCGAGGCTCCCGCGGAGCCGCGCCGGGGCCGGGGGAAGGCCGTGCAGGCGACGCTCGACGTCGCCCCGGCCGAGGTCGCGGCGCCCGAGGCGGCCGTGCCCGCGGTGCAGGCGCCCCAGGGGGCCGCGCCGCAGGCGGAGACGCCCGCGGATGCCGGTCGGACGGACGCGCCCAAGAACGACGCGCCCAAGAACGACGCGCCGCAGGGCGATGCGCCGAAGGCCGATGCGGTCCGGAGCGATGCTCCGAAGAACGACACGCCGCGCAATGGCGACGCCTCCGACGGCAGGAACGCCGACGGTGCCGACTCCGGCGATGACTCCGGCCGGGACGGCTCGCAGCGCGGCCGCGGCAGGCAGCGGCGCGGCCGTGACCAGGCGCGCTCCGGTGGCGAGGCGCAGGGCGAGGCCCGTGCGGATTCGGACGGCGACCAGGGCGACCGCGGCCGTCGCGGCCAGAACGGCCGTGGCAGCGAGAACCGGGCCGGCGAAAGCCGCGGCGGGGACAGTCGTAACGACAACCGTGGCGGGGACAACCGGGGCGGTGAGAACCGCAGCGATAGCCGCGGCGGCGACAACCGCAGCGACAACCGCGGTGGCGACAGCCGCAACGACAGCCGCGGCGGCGACGCCCGTGGCGACAGCCGCAACGACAACCGCGGCGGCGACAACCGCGGCGGCGACGCTCGTGGCGATCGCGGCAACGACAACCGCGGTGGCGACGACGACGAGGGCCGCGGCGGCAGGCGGGGCAGGCGCTTCCGCGAGCGTCGGCGCGGCCGTGACCGCGACGGCGGCACCGGCGGCGGCCTCGGCGGCGAGACCCGCGAGCCGGAGTTGCGCGACGACGACGTGCTGCAGCCGGTCGCGGGCATCCTGGACGTGCTGGACAACTACGCCTTCGTCCGCACCTCCGGGTACCTGGCCGGGCAGAGCGACGTCTACGTCTCGATGAACCTGGTGCGCAAGAACGGGCTGCGCCGCGGCGACGCCATCACCGGCGCGGTCCGCGCGCCGCGCGACGGCGAGCAGGCCAACCAGCGGCAGAAGTTCGACCCGCTGGTCCGGCTGGACACCGTCAACGGCGGCGACGTCGAGGCGGCCAAGCGGCGCCCCGAGTTCGGCAAGCTGACCCCGCTCTACCCGAATCAGCGGCTCCGGCTGGAGACCCAGCCGAACAAGCTGACCACCCGGGTGATCGACATGATCATGCCGATCGGCAAGGGCCAGCGCGCGCTCATCGTGTCGCCGCCGAAGGCGGGCAAGACCACGATCCTGCAGGACATCGCCAACGCGATCGCGACCAACAACCCCGAGTGCTACCTCATGGTCGTGCTGGTCGACGAGCGTCCGGAAGAGGTCACCGACATGCAGCGCTCGGTGAAGGGCGAGGTCATCGCCTCGACCTTCGACCGGCCGCCGAGCGACCACACCTCGGTCGCCGAGCTCGCCATCGAGCGGGCCAAGCGCCTGGTGGAGATGGGCAAGGACGTGGTGGTGCTGCTCGACTCGATCACCCGCCTCGGCCGCGCCTACAACAACTCCTCGCCCGCCTCCGGCCGGATCCTCTCCGGTGGTGTCGACTCGACCGCGCTCTACCCGCCGAAGCGTTTCCTCGGCGCCGCGCGCAACATCGAGAACGGCGGCTCGCTGACGATCATCGCCACCGCGATGGTGGAGACCGGCTCGACCGGTGACACGGTGATCTTCGAGGAGTTCAAGGGCACCGGCAACGCCGAGCTCAAGCTGGACCGGAAGATCGCCGAGCGCCGGGTGTTCCCCGCGGTCGACGTCAACCCGTCCGGCACCCGCAAGGACGAGCTACTGCTGAGCCCCGACGAGGCGGCCGTGCTGCACAAGCTGCGCCGCGTGCTGTCCGGGCTGGACTCGCACCAGGCGATCGATCTGCTGATCGACCGCCTGAAGAAGTCGAGGAACAACCTGGAGTTCCTCATGCAGGTGAGCAAGACCGCGCCGGGCGCACTCGACGAGTGAGCTGACGTGTTCCCGGACGGGGGTTCCGCTGCGGCGGGGCCCCCGTTCGCGGTTTCCCGGCGGGGCGAAGAAGAGCGCGCCGATCCCGGCGGCGCCCGCGACCAGGAAGGCCGTGATCACCGCGGCGGGGCCGGGGTGTGGCTGGACCGCGGCGGCCTCGGCCACCCGCATCGCGGGGGCGGGCGCGGCTTCGTGCTCCGTCGCGGGCAGCGCGAGCGCGCCCGCGACGGCGAGGACGGCGAGCAGCGAGAGAACGAGGGCGGCACCACGGACGGTCACGGTCCCTCCTTCGGAGTTGGCGGCTGACGTCGCCGTTCGAATCTAGGGGCCGCAGCACCCGCGAGTCCCGAGTAGCGCACTACCCGACTGCCGGGAATGAACTGCCGGCCGGAGGCGTTTTGGGAGCGTAAGGGCTGCTCTGGCATACTGAGCGGCTGTTGCGCCTGCTCGCTCGAGCAGGGCTCCCGCCTAGTCGGTTCCGGTTCACGTCGACGCTCGTCGGCGACCCGGCGACCATTTCGAGAGGACACCCATGAAGGCAGGAATCCACCCCACCTACGTCGACACCACCGTCGTCTGCGGTTGCGGTAACACCTTCCAGACCAAGAGCACCAAGGAGTCGGGGCAGATCAACGTCGAGGTCTGCTCGCAGTGCCACCCCTTCTACACCGGCAAGCAGAAGATCCTGGACACCGGCGGCCGCGTGGCCCGCTTCGAGGCCCGCTACGGCAAGCGCGCGGGCAAGAAGGCGGATGCCGAAGCCGACGCCAACTAGCGATCACTCCGACGCCCGGCCCTGCGCGAGCAGGCCGGGCGTCGGTGTTTTGTCGGCACCCGATTCGATGAAGGAAGCACCGTGACGCAACCGTCCGCGATCGACGACATCCTGGCCGAGCACGCGGGGCTGGAGAGCCGGCTTTCCGATCCGGCGCTGCACAACGACCCGGGCGCCGCGCGCCGCGTGGGCAAGCGCTTCGCCGAGCTGGCGCCGGTCATGAGCACCTACCGCAAGCTGACGGCCGCCCGCGACGACCTGGAGGCCGCCGAGGAGCTGGCCGCCGACGACGCCTCCTTCGCCGCCGAGCTGCCCGAGCTGCGCGCGCAGGTGGAGGAGCTGGAGCGTGCGCTCGCCGACCTGCTCGCCCCGCGCGACCCGCACGACGGCGACGACGTGGTGCTCGAACTCAAGTCGGGGGAGGGCGGCGAGGAGTCCGCGCTCTTCGCCGCCGACCTGGCCCGGATGTACCTGCGCTACGCCGAGCGGCACGGCTGGCGGGTCGAGGTGCTCGACGCCACCCCGTCCGACCTGGGCGGCTACAAGGACGCGACGTTGTCGATCAAGAGCAGGGACCCGGCGCGCGACGGCGTGTGGTCGCGGCTCAAGTTCGAGGGCGGGGTGCACCGGGTGCAGCGGGTGCCGGTCACCGAATCGCAGGGCCGGATCCACACCTCGGCCGCCGGGGTGCTGATCTACCCGGAGCCGGACGAGGTCGAGCAGGTGCAGATCGACGAGACCGACCTGCGGGTCGACGTCTACCGCTCCTCCGGCAAGGGCGGCCAGGGAGTCAACACCACCGACTCCGCGGTTCGCCTCACCCACCTGCCCACCGGCATCGTGGTGACCTGCCAGAACGAGCGTTCGCAGCTGCAGAACAAGGCGCGCGCCATGCAGGTGCTCGCGGCTCGGCTGCAGGCGCTGGCCGAGGAGCAGGCGGAGCAGGAGTCGGCCGCAGGGCGGGCGGCGCAGATCCGCACGGTGGACCGCTCCGAGCGGATCCGCACCTACAACTTCCCGGAGAACCGGATCACCGATCACCGCATCGGCTTCAAGGCGCACAACCTGGACGCCGTCCTCGACGGTGAGCTGGACCCCGTCCTGGATGCCCTCGGCAAGGCGGATCGCGAAGCGCGCATGGCGGCGGAGTGACGGCGTGAGCCGCGTTCCCGTTCGTCCCGAGATCCAGGCCGCCGCTGGGCGCCTCGCCGAAGCCGGGGTCGCGAGTCCCCGGTTCGATGCCGAGGCGCTGGCCGCGCACGTGCTCGGGATCGAGCGCTCCCGGCTCGCGCTGGCCCCGCTGCTCGAACCCGAGCAGGCGACGCGCTACCGCGAGCTGGTCGAGCGGCGCGCGCGGCGCATTCCGCTGCAGCACCTCACCGGCACGGCCCCCATGGGCCGCATCGACCTCGCCGTCGGCCCCGGCGTCTTCGTCCCCCGCCCGGAGACCGAACTGCTCTTCGCCTGGGCCCTGGCCCAGCTGGAGGCCGTGCACGCCCCCACCATCGTCGACCTCTGCACCGGCTCCGGCGCCCTGGCCCTTGCCCTGGCCAACGCCCGCCCGGACGCCGCCGTGCACGCGGTCGAACTGGACCCCGCCGCGCTCACCTGGGCCCGGCGCAACGCCGATGCCACGGCCGCCGCGGGCGACACCCCGATCACGCTGTACGCGGGCGACGTCACCGCCGCCGACACCCTCGCCGAGCTGAACGGCCGGGTCGACCTGCTGGTCGCCAACCCGCCCTACGTCCCCGACGACGCCGAACTCGATCCCGAAGTGGTCGAACACGATCCGCCGCTCGCCCTGTTCGGTGGCGCGGACGGCCTCCGCGTCATCCGCGCCATGCTGCCCACGATCACCCGCCTGCTCCGCCCCGGCGCCGCGGCCGGCGTCGAGCACGACGATTCGCACGGCGCGCAGGTCGCGGCGCTGTTCACCGCCGCCGGTTACACCGCGACCACCGAGCACCGCGACCTCGCGGACCGCCCCCGCTTCGTCACCGCGACCCGTGGCTGAGCCGGGCGGAAGGCGCGTGACAGGATGGGGCCCGTGAGTACCGTCTACGACTGCGCGGATCCCGATTCGCGCGCGGCCGGACTGACCGCGGCGACCAGCGCGCTGAAATCCGGGCGCCTGGTCGTGCTGCCGACCGACACCCTCTACGGCCTCGCCGCCGACGCCTTCGACTCGTCGGCCGTCGCCGCCCTGCTCGCCGCCAAGCGGCGCGGGCGCGACATGCCGGTGCCGGTGCTCGTCGGCTCCTGGAACACCATCGACGGCCTCGTCTTCTCGGTCCGCCCGCAGGCACGCGAGCTGATCCAGGCGTTCTGGCCGGGCGGGCTCAGCCTGGTGGTGCAGCAGGCGCCGTCGCTGGCCTGGGATCTCGGCGACACCCGAGGCACCGTCATGCTGCGGATGCCGCTGCACCCGGTGGCGCTGGAGCTGCTGCGCGAGATCGGGCCGCTCGCGGTCTCCAGCGCGAACGTCTCGGGGCAGCCGCCGGCCACCACCGCCGCGCAGGCCCGCGAGCAGCTCGGCGAGCTGATCGGGGTGTACCTGGACGGCGGCCCCGCCGACCACGCGGTGGCCTCAACCATCGTCGACCTGACCGCCGACCAGCCGCGCGTGCTGCGCGAGGGCGCCGTCTCCGTGGCCGACATCGCCGAGGTGCTCGGCATGTCGCCGGAGGCGCTCGGCAGCCCCGTCTCCCGGTAGCCGGGGGTTCGAACTCACCGATGATCGGTTCGGGCGCTGTTGTCCCCCTGCGCGAGCTCGTGCTCGTGCTGCTCGTCTCCGCCACCGTCACCTTCCTCGCCACCGGTGGCATCCGGGTGCTGGCGATCGCCTTCGGTGCGGTCGCCGTCCCGCGCGACCGCGACGTGCACATCAAGCCGATCCCGCGGATGGGCGGGGTCGGCATGTACATCGGCGTGGTGGCCGCGGTGCTCTTCGCGCACCAGTTGCCCGCGCTCCGACGCGGTTTCGACTACGCACCGGATATTCCGGCGGTGCTGGCCGCGGCGACCATCATCGTCGCCGTCGGCATCGTCGACGACCGCTGGGGGCTGGACGCGCTGACCAAGTTCGCCGGCCAGGTCACCGCGGCCGGGGTGATGGCCGTGATGGGGCTCAGCTGGTACGTGGTCTACAACCCGTTCGGCAACACCACCGTCGTGCTGGACGCGCTGCAGGGCGGGCTGGTCACCGTCGCGGTCAGCGTCACCCTGATCAACGCGATGAACTTCGTCGACGGGCTGGACGGCCTCGCCGCCGGGCTCGGGCTGATCTGTGCCATCGCCGTCTTCGTCTTCTCCGTCGGGCTGCTCTACGAGCAGGGCGGCGACGTCAACACCTATCCGCCCGCACTGCTCGCGGCCGCGCTGGCGGGCGGCTGCCTCGGCTTCCTCCCGCACAATTTCCAGCCCGCCAAGATCTTCATGGGCGACTCCGGCTCCATGCTGATCGGGCTGATGCTGGCCGCCGTCTCCACCGGCGCCTCCGGCCGGATCCCGCTCACCGGGTACGGCCCGCGCGACTTCGTCGGCCTGCTCTCGCCGCTGCTGCTGGTCGGCGCGGTCATGTTCATCCCGGTGCTCGACCTGCTGCTCGCCATCCTGCGCCGGGTGCGCGCCGGGGTCAGCTTCTCCACCCCGGACAAGATGCACCTGCACCACCGGCTGCTGCAGATCGGGCACTCGCACCGGCGCGTCGTGCTGCTCATCTACTTATGGGTCGGCGTGCTCGCCTTCGGCGCCGTCGGTACCTCACTGATGGACCGCCGCCTCGTCGTGCTGCTGATGGCGGGCGGGCTGGTGTTCGCGCTGGTGGTGACGGCCGTGCCCGGCATAAGGCAGCGCCAGCGGGCCGAGCACTGAACCGCCTTCGGTAGAGTCGCCCCCGTGACTTCCGCGCCCCGCACCGAATCAGGTCCCGACGCGCCGATGCGCGCCGCGCTGCGGTACGGGGTGATCGGCCTCGCCGTGCTGCTGGTGCTGTCGGTGGCGCTGGCCACCGCGCTCGCCGGCACCGCGGGGCTCTGGGGCGCGCTGCTCGGCTCGGCCATCGGCGGCGGGTTCATCCTGGCCACCGCGATCATGGTGCTGTTCACCGGAAAGCTGGAGCCGAGCACCGCCCAGCTGGTGATCCTGGCGAGCTGGGCCGGGAAGCTGCTGCTGGCCCTTGTCGTGGTCGGCGTGCTGCGCCGCTTCGATTTCTTCGATCCGGTCGCGCTGTTCTTGACCGTGGTCGCCGCCTTGCTCATCGTGCTCGGCGCGGAGACCTACGGCGTCGTCAGCACGAAGGTTCCCGTCGTCGATCCGCCCGCTGGTAACACAGGCGAAACCGCAGGCCAGAGCTGAATACGCCCCACCTACACACTGTCGTAGACAACTTGGTAAAGTAAAGGTAAGCAAGCGACCGTGCGGGCGGATCCGAAAGGTCCCGATCCGGCCGCTATGCTTACTGCCGTACCGGGCCGGGAGGCTCCGGTTCTGCATGTCGACGAATGTCGCCGACACACGTACAGACGCCAACGCGGAATCCCGCTCAGCTGCTGACGACCTCGCGCCGACCTGAGTCGACCACCATGATCGTCAATGTCCGATCGAACCGCGGATACGAGAGAACCCGCGGCCCGAACACGGGAGAGAACGCTGAGCGTCACCACTTTGGCCGCGGAATTCCACGCGCCATCGCTAACCGACTTCTTCCCTCCGGCGCTGCTGTTCGAGGGAACCCCGTTCGAACTCGATCGTTTGATGCTCGTCCGCCTGCTGATGACGGCGGTGCTGGTCGCGTTCCTGCTGGTGGCCTTCCGCAATCCGCGGCTGGTGCCGCGCGGCCTGCAGAACATCGGCGAGACCGCGGTGGTCTTCGTCAAGGAGCAGATCGCCGAAGAAGTGCTCGGCAAGGAGAGCGGCCGCAAATTCCTGCCGCTCATCGCGACCATCTTCTTCACGGTTCTGTTCCTGAACTTCTCCGGCATCATCCCGGGCCTGAACATCTCCTCGAACGCGCGAATCGGTATGCCGATCGTGCTGGCCGCGATCGCGTACATCACGTTCAACTACGTGGGCATCAAGAAGTACGGCTTCCTGAAGTACATGCGCAGCAGCATCGTGGTGCCGAACGTCCCGCCCGCGCTGCACCTGCTGCTGATTCCGATCGAATTCGTCTCGACGTTCATCCTGCGGCCGTTCACGCTGACCGTCCGACTCATGGCCAACATGCTGGCCGGGCACATCATGCTGGTGCTGTTCTTCAGCGCCACCTGGTACTTCCTGTTCGACGCCACCTCCTGGATGAAGGTGTTCTCGCCCTTCTCGCTGCTCGCGGGAATCGGGTTCACCCTGTTCGAGCTGCTGGTCGTCTTCCTGCAGGCCTACGTGTTCGCTCTGCTGACCGCGGTGTACATCAGCCTCGCGCAGCACGCCGATTCTCACTGACCGCATACCGCATACCGCATACCTGCTGCACCCAGCCGACCGGCGGGTGAGCAACAGAAAGGGAATGGAAGACTCATGAGCCTCTCGTACCTGGCCCAGGAAGCTGCCAACACCGAGTCGACTTTCCGTGGCCTCGGCGCCGTGGGTTACGGCCTGGCCGCCATCGGCCCCGGCATCGGCGTCGGCATCGTGGTCGGTAAGGCGATCGAGGGCATCGCCCGCCAGCCCGAGCTGCAGGGCACCATCCGGACCAACATGTTCCTCGGCATCGCGTTCACCGAGGCGCTGGCCCTGATCGGCCTCGTGGCCGGCTTCATCTTCTGATTCCGATGAACGCCTACGCCGTATTCGCAGCGACCGAGGGCGAGGATGTGAATCCTCTCCTCCCCGCGACCTACGACATCGTCTGGTCGATCGTCTGCGTCGCCATCATCGGGTTCGTCTTCTACAAGTACGTGATCCCGCGCCTGACGAAGGTGCTCGACGAGCGCTCGGACAAGATCGAGGGCGGCATCGCACGGGCCGAGGCCGCGCAGGAAGAGGCCAAGCAGACGCTGCAGCAGTACCAGCAGCAGCTGACCGACGCCCGCACCGACGCCGCCCGCATCCGCGAGGAGGCGCGCACCCAGGGGCAGCAGATCCTCGCGCAGCTGCGCGCGGAAGCCCAGGCCGAGAGCGACCGCATCGTCGCCTCCGGCCACGCCCAGCTGGAAGCCCAGCGCCAGCAGATCCTGACCGAGCTGCGCTCCGAGGTCGGCCGGACCGCCGTCGACCTGGCCGAGAAGATCATCGGTCAGTCGGTGTCCGACGAGGCCAAGCAGGCCGCGTCGATCGACCGGTTCCTGAACGAGCTCGACCAGTCGGATGCCGGCATCGGGGTCGGAAGGTAGCGACGCGAAAGTGAGAAGCATGTACGCAGCGAGCCGAGAGGCCAGCTCCCGATCCAGGGAGGCGCTCCGGGCCGCTCTGACCGGAAGTGACAGCGCAGCCGCCACCACGGGGTCGGAACTGTTCGCCGTTGTCTCCGTGCTGGACGACCAGCGTCCGCTGCGTGTGGCGCTCGCGGACGCATCGGTACCCGGCTCGGCGCGAGCCGAGCTCAGTGAGCGGGTCTTCGGCGGCAAGGTCAGCCCCGCCACCCTGGCGGTGCTGACCACCGCGGTCGCCCAGCACTGGTCGCGCACCTCCGACCTGGTCGCCACCCTGGTCCTGCTCGGCCAGGAGGCGTTGCTCGCCTCCGCGTCGGACGGCGCCCGGCTGGACGCGGTCGAGGACGAGCTGTTCCGGCTCGGCCGGATCATCGCCGACAACCCGGAGCTGGACCAGGCGCTCTCCGACCGGAGCAAGCCGGTGCGGGCCAAGCGCGAACTGCTCGACCGGCTGCTCTCCGGCAAGACCGAGAGCATCACCCTGACCCTCGCGGAGCAGGTTGTCTCCCGGCAGCGCGGTTCGCTCGGCGCGGCCTTCGACGACCTGTCGTCGCTGGCGGCGGCGCGGCGCGAGCAGATCGTCGCCCATGTGCGCGCGGCGGTCGAGCTGACCGAGCAGCAGCGCGACCGGCTCGCCGGTTCGCTGCGGCGCATCTACGGCAAGCCGGTCACCGTGCACGTGCAGGTCGACGCGAGCTTGCTCAGCGGCCTCGTCGTGCACATCGGCGACGACGTGATCGACGGCAGTGCCACCGGCCGACTGGAGCGGCTGCGCCGGGCGCTGGCCTAGGCGCGCCCACCCCCCGACATTCGAGACCAGACAGCGAGAGCAGGAAGAACATGGCGGAGCTGACGATCTCCACCGACGAGATCCGTAGCGCGATCGAGAGCTACACCCAGAGCTACACCCCCGAGACCTCCATCGAAGAAGTGGGTGTCGTCACCGACACCAGCGACGGCATCGCGCATGTCAGCGGCCTGCCCTCGGCGATGTCGAACGAGCTGCTCGAGTTCCCCGGCGGCGTGCTCGGCGTGGCGCTGAACCTGGAGGACCGCGAGATCGGTGCGGTCATCCTCGGTGAGTACGCGAACATCGAGGAGGGCCAGGAGGTCCGGCGCACCGGCAACGTGCTCTCGGTCCCGGTCGGCGACAAGTTCCTCGGCCGCGTGGTGAACCCGCTCGGCCAGCCCATCGACGGCCTCGGCGAGATCGAGGCCGACGAGCAGCGCGTGCTGGAGCTGCAGGCCGCGTCCGTGCTGGAGCGCCAGCCGGTCGAGGAGCCGCTGGCCACCGGCCTCACCGCCATCGACGCCCTGACCGCCATCGGCCGCGGCCAGCGTCAGCTGATCATCGGCGACCGCAAGACCGGCAAGACCGCGGTCGCGATCGACGCGATCCTGAACCAGAAGGCGAACTGGGAGACCGGCGACCCGGCCAAGCAGGTCCGCTGCATCTATGTCGCGATCGGCCAGAAGGGCTCCACCATCGCCGGTGTGAAGACCGCTCTGGAGGAGCACGGCGCGCTGGAGTACACCACCATCGTGGCGGCCCCCGCCTCCGACTCGGCCGGCTTCAAGTGGCTCGCCCCGTACACCGGCTCGGCCATCGGCCAGCACTGGATGTACCAGGGCAAGCACGTCCTGATCGTGTTCGACGACCTGACCAAGCAGGCCGAGGCCTACCGCGCCATCTCGCTGCTGCTGCGTCGCCCGCCGGGCCGCGAGGCGTACCCGGGTGACGTCTTCTACCTGCACTCCCGGCTGCTGGAGCGCTGCGCCAAGCTCTCCGACGAGCTGGGCGCGGGCTCGATGACCGGGCTGCCGATCATCGAGACCAAGGCCAACGACATCTCGGCCTTCATCCCGACCAACGTCATCTCGATCACCGACGGCCAGGTCTTCCTTGAGTCCGACCTGTTCAACAAGGGCGTCCGCCCCGCGATCAACGTCGGCACCTCGGTCTCCCGCGTCGGTGGCGCGGCCCAGACCAAGGGCATGAAGAAGGTCGCGGGCTCGCTGCGCCTGGAGCTGGCCCAGTTCCGCGAGCTGGAGGCGTTCTCCGCCTTCGCCTCCGACCTGGACGCCGCCTCGCTGGCCCAGCTGGAGCGCGGCGCGCGCTGGACCGAGCTGCTCAAGCAGGACCAGTACACCCCGGTCGCGGTCGAGGACCAGATCGTCTCGATCTACCTGGTCGACGCCGGCTACTACGACACGGTGCCGGTGGGCGACGTCCGCCGCTTCACCCGGGACCTCCTCGCCGACCTGCACAGCAGCGCGCCCGAGGCGTTCGAGTCGATCGCGGGCGGCAAGGTGCTGCAGGGCGACGCCGCCGAGGCGATCAAGACCGCGACGGACAACTTCAAGCAGGGCTTCCTTGCCTCCGACGGCAGCCGCGTGGTGAACGAGGCCGACGCGGGCGAGCTGGGCAAAGAAGAGGTCGAGTCGCTGTCGGTCACCCGCAAGACGCTCGACAAGTGACCGGCAGCCCGACCACGGGAACGAAGGGAGTGTGATCAGCGATGCCCAGCTTGCGTGAACTGCGCTCCCGCATCCGTGGCGTGAACTCGATCAAGAAGATCACCAAGGCCCAGGAGCTGATCGCGACCTCGCGCATCTCCAAGGCCCAGGCGCGCGTCGCGGCAGCCAAGCCGTACGCCGAGGAGATCACCAAGGTGCTCGGCGAGCTGGCGAGCGCGTCGAAGAACCTGACGCACCCGCTGCTCAGCGAGCGGGAGAACCCGCGCCGCGCCGCCATCCTGGTCGTGACCAGCGACAGCGGCATGGCGGGCGGCTACAACTCGAACGTGCTCAAGCGCGCCGAGGAGCTGATCACCACGCTGCGCGGTGAGGGCAAGGAGCCGGTGCTCTACGTCATGGGCAACAAGGGCCTGACGTACTACACCTTCCGCAACCGTCCGGTGATCGCGTACTGGACCGGGTTCTCGCAGCAGCCGAATTACACCGATGCCTCGCCCGCGTGCAGGCACCTGGTGGATGCCTTCATGGCCGGTTCGGAGGGCACCGTCGCGGCGCCGGACGGCACCGGCGACATCGAGGGCGTCGACGAGCTGCACATCGTCTACACCCGGTTCGTCTCCATGCTGACGCAGGCCCCCGAGGTCCGCAGGCTGGCGCCGATCCAGGTGAGCTTCGTCGACGAGCGCATCGAAATGGGCGAGGACAGCCTCAGCGACTCGCCGAACGCCGCCGAGGTGACGGCGCAGTACGAGTTCGAGCCCGACGCCGACCTACTGCTGGCGGCGCTGCTGCCGAAGTACGTCAACACGCGTATCTACGCGTCGTTGCTCGACGCGGCGGCATCCGAGTCCGCGGCTCGGCGCACCGCGATGAAGGCCGCCACCGACAATGCCAACGAACTGGCGAGTGTCCTGTCCCGGCAGGCCAACTCGGTGCGTCAGGCCCAGATCACGCAGGAAATCAGCGAGATCGTCGGCGGCGTCAACGCCCTGGCGGCCAGCTCGGACCGCGACTGAGCACATCGACATCAGGAAGAGAACCAACCAATGACCGCAGCTGTCACCCAAGACAACACGAGCCGGACCGGTGGCGCGGCAGGCCGCGTCGTCCGGGTCATCGGCCCCGTCGTGGACGTGGAGTTCCCGCGCGGCGCGATCCCCGAGCTCTTCAATGCCCTGAACGCCGAGATCACCCTGACCGCGGTGGCCAAGACGCTCACGCTCGAGGTCGCCCAGCACCTCGGCGACAACATCGTGCGCACCATCTCGATGGAGCCGACCGACGGCCTGGTCCGCGGCACCACCGTCACCGATTCCGGCAAGCCGATCTCGGTGCCGGTCGGTGACATCGTCAAGGGCCACGTCTTCAACGCCCTCGGCGAGTGCCTGGACAGCCCCGGCCTCGGCCGCGACGGCGAGCAGTGGGGCATCCACCGCAAGCCGCCGAGCTTCGACCAGCTCGAGGGCAAGACCGAGATCCTGGAAACCGGCATCAAGGTCATCGACCTGCTGACCCCGTACGTGAAGGGCGGCAAGATCGGCCTCTTCGGCGGCGCGGGCGTCGGCAAGACCGTGCTGATCCAGGAGATGATCACCCGTATCGCGCGGGAGTTCTCCGGCACCTCGGTGTTCGCCGGCGTCGGCGAGCGCACCCGCGAGGGCACCGACCTCCGCCTGGAGATGGAGGAGATGGGCGTCCTCCAGGACACCGCGCTCGTCTTCGGCCAGATGGACGAGCCGCCGGGCACCCGCATGCGCGTCGCGCTCTCGGCGCTGACCATGGCGGAGTACTTCCGCGATGTGCAGCACCAGGACGTGCTGCTCTTCGTCGACAACATCTTCCGCTTCACCCAGGCCGGCTCCGAGGTCTCCACGCTGCTCGGCCGGATGCCGTCGGCCGTCGGCTACCAGCCGACCCTGGCGGACGAGATGGGCGAGCTGCAGGAGCGGATCACCTCGACCCGCGGCCGCTCGATCACCTCGCTGCAGGCGATCTACGTGCCCGCGGACGACTACACCGACCCGGCACCGGCCACCACCTTCGCCCACCTGGACGCGACGACCGAGCTCTCCCGCCCGATCTCGCAGAAGGGCATCTACCCCGCCGTCGACCCGCTGACCTCCACGTCGCGGATCCTGGAGGCGTCGATCCTGGGCGAGCGGCACTTCGCGGTGGCCAACGAGGTGAAGCGGATCCTGCAGAAGTACAAGGAGCTGCAGGACATCATCGCCATCCTCGGCATGGACGAGCTCTCCGAGGAGGACAAGGTCCTCGTCGGCCGGGCCCGCCGGCTGGAGAAGTTCCTCGGCCAGAACTTCATCGTGGCCGAGAAGTTCACCGGTCAGCCGGGTTCGGTGGTTCCGCTGGAGCAGACCATCGAGGACTTCGAGCGGGTCACCAAGGGCGAGTTCGACCACCTGCCGGAGCAGGCGTTCAACTCCTGCGGCGGGCTCGACGACGTCGAGGCGGCCGCCAAGCGGATCGCCGGGAAGTAGTCCACCATGGCTGAAATGTCGGTGGACCTGGTCGCCGTCGAGCGGCGGCTCTGGTCCGGCACGGCGTCCTTCGTCAGTGCGCAGACCACCGAGGGCCAGATCGGCATCATGCCGGGCCACGAGCCGCTCCTCGGCCAGCTGGTCGAGGGCGGCACCGTGAGCATCGTGCCCGTCGACGGCGAGCGCATCGTCGCGGCGGTGCACGGCGGCTTCTTCTCGGTGACCGCCAACACGGTCCGCGTGCTCGCCGAATCGGCGGAGCTGGCGGGCGAGGTCGACGTGGAGGCCGCCCGCGGCGTGCTCTCCGACTCGGCGGCCTCCGAGGACGAGCTGCGGATCGCACAGGGCCGGGTGCGCGCCTACGAGCGCAACGCCGAGTCCTGACTCCGCGCAGCGAACCCCCCACTGTCGGCGGCGAGAAATTCTCGCCGCCGACAGTGGCGTTTCGGCGGTTGTTCAGGGGATGTTCCACTCCGGCCTGGCGGCCAGGGACAGCGGGGCTTCCGGTCCGTGATTGAATGGCGACGAGGGACCCGCGAATCGGCGGTGCGAGCGAGAGGACCACAGCATTGGGAACCGGGATGATTCTGTTGATCATTCTGGTGTTGCTGCTCGTCTGTCTCGCCCTCGCTTCCAGCTATCGCCTGATCATGTTGCGGCGCGGCGGAACCGCCGCGATCCTGCGGGTGCTGCCTGCCCGCGGCGGGTCGGGCTGGCGGCACGGTCTGATCCGCTACGACGAGGATCGCCTCATCTTCTACAAACTCACCAGTCTCAGATTCGGGCCGGATTCGGTGATCACCCGGCTCGGTATCGAGATCGGCGACCGCCGCGGCCCGCGCGGCGACGAGTTCGACATCATGACCGACGACATCGTGGTGATCGCGGTGGCGGACAAGGAGGGCGAGTTCGAGCTGGCGCTCGACCGCAACTCGCTCACCGCCTTCCTCTCCTGGGTGGAGTCGCGCCCGTCGGACCGCTCCCGCCGCATGCAAGGCAGATGACATGAACGTGCACCTCACCCGGATCTACACCCGCACCGGCGACGACGGCAGCACCGGGCTGAGCGATTTCTCCCGGGTATCCAAGAACGACCCGCGGCTCGCCGCCTACGCCGACTGCGACGAGACCAATGCCGCGCTCGGGGTCGCGCTCGCGCTCGGGGCGCCGCCGCCCGCGATCGCCGAGGTGCTGCGCGGCATCCAGAACGACCTCTTCGACGCGGGCGCCGACCTCTCCACCCCGGTGGTCGCCGAGCCGAAGTACCCGCCGCTGCGGATCACCGAGCCCTACATCGAGCGGCTCGAAGGCTGGTGCGACGAGTTCAATGCCGAACTCGCGCCGCTGAATTCGTTCATCCTGCCCGGCGGCACCCCGCTGGCCGCGCTGCTGCACACCGCGCGCACCGTCGCCAGGCGGGCGGAGCGCTCGGCCTGGGCGGCGATCGAGGCGCACCCGGACGACACCTCGGTGCTGCCGGCCAAGTACCTGAACCGGCTGTCGGACCTGCTCTTCATCCTGTCCAGGGTCGCCAACCCGGGTGGCGACGTGCTCTGGCAGCCGGGCGGGGGGCGCGCCGCCGACGGCGGCCGGGAAGCATGAGCCGACGAACCGGGTGAGACCGGATACCGGCAACCTGCGCGGGCAGCCCACCGAGGGCCCGCGCCGCAACTATCCTTGCATCCAACGGTGCGCCGACAATGCGGAGAGGCGGCATGGAACGGTTTCTGGTCACGGGCGGTAATCGCCTGGTCGGCGAGGTCGAGGTGGGGGGCGCGAAGAACAGCGTCCTCAAGCTGATGGCAGCCGCCCTGCTCGCCGAGGGCACCACCACGATCACCAACATCCCGGACATCCTCGACGTTCCGCTGATGGCCGAGGTGCTCCGCGGCCTCGGCTGCGAGGTGACGATCGACGGCTCGGCGGTCAGCATCAACACCCCGGCCGAGCCCAAGTACCACGCCGACTTCCCTGCGGTCACCCAGTTCCGCGCCTCGGTGTGCGTGCTCGGCCCGCTCATGGCGCGGTGCAAGCGGGCGGTGGTCGCGCTGCCCGGCGGCGACGCCATCGGCTCCCGGCCGCTGGACATGCACCAGGCCGGGCTCCGGCTGCTCGGCGCGACCAGCGAGATCGAGCACGGCTGCGTGGTCGCCAGGGCCGACGAGCTGCAGGGCGCCCGGATCCGGCTCGACTTCCCCTCGGTCGGCGCCACCGAGAACATCCTGATGGCCGCGGTGCTCGCCGAGGGCGAGACGGTGCTCGACAACGCCGCCCGCGAACCGGACATCGTCGACCTCTGCACCATGCTCAGCCGGATGGGCGCCCAGATCAGCGGCGCGGGCACCTCGGTGCTCACCATCCAGGGCGTGAAGCGGCTCGCGCCGACCACGCACCGGGTGATCGGCGACCGGATCGTCGCGGCCACCTGGGGCATCGCCGCCGCCATGACGCAGGGCGACGTCCGGGTCACCGGGGTCAACCCCAAGCACCTCTCCCTGGTGCTGGACAAGCTGCGCTCGGCCGGCTCGCGGATCTCCTTCGAGCCCAACGGCTTCCGCGTGATCCAGCCGGAGCGGCCGCGCGCGGTGAACTTCTCCACGCTGCCGTTCCCCGGCTTCCCGACCGACCTGCAGCCCATGGCCATCGGCCTGGCCGCCGTCGCGGACGGCACCTCGATGATCACCGAGAACATCTTCGAGGCCAGGTTCCGCTTCGTGGAGGAGATGATCCGGCTCGGCGCCGACGCAAGGACCGACGGGCACCACGCCGTGGTGCGCGGCATCCCGCGGCTCTCCAGCGCTCCGGTGTGGTCCTCGGACATCAGGGCGGGCGCCGGTCTGGTGCTGGCCGGCCTGGTGGCCGACGGCACCACCGAGGTGCACGACGTCTTCCACATCGACCGCGGCTACCCCCGGTTCGTCGAGCAGTTGCAGGAGCTCGGTGGCGCAGTGGAGCGCGTAACCATTGAAAAACGTTCCTGACCAGGCGATTTGACATTGTGCAGCGAGCGACGTAACTTTTAACCCGTCAGAGCGACACGGACACCGACCCGGGGGACCGGGACACGAGGTTGGACGGTTGAGCGCCTGACGGATTTGGATACCTGCTCTTGATGAGCTAAGCTGGTCCAACAGCCGCACGGAAACTCCGGAGAATATCCGGTTCGGATGTGTGTGCGTGTGTTCTTTGAGAACTCAATAGTGTGTCGATGAATGTCAGTGCCAAATTTTTTGGTTCTCGA
>NZ_JBHUXA010000030.1:0-80363 GCF_042669725.1 Nocardia sp. NPDC057227 | reverse complement strand
AGCGGATGGCGTTCAGCGCGGGCAGCCCGGTGACCGTCATCCCGATCTTCGCGAAGGAGGCCGGGTCGGAGAGGTCGACGCCGGGCTTCGGGAAGATCATGTGCTTGCTGTAGATGCTCGGGTCGCCGGTGACCTGGGTGATGTAGCAGCCCTTGATGTCCCAGGACGGGTCGGTGTGCGGGGTCATCTGCCACTCCAGGTGCGACTCCACCCGCGGCACGCCGCCAACCAGCCCCCGGTACTTGATGTAGCTGCCGCCGAGCGAGCCCTTCGGCAGCCGGTACCAGCCCAGGTCGACGTCCTTGGTGCAGACCCCGAGCTCGTAGGAGAAGGTCACCTCGTCGAGTTCCAGGTCGAAGGCGTCGGCCATGAGGTACACCGAGTCGGCGAAGACCGCGGTGTACCTGTACAGCGAATCCGGGATGGACGGGTCTTCGGCGGGCAGGCCGTACCCCACCGCCTTCCAGGTGTCCACCGAGTGGTGGCAGGAGACGTCGACCGATTCGGTGACCGTCACGTTCTCGATCTCGGCGACGTCGGCGCTGTGCACGATGCCGAGGATCTGACACAGCCCCGGATTCATGCCGGTGCCGTAGAAGGTCGAGCCGCCGCGCTCGCAGGCGGCCTGGATGACCTCGCTGACCTTCCGGCCGGAGGGGTGCGGGTGGTTCCGGTCGCGGTGGAAGCCGGTGATCCAGTCGGCGGTGGTCACCACGTCGATGCCTGCCTCCAGCACCCGGACGTAGAGCTCCTCGTCCGGGAAGACGCCGTGGAAGGTGAGCACGTCGGGTTTCGCGGCGATGATCTCCTCGACCGTGCCGGTGGCGAGCACCCCGATCGGGCCGATGCCGACGATCTCGCCCGCGTCCCGGCCGACCTTCTCCGGCGAATAGCAGTGCAGCCCGACCAATTCCAGGTCGGGGTGCTCGCGGATGCGCCCGATCAGCTCGGTGCCGAGATTGCCGGTGGCGACCTGGAAGACCCGGACCTGGTCGGTGCTGCTCATGGCTGGCCTTTCGAAAGGGTTGCGGCGGGGTAGAACTGCTGCGCCCACGCGCGCAGCGCGGTGAAACCGGCGTACTCCTTGCGCGAGAGCGCGGGCGGGTCGGAGTAGCGCTGGTGCGCCCAGATGTGCACGTCGGCGGCGAACTGCTCGATCACGAAGTCCGCCATGGTTTTTCCGTAGCGGGAGAGTTCGGGGCGGTCGTCGCCCGGTTTGCGGCCGATCCAGACGGTGAAGCGGACGTCGGAGGTCGATTCGTCCACCGGGGTGACCGCGGGCATGGTGCGGTTGTCCACCATGCCCCAGCTCTTGGTGATCGAGCAGCCGAGCCCGGCGTTGATGGATTCGACCCCGCTGTTCGCGTCGGCCGCGCTGGCGCCGGGGTCGAAATCGATGGTGAAGTCGACGTAGGAGACCGGGCCGGAGAAATCGTGCCTGGTGAATTCCGGGACGAACGGCGTCTTGTGCACGAACTTGAAGTGCGCGAAATCGACGCCGTTCTCCATGATGTACTGCGGGTGCAGCTCCAGCCCCTGCCGGAAGAGCGTCGCGCCGGGCACCGGCGGGTAGTAGTCCGCCGCGGTCTTGCCGTCGCCGAACGCGGTGAAGATGTCCGGGACCTCGAAATGCGGTGTGCGGCCCTCGGTGTCGTACCAGATCCAGACCGCCTCGTTGCGCTCCACGACCGGGTAGCTGCGGATTCGGCGGCCCCTGTTCGGGTGACTCTCGTAGGGGATGCAGACATTGCGCCCCTCGCGGCTCCACTCCCAGCCGTGGAACGGGCACACCAGGTTTTCGCCGTCGACATGGCCGCCGAACCCGAGGTGCGCGCCGAGGTGCTCGCAGTAGGCGTCGAAGACGGCGACCCGCCCGGACGCCGAGCGCCAGGCGACCAGCTCGCGGCCGAAGTACTTCATCGTGTGCACCGCGCCGACCGCGATCTCGGTGCACCAGGCGACCTGGAACCAGCCCGTCGGCTCCATCGACAGGGGTGGCTTCGCCATCTCGTCCTCCGCGTCCTCGGTGGCTGTCGTGCTCCGATCGTAGAAGTCTCTGCGAAATTATTCAAGAGGGTTCTACGAAACTGGATTCCGCAGGTCACAGGGGGTAACCTCGGGACCATGACCGAAGCGGCGACGGCGGGGCGACGCGCCAACCGGCGCGGCCTCCGCTCCAGGGAGAGCATGCTGGAGGCGGCGATCAGCTCGCTGGCCACCGGCGATCCGGCGGCGGTCTCCGGCAATCGGATCGCCAGGGACATCGGCGCCACCTGGAGCGTGGTCAAGTACCAGTTCGGCGGGATCGACGGGCTCTGGGCGGCGGTGCTGCGGCACACCGCCGATCAGCGCGGCGACCTCCCCGCCGGGCTCGAGCCCGGCGGCACGCTCCGCGATCGGGTGGCCGCCATGATCAACGCGCTCTACACCGGGTTGCGCAGGCCGGAGTCGCTGGCCATCGAGACGCTGCGCGCCGCACTCCCCCGCGACCACGCCGAACTCGAGCGCGACTACCCGCTGACCGCCGCCGAGCTGGCCTCCTGGAAGCCGAACTGGGAGCGCGCCTGCCAGAACGCCTTCGCCGACCTCGGGCTCGACCCGGTCCGGGTGCGCCGGGTGGCCGCGCTCATCCCGGCGGCCATGCGCGGCATCACCTCCGAGCGCACGCTCGGCACCTACGGCGACCTGGACGACGCGCTGGCGGCACTGATCGGCGGGATCGTCGCCTACCTGGAGCGCTGAGGTGGGCTCAGACCGGCTCGGTGAGCAGCTGCCGGAATCGGCTGCCGTGGAAGATGAGCGGCTCCGCGCCGTCCTCGGTGGCGATCCGCTCGATCCGGACCAGCGCGACCTCGTGATCACCCGCGGGCACCACCGTCTCCAGCGTGCCCTCGATCCAGGCGGCCGAGCCGTCGACGAAGACCGCGCCCGCCTCGCCGCGGTGCACGGTGACGCCCTGGAAGCGATCACCGGCGCGGGTGCCGAGGCTGCGGGCGGCGGCGCGCTGCTCGGTGCCGAGCAGGCTCAGGCCGAGCTTGCCCGAGCTGCGCAGCACCGGCCAGGTGGCCGAGCCGAGCTGGACGCAGAACGAGACGAGCGGCGGGTCGAGCGAGACCGGGACGAAGCTGCTCACCGCCAATCCCACCGGGACGCCGTCGATTTCGGCGCAGACCGCGACCACGCCACTGGGGAAGGCCCCGAAGGCACGGCGCAGGCCGTCCGCGTCGGCCGGGGCACGGAACTGCTGCTGCATGGTCCAAATCTAACATCTGATATATCAGAAGCCAACCCATCGAGCGAAACGGACGCCCGGTCCGCTCCGCTCCGAGCGCGCGAGCGATAATCGGCGTGATCATCTCGCGCAGGAAGGGCAGGGTCGTGCCGGAGAGCCTCCACGAAGCGGTGCCGCCGCGCACCCCCGTGATCGTCGGCGTCGGTCAGGCCGCGGAGCGGCTCGGCGCCGATGGATACCGCGCGCTCTCCGCCGCCGACCTCGCGGCCGAGGCGGTGCGCGCGGCGCTCACCGACGCCACCCTGCCCGCGTCGAGCATCGACACCATCGCCGCGGTGCGCGCCTTCGACGTGGCCAGCCCGTACGCGGTGGCCGCGCTCGGCGCCCCGGACAACGTGCCGCGCGCCGTCGCCGCCCGGGTCGGCGCCGACCCGGCGCGCGCCGTCCTCGGCCCGACCGGCGGGCAGAGCCCGCAGCAGCTGCTCACCGAGCTGTGCCGGGAGATCGCGGCGGGCCGCGGCGAGACCGCGCTGCTCTTCGGCGCGGAGACCATCTCCACCGTGCGGCACCTGGCCGGGCTCCCCCGCGACCAGCACCCCGACCACTCGGAGCGGCACCCGGGCAGCCTGGCGGACCGCGGCTACCGGATCACCGGCCTCACCGCGGCCTATTCCGCGCAGCACGGGCTGGTGGAGCCGACCGTCGTCTACTCGGCCATGGAGAACGCCAGGCGCACCCGGCTCGGCGCCTCCCGGGCGGCGTACGCCCGCGCCATCGGCGAGCTCTTCGCCCCCTTCACCGCGGTGGCCGCGGCCAACCCGTACTCGGCCGCCCCGGTCGAGCGGGACGCCACCGAGCTGGTCACGGTCGACGCGCGCAACCGCGCGATCACCGACGTCTACACCCGCTTCGTGGTGGCGCGGGACCAGGTCAACCAGGCCGCGGCCGTGCTCGTCACCAGCACCGAGCACGCGGACCGGCTCGGCATCCCGCCGGAGCAGCGGGTCCACCTGCACGGCTGGGCGGATCTGTCCGAGCGCGGACTGCTGGAGCGCCCGGCGCTCGACCGCAGCCCGGCCGCGGTGGCGGCGGTACGGCACGCGCTGGACACGGCCGGGATCGGGCTGGACGACGTGGCCGCGCTCGACCTCTACAGCTGCTTCCCGATCGCGGTCTTCAACCTCTGCGACGGGCTCGGGCTCGCCCCGGACGACCCGCGCGGGCTCACCGTCACCGGCGGGCTCCCCTTCTTCGGCGGCGCGGGCAACAACTACAGCGCGCACGGCATCGCGGAGATCGTGGCGCGGCTGCGGCGAACACCCGGCGGGTACGGGCTGGTCGCGGCGAACGGCGGCGTGCTCAGCAAGCACTCGGTCGGCGTCTACTCGACCACGCCCGCACCCTTCCCCGAGGGCGGCACGGCCGGGCTCCAAGCCGAGCTGGACGCCGTGCCCACCGTGCCGGTGGCGCACCGCCCCGACGGCTGGGGCACCGTCGAATCCTGGGTGGTGAGCTACGGCAGGGACGGCAGCCCGCGCGGCATCGTGATCGGCAGGCTGGACGACGGCCGCCGCTTCCTCGCCAACACCGCCGACGCGGCCGCCACCGCCCTGCTCACCGATGCCGAGCAGCCCGCCGGAGAGCGGGTGTACGTGCGCGCCACCGACGCGGGCAACCGCGTCACCCTATCCCGCCCCGAGCCGAAACCGGCCGCACCGCCGCGCGATTCGGCGCACCTCACGGTCACCACCGCCGGGCACGTCCTCGAGATCGCGCTGAACCGGCCCGACCTGGACGCCGAGGTGCTGCGCGACCTCGACCACGCCCTCGCGGCGTACCAGCGCGACCCCGAGCTGTGGGTCGCCATCGTCACCGGGGGCGAGAACTTCGCGCTCGGCGTCGATCCCGCCGCCGCGGGCTCGCCGCTGCTCCTGCTGCTGCGGTCGCACCGGGTGTGGACCGGCCGCCCGGCGGCGCACGGCGCCAAACCGGTCGTCGCCGCCGTCACCGGCCGCGCCGACGGCGCCGGGCTCGCGCTCGCGCTCGCCTGCGACCTGGTGGTCGCCGACGAGGCGGCGAGCTTCGCCGTGACCGACCCCGCGGTGGGGCTCCCGCCCGCGCTCGGCGTGCTGGCGGCGCTGCCGCGGCTGGCGGGCCCCGCGCTCGCCCGCGACCTGATCCTCACCGGCCGCCGCCTCACCGCCCCCGAGGCGCTGGCCGCCGGGCTGATCGCGCGCACCGTCCCGCACGGCAAGGCGCTCGACGCCGCCCACGAGGTGGCCGCCGACATCGTCGCCCGCTCCCCCGTCGCGCTGCGCGCCGCGCTCACCTTCCTGCGCGCCGCCGACGAATACCCCGGCGAGACCGATCGGCACGCGGCCGCGCTCGCCGACGTGGTGCTCGCCGCGCACGACCCGTCCGAGGGGTTCGCGGCGTACCGCCAAGGGCGCCAGCCGAACTGGCGCCTCGAATGACCCCGACACTCCGGCGTGACCGGAATCGGGCGGGAACGACCATCGACGGTCTACGGTTCGGATCGACTCCGGAATGAAAGGAACCAAACATCGTGGCGGAGGTTTCCACCAGTCCGGCGGACCGGCTCGGGTTCGAAGCGGGCCAGGTCGTCCTGGAGATCGGGTACGACGAGGACGTCGATGACGACCTGCGCCAGGCGATCGAGACCCTGATCGGGCAGGAGCTGGTCGACGAGGACTACGAGGAACTCGCCGACGGGGTCGTGCTCTGGTACCGCGACGACGACGGCGACCTGACCGACATCCTGGTCGACGCGAACGGCTCGCTCGGCAGCGGCGGCACCCTGTGGCTGCTCACCCCCAAGACCGGGCGCGAGGGCTACGTCCAGCCGAGCGACATCGCCGACGCCGCGCACACGGCGGGCCTGGCCCAGACCAGCTCGGCGACGGTCGCGCCGGAGTGGTCGGGGGCCAAGCTGGTCGCCCCGAAGCGCTAGGACGCCTCGACCGGTCGCGGGTGCGGGTCCGCGCCGCCGAGGTGCTCCGCGAGGTGCGCGGTGAGCTCGGCGGCGTCGGCGTCCGACCCGGCGATGTAGGTGGAGCGCCTGCGCCGCAGGACCGGCAGCCCGGTGACGTAGAGCCCGGGCCAGTCCACCACGCCGCCGTGGTGCCGCAGCCGCCCGCGCGGGTCGAAGGCGGGCACCTCCAGCCAGGAGTGGTCCGGCTTGATGCCGGTCGCCCACACCACCGAGCGGATCTCGCCGCTCGTCAGGTCGAGCAGCAGCGGGGAGTCCGGCACCCTGGTCGGGTCCGGGCGCTCGCCGGTACCGCCCGCGTGCGCGTCGATGCTGTCCAGCAGGCGGTTCAGCTTCAGGTCGGCCAGCGTCACCACATTGCGCAGCGAGCCGGAGAACTGCGCCTTCCCGTCCCTGATCCCGGCCAGCTTGCCGACCAGCCGGATGCCCTGCTCCTGCAGCGCGTTGAAGTCGACCGTGCGGCCGCCGCCGACCAGCTGGAACGAGGCCAGGTTGCGGGCGCGCACGATGTCGTCGATGCGGTCCCAGCGCTCGTCGAGCAGCCCGATCTCGTCCAGCCACCAGAGGATGTCGCGGTCCCGGTAGCGCCGCGGCACCCGGACGTGCTCGCCGGTGGCGAGCGTGACCGGGCGGCCGGAGCGGTGGATCTCCTCGGCGATCTGCACGCCGCTGGCGGCGCCGCCGACCACGAGCACGCCGCCGTCGGGCAACTGCCCCGGGTTCCGGTAGTGCAGTGCGGCAAGCGATTCGATGCCGTCCGGGAGCGCGGCGGCGAGCGCGGGCACCGGGGAGACCGTGGCGCCGGAGGCGAGTACGACGCTGCGCGCCGACCAGTCGCCCCGGTCGGTGCCGACGGTGAAGCCGGCGTCGGTGGCGCGCACCGCGGTCACCGTGGTCTCGGGCTGAACCGGAGCGGCCGACGCCGCCGCGTAGCCGGTGACGAAGTCCGCCACCTCGGCGGCGCTCAGGTAGCCGTCGGGGTCGTCGCCGTCGTAGGCGTGGCCGGGCAGCCGGGTCATCCAGTTGGGCGTGAGCAGACGCAGCGAATCCCAGCGCTGGGTGCGCCAGGAGTGCGCCACCCGGCCGCGCTCGAGGACCACGTGGTCGATCGAGCGGGCGGCCAGGTGGCGGCTGATTGCCAGGCCGTTGTGTCCGGCCCCGACCACGACGGTGGTCGTGGCGGGCATCAGGACGCGTTGACCTTGACCTCGACGTTGGTCGGGTTGGTCAGCGCGTCGTAGACCGCCGAGCGCTTCTGCGACTGCGCGACCAGCGCCTGGATGTCGGCGGGCGAGGCATCGGCGTCGATGGTGTAGTCGACGGTGATGTTCGAGAAGCCGTTGCGCACCTCCGGGTCGGCGCCGAGGATGCCGTGCAGGTCGAAGTCGGCGCGCACGGTGGCGACCACCGAGTTCAGCTTGATCTGGCGCTGCTGCGCGACCGAGGCGATGCCCGCGGTCAGGCAGGAGCCCAGCGCGACCAGCACGTACTCGGCCGGGGTGATCCCGTTGTCCTCGGCGGCGAACTGCGGCGGGTGGTCGGCGTCGAAGGTGAACTTCTTGGTGTGCGCCTGCTCGCCGCCGAGGCCGTAGAAGGTCTCCACCTCGGTCTGGCTGTGCGTGCCGCGCACCCAGCTCACCGTCGAGCGCCACTCGAACTTGGCGATCTCCGGGCTGTCGGCCAGCGCGGCGCGGGCGCCGAGCAGGTGTTCGACGTTGACGCCGTTGTCGACGGCGGGGGCGGTTCCGGTCATGGGCGATACCTCCTGAATCGTGCGGACTAGCGAACGGTCTTGCGGGCGGTGATCTGGCCGGTGTCGAAGCCGAGCAGGTGCAGCCCGCCGTGGAAGCGGGCGTGCTCGATCTTCAGGCAGCGGTCCATCACGACGGTCAGCCCGCGGGCCTCGGCGTCGCGGGCGGCGTCCTCGTTCCAGATGCCGAGCTGCACCCAGAGCACCGGAGCCGGGGTGAGCGCGGCGACGTCGTCGACCACGGACGGTATATCGCTCGCCTTCCGGAAAACGCATACGACATCCGGGGTCTCCGGCAGATCGGCGAGCGAGCCGAAGATCTCGTGACCGAGCACGCTGCGCCCGGCCGCGTTCGGATTGATGAAGGACACCGTGTAGTCGGTGGACTGCACCAGGTAGGTGCCGACGAAGTAGCTCGCCCGCGCCGGGTTCGTGGAGAACCCGACCACCGCGATGCTCTTCGCCCGGCGCAGGATGCGCAGCCGCTCCTTGGCCGACGGGCCCAGCCAGGTTCGCTCGCTGTGCAGCTGCTTGGCCCGTGGCGAGTCCGCGGGCAGGGCGAGCGTCAGCCCGTTCACCGTATGGGTCTCGACGACATCACTCATGCTGTGTTCTCCTTCGCCGCGGCGTGCAGTGCCTGGTCCAGGTCGTGCAGGATGTCGTCCACATCTTCCAGCCCGACGCTGATCCGCACCAGCCCCGGCGCGACCCCGGCCTCCACCAGCTGCTGCTCGGTGAGCTGCGCGTGCGTGGTCGAGGCGGGGTGGATGACCAGCGTCTTGGTGTCCCCGATATTGGCGAGATGGCTTGCCAGGTCGAGGGATTCGATGAAGGTGCGGCCCGCCTCGCGGCCGCCCTCGACGCCGAAGCCGAAGACGCTGCCCGGGCCGAGCGGCAGGTACTTGGCGGCGCGCTCGTGATGCGGATGCCCGGGCAGCCCGGCCCAGTTCACGAAGTCGACCCTGGAGTCCGCTTCCAGCCACTCCGCGACCGCGCGGGCGTTCTCCACGTGGTTCTGCATGCGCAGCGGCAGCGTCTCCACGCCGAGCGCGAGCTGCCAGGCGGCCAGCGGCCCGAGCGACGGCCCGATGTCGCGCAGCTGCTCGGCGCGCAGCCGGGTGAGGAAGGCGTACTCGCCGAAGTTGCCGTTCCAGGTGAGCCCGCCGTAGTGCGGGACGACCTCGTCGAAGAGCGGGAAGCGCGGATTGTGCCAGTCGAACCGGCCGGACTCCACCACGACGCCGCCGAGCGTGGTGCCGTGCCCGCCGAGGAACTTGGTGGCCGAGTGGATGACGATGTCGGCGCCCCACTCCAGCGGCCGGTTCAGGTACGGCGTGGGAATGGTCGAGTCGACGATCAGCGGCACCCCGGCCGCGTGCGCCACGTCGGCCAGCCCCTCGAGGTCGGCGATGCCGCCGGACGGGTTCGCCACCGTCTCGACGAAGATCAGCTTGGTCCGGTCGGTGATCGCGGCGGCGTAGGCCGCCGGATCGTCCGAGGCGACGAAGGTGGTCTCGACGCCGAAGCGGCGCAGCGTGTTGTCGAGCTGGGTGAGCGTGCCGCCGTAGAGCTGCGCGCCCGCCACGATGTGGTCGCCCGCGCCTGCCAGCGCGGCGAAGGTGATGAACTCCGCGCCCATCCCGCTCGCGGTGGCGACGGCGCCGAGCCCGCCCTCCAGGCTGGCGATCCGCTCCTCGAAGCTGGCGACCGTCGGGTTCGCCAGCCGGGAGTAGACATTGCCGTACTTCTGCAGGGCGAACCGGGCGGCCGCGTCGGCGGTGTCGTCGAAGACGAACGCCGCCGACTGGTAGATCGGCAGCGCCCGCGCACCGCTCACCGCGTCCGGGATGTTCCCCGCGTGAATCGCCCTGGTCCGGAAACCGTATTCACGATCAGCCATGGGCGGCGACCCTACAGCAGCCCTCGGCCCCCGCGGCGTTCTGCTCAGCCAAGCCGCACCTCGAGCGGCACCGAGTTGCGCAGGGTGTGCCCGACCGGTGAGCTGGCCTGCACCTTGGCGTGCAGCTCGGCGATCTGCTCCGGGGTGGCGTCGGCGTCGATGGTCACCGTCGCGGTGATGGAGTCGAAGCCGGCATGGCCGTCGGCGAGCCCGAGGAAGACGTGCAGATCGAGATCGCCCTTCAGATCGATCTTCACATCCCTGAGCTCGATGCCCGCCACCGTCGCATTGGCCGCGTAGCCGACCGCCAGGCAGTTGCCGAGCGCCCCGAGCAGCTGCTCCACCGGGTTCGCCGCGGTGTCGCCGCCGCCGAGCGCGGCGGGCTCGTCCGAGGGGGCGGGCGCGAACTGCCGCACCTTCGACTCGGAGGCGAACGCGCCCTTCCATGCCACGTGCGCGGCCCAGGTGGTCTGCGCCTTCGCCGGATCCTCCTGAACGGCCCGCACGAGACCACTCACGGCCTCGATGTCGACATTGTTGAGGACGGTATTCGCGGTCATCATCCACTCCCTCGATAGCCAGGCCGTTGCGGTACTTCGCAGTGTCCCGAGGTCGAGGCGTGGATTGAACCCATTGACGCAGACTGAGCGAAACCTTGACGCGCCCGCGCCGTCTCGGGCAGGCGCGCCGCTACTCCGCCGAGAGATCGGCGGAGAGGTCGCGCGCCTCGACGCCGTCCGGCACCCGATACTCCTCGATCGGCTCCGGCCGGTCGTCGAACTCCAGCCGCAGCGCGCGGCAGATGGTGGCGTGCATGTCGTACATGGCGGTGATGTAGGTGAGCTGCAGGATCTCCGGGTCGCCCAGGTGCTCCCGCAGCACCTCGAAGACGCCGTCCGGCACCCGGCCGCCGTCCAGGACCAGCCCGTCGGTGTAGGCGAGCACCGCGCGCTCCAGGGCGGAGTAGGCGGTGCTGACCTGCCAGTGCGGGATCGCGGCGATCTTCTCCTCCGGCATGCCGAGCGAGCGCATCTGCTTGCAGTGCTGGGAGAAGACGAACTGGCTGCCCCTGGCGAAACCGGCCCGGCTCTGGCCCAGCTCGCGCAGCAGCGGGTCGAGCGCGGCATTGCGGTAGAGCGAGAAGCCGCGCACGGCGTGCCGGAAGACATCGGGCGACTGGGCGAAGACGGTCCACCAGTCGCCGGGGGTGGCGTGGATGGTGCCGTGGTCGACGGCGGGATCCTTCTCGGGGCCGAACAGGCGGTCGTAGAAGAACAGGATCTTCTCGTCGGTGACTTCGGCGCGGGGCACCTCACGCAGACGGGGCACGGCGATTCCTCTCGGGGACGACGGGGTCAGGACGGGGCCGGGGTGCGGCGGTCGGCGGCGGTGCGCGGCTCGTGCGTCACGTCGTCCGCGGTGAAGGTCCTGGTCCAGCAGGCGAATTCGAGCAGCACGCCGTCCGGGTCCTGGAAGTAGAAGGAGCGGACGAAGGTGCCGGGGTGCACGTCGCGGGAGACGCCGCGGGCGCTGTCGTCGTGGTTCAGGATCCGGCTCACCCGGACGCCGTCGGCGGGGAGGCGGCGGAAGTACTCGTCGAACCGCTCCGGCGGGACCGAGAAGGCGACGTGGTTCATCGAGCCGACGGCACTGAGCAGCTCGCCCTCGTCCGGCAGCCCCTTCGGCGCGGCCAGCCCCGGGGCGGCGTCCGGCGCGTCGGCCAGCCAGAAGAAGGCGAGGGTGTTGCCGCCGCCGCAGTCGAAGAAGAAGTGCTGCCCCAGGTCGCCGGGGAGCTCGACGGTCTTGACCAGCGGCATGCCGAGCACGCCGGAGTAGAAGTCGATGGTTCGGCGCATGTCCGCGCAGACCAGGGCGAGGTGGTTGATCCCGCGCAGCTCGTACTTGGCATTGACCGAGGCCATGGCGGTCCCTCCGGTTGACTTGACAGTCATGTCATCTCTGCGGACAGTGTGGGTGTGCCCCAGACGTCTGTCAATACCGCCGAGACGCTGACCCCCCGTGGCCGCCGGACCAGGGACGCGCTGCTCGCCGCCGCCCGCACGGTCTTCGAGACGGTCGGCTTCCCGGACTGCCGGGTCGAGCTGATCACCAGGGAGGCCGAGGTCTCCTACGGCACCTTCTACCGCTATTTCGAGTCGAAGGAACACGTCTTCACGGAGCTCAGCACCCAGCTCTTCGAGGAGGTGCACGGCCGCGAGCCCGTCGATCCCGGCCGCTCCCCCGCCGAGCGGCTGATCGCCTCGAACCGCGCCTACTACCGGGCGTACCGGCGCAACGCGAAGATGATGGCGATCGTCGAGCAGGTCGCCACCTTCAACGAGGAGTTCCGCGCGCTGCGGCACGAGCACCGCGGGCAGCTCATCGACCGCAGCTCGCGCGCCATCGCGCGCTGGCAGCGGGCGGGGCTGGCCGCGCCGGGGCTGGACCCGGTGCTCGCGGCCCGCGCCATGGCCGCCATGGTCGACCACACCCTCTACCTCTGGCTCATCCAGGGCGACGACGCCGACGAGGCGGCGCTGCTCGACACCCTCGACCGGATGTGCCTCGGCTCGCTCGGCCTCACCGCGGGTGCCGGGGAGTGAGCGGCGCGCTGGACGGCGTCCGGGTGCTCGAGCTGGGCACGCTGATCGCCGGGCCGTACTGCGGCAGGCTGCTCGGCGACATGGGCGCCGACGTGATCAAAATCGAGGCGCCGGACCGCCCCGACCCGCTGCGCGACTGGGGGCAGGCCGCCGGCGGGCACCAGTACTTCTGGTCCGTGCACGCCCGCAACAAGCGCTGCGTGAGCCTCGATCCGCGCACCCCGGCCGGGCGCGAGGTCTTCCTGGAGCTCGTCGCGACCGCCGACGTGGTGGTCGAGAGCTTCCGCCCCGGCACGCTGGAGCGCTGGGGGCTGGGCTGGGACGTGCTGAGCGCGACCGCACCCGGACTGGTGCTGGCCCGGGTCTCGGGCTACGGCCAGACCGGGCCGTACGCCGCGCGTCCGGGGTACGCCTCGGTGGCCGAGGGCATCAGCGGGCTGCGCCACCTGAACGGCTTCCCCGGGCAGCCGCCGCCGCGGCCCGCGCTCTCGCTCGGCGACACCCTCGCCGGGATGTTCGCCTTCCAGGGCGTGCTCGCGGCGCTCTTCGCCCGGACCCGCACCGGGCGCGGGCAGGTCGTCGACGCCGCGCTCAGCGAGGCGGCGCTGGCCGTCCAGGAGTCGACGGTGCCGGATTACCACAAGACCGGCCACGTGCGGCAGCCCTCCGGCACCCGGCTGGACCGGATCGCGCCCTCGAACATCTACCGCAGCGCGGACGGGCTCTGGGTGATCATCGCCGCCAACCAGGACACCCTCTTCGCCCGGCTGGCCGGCGCGATGGGCCGCCCCGAGCTGGCCGCCGACCCGCGCTACGCCACGCACACCGCGCGCGGCGACCACCAGGACGAGCTCGACGCGCTGATCGCCGCCTGGGCCGGGACGTTTCCCGCCGCCGAGCTGATCGCGCTGCTCACCGCGCACCAGGTGGTCGTCGGGCCGGTCAACACCGTCGCCGAGGTCATGGTCGATCCGCAGTTCGCCGCGCGCGGGCTCTTCGTCGACCACGTCGACCCCTCGGTGCGGCCGGGCGAGCCCGGTTACGACCCGGAGCCGGTCAAGGGCGTCGGGGTGGTCCCCCGGCTCAGCGCGACGGCGGGCGGGGTGCGCTGGGGTGGCGCGAGCAGGCCGGGCACGCACACCGACGAGGTGCTCACCGAGGTGCTCGGCTACGACGCCGCCCGGCTCGCCGCGCTGCGCGACGGGGGCACCATCGCCTGACCGTCGAGATCCACGAGCTCGGCGCGCGCGATTCCGCGATGCAGCACTCCGGGACCGCGTTCCGGGCCGGGCTGGGGAGGCCGCGATCTCGCCCCGGCGGCTCAGCCGAGCAGCCGGGCGTTCAGCTCGGCGAGGTAGTCGCGGCCGTAGCGGCCGTTCTCCAGCGTCTCGACCAGCACCGGCGGCAGGTCGGGGGTGACCTGCGCCGAGCGGGCGGCGGCGGCCAGCGCGATGGTCGCCACGGTGTCGACGTCGCCGGTGAAGGCGACGCAGCGGCGCAGCAGCTCGCGCGCGGAGGTGCTGCCCGCCAGCGCGGTGAGCGCGGCGGCCACGCTCATCCGCCCCTTGCTGCCGACCTTGCCGCGCCACGGCCGCGCCCAGTCGCCGGGGACGTGCCCGGCGATCCAGGCGCCGATCTCCGGCAGCGGGCCGAGGTCGTTGTGGGTGTAGTGCACGGCGAGCGCGGCGGCCTGCGCGGCGGCGATGCCATCGGGGGTGTCGTGCGTGACGGCGGCCTGCACGCGGGCGTGGTGCAGCACGTCGGCGACGGTGGGCAGCAGCCCGATCGGGGCGGCGCGCATGGCCGCGCCGCTCTTGTCGCTCTCCGGGCGGATCCGGCGCAGGAAGTCGGCGCCGTCGGCGACGGTGAGCAGGAAGTCGTGGAAGCGGCCCGCGTACCCCTCGCGCGGGTCCCGCCGGAAGGCCGTGACGAACCGGTCCGCGAGGTTCGCCGGGGTCCAGGGATCACCGGCGACCATGAGTTCGGCGACGGCCAGCGTCATCTGGGTGTCGTCGGTGTAGGCGCCGGGGCGGATCCCGAGGTGCGTCGGGTGCTGCACGTAGCCGCGCAGCGTGTTGTGCGCGGTGACGAACTCCGGCGGGGCGTACTCGAACCCGGCACCGTACGCATCCCCCACCGCCAGCTCGATCAGCACCGGATCATGGTGGCAGACAACCGGTTTATCCGTCGACCGGTTTCCCCGGCACGTGCAGGGCGAGCAGGGCGGTGTCGTCGGTGACGCCCGCGCCGAGCGATTCGAGCACACCGACGAGATCGGCCACGAGCGCGGTCGCGCCGACCGGGGCGCGCGCCGCCGCGAACTCGAGCAGCGCCTCCTCGCCGAAGAGGCCGGTGCCGGTGCGGGCCTCGATCAGCCCGTCGGTGTAGAGCAGCAGGGTGTCGCCGGGGTGCAGGGTCACCCGCGCGGTGCCGACCTCGGCGTCCGGGAGCAGCCCGACCAGCTGGCCGCCGGGCGTGCGCAGGTACTCGGCGGCGCCGGAGGCGCGCAGCAGCAGCGCGGGTGGGTGGCCGCCCGCCGCGAGCGTGACCTCCGCGCGGCCGTCGCGCAGCACGAGGCCGCCGTAGAGCACCGTGCAGAAGCGCGGGTCGCCGGGCTGGTGTGAGTCGAGCAGCACCCGGTTCAGCTTGGTCAGCACCGAGCCGGGGTCCGGGTCGTAGACCGCGGCGGCGCGCAGCGCGTACCTGACCCGCGAGGTCAGCGTGGCGGCGAGCGCGCCCTTGCCGCAGACGTCGCCGAGGAAGAAGCCCCAGCGCGCATCGGCCAGCGGGAACAGGTCGTAGAAGTCGCCGCCGACCTGGTCGAGCGAGGCGATGTGGTAGTGCGCGGCCACGTCGAGCCCAGGCACCGGCTCCAGCGCCGACGGCAGCAGCGTGCGCTGCAGGATGGCGTTCAGCCGCTGCAGCCGCTCGCGCTCCCGCTCGGCGGCGCGCCTGGCGCGCAGCAGCTCGGCCTCGTAGGCGCGGCGCGAGCTCGCGTCGAAGAGCGTGGTGCGGATGAGCAGCGGCGCGCCGTCCGCGCCGGACTTGAGCACCGAGGTGGCCAGTACCGGCAGCCGCGCGCCGTCCGCGGCGACCAGCTCCAGCGCGATGCCGCTGACCTCGCCGCGCATCCGGAGCAGCGGCGCGACGTGCGTCTCGTGGTAGAGCCGCCCGCCGACGGTGAGCAGGTCGCCGAAGGCGCGCTTGCCGACCAGTTCGGCGCCGCTGTAGCCGAGCCAGCCGAGCAGGGTGGTGTTGATCTTGGCGATCCGGCCGTCCAGCAGGGTGGAGAGGTAGCCGCACGGCGCGTTCTCGTACAGGTCCTCGGCACTGTCCTCGAGCAGGGCGGAGAACTCACCGGTGCCGTCGGGCTCGGCCCGGCCGACCGCGTCGGCGGCGCGGGTCACGGGCGCCAGGTCCCGGTGCTCATCGGCGCACCCTGTCAGGCCGGGGCCGGACACCGGAGGCGGATTCAGTCCCGCCGCTCTTCCGGATCGTCCGGATCCCGGTTCGGCGGAACGGAGTAGCCGGTCACCTCGACCTCCGGGTTGTCCAGCGTGGTCCGCTCGGTGGGATCGGCGTCGAGCGGGGTGTTCTCCGGTGTACTCACCGCGGCGTGCTACCCCGGATTCCGCTCCGTACTCCTCGGTACGGTGTGCAGTGTCACAGCACACAGCGCGCCCGCGCGGATCTCGGCGGTCAGGTAGGTGTGCGCGGGCTGCCGCCTGCGGTCGGTGGGCGAGCCGGGGTTGAGCAGCCGCAGGCCGGTGCTCGCGGTGCTGTCCCAGGGGATGTGGCTGTGGCCGAAGATCAGCACGTCGGTGTCGGGGAAGGCGCGGGCGCAGCGGTTCTCGCGGCCGCCCGCGGCGCCGGTCTCGTGCACGACGGCCAGGCGCAGCCCGTCCAGTTCCGCCCTGGCGATCTCCGGGAGGCGGGCGCGCAGCTCGGGGCCGTCGTTGTTGCCGTACACCGCGATCAGCCGGGCGCTGCGGGCCGCGAGCTCGTCCAGCAGCGGGGCCTCGACCCAGTCGCCCGCATGCACGACCACGTCCGCGGCCTCGACCGCGCGCCAGAGCACCGGCGGCAGGCCGCGGGCCCGCTTCGGGACGTGCGTGTCGGCCATCGCGAGCAGGCGCATGACCGCACCGTAGCGAACGCCGCCGCCCGCCACTCCGGGATCCCGCCGCCCGGCCCGCGTCGATCGTCAGCGCGCGGAGCGGTAGAGCCGCCGCACCACGTCCTCGATCTCCGGCTCCTCGATGGCAAGGTCGCGTACCTCGGCGCGCGCGGAGACGGCGGTGAGCAACTGCGCCGCGGTGGTCAGCTCGGCGTCGAAGGCGAGCCGCTGGCGCATTCCGCCCGCCTCGCTGGCGACCAGGGTGGCGCCGGGGATGTCGGTGAGCTCCGGGGTCGGCGCGGTGAGATCGACGACCAGCACCCGGCGCGCGCCGACGGTCGCGGCGAGCCCGGTGAGCGAGCCGTCGTAGGCGAGTCTGCCGCGGTCGACGACGAGCACCCGGTCGCAGAGCCGCTCGATATCGCCCATGTCGTGCGTGGTGAGCAGCAGCGTGGTGCCGCGCTCGGCCCGCTCGGCGCGCAGGAACTCGCGCAGCCGCTGCTTGGAGAGCACGTCGAGGCCGATGGTCGGCTCGTCCAGGATGATCAGCTCCGGGGAGTGCAGCAGGGCGGCGGCCACCTCGGCGCGCATCCGCTCGCCCAGTGAGAGCTGGCGCACCGGCGTCGACAGTGTTTCCGCCATCTCCAGCTGCTCGACCAGGGTGTGCGTGCGCTTGCGGGCGGCGTCCGGGTCGAGCCGGTGCACCGCGGCCAGGATCGAGAACGATTCGCGCAGCGGCAGATCCCACCAGAGCTGGGAGCGCTGCCCGAACACCACCCCGATCCGGCTCGCCAGCTGCCGCCTGCGCCGCACCGGCTCCAGGCCGCAGGTGCGGACGGTGCCCGAGGTGGGCACCAGGATGCCGGTGAGCATCTTGATGGTGGTGGACTTGCCCGCCCCGTTGGCGCCGATGTAGCCGACCGCGGCGCCGCGCTCGACCTCGAAGCTCATGGCGTGCACCGCGGTCAGCGTCTCGCGCTCGCGCAGCCTGCCGCGGCGGAGCACGAACTGCCTGGTCAGATCACGGGTTTCGATGATCGGGTCGCTCATTCAGCCGCCGCCTCCCTGGTAGTGCCGAGTTCCGGTGCGCCACAGCGCCAGTCCGAGCAGCCAGGCCCAGAGCGCGGCCACCGGCGTCAGCCAGCCCAGCCAGGACGGCAGCAGCGCCGGGCCGGGCTCGCCGAGCAGCGCGAGGGTGGGCAGGTACGCGGTGAAGGCCACCGGGATCGCGAACCCGAACAGCAGCTTCAGCCCGGTCGGGAAGACCGAGGCGGGCAGGGTCGCGGCGTAGGAGCCGCCGTAGGTGAAGCTGTTGGTCAGCTCGGCGCCGTCGATCAGGAAGAACTGGCAGCCCGCCGCGGCGACGAAGAGCCCGGCGAACAGCGCGGTCCCGGAGACGACGGCGAGCAGCAGCAGCGCGACCGCGCTCGCGGACCAGTCGATGTCGTTGCGCAGCAGCCCGATTCCGAGCACGGTGAGCGCGACGGTGGCCCTGGCGAAGCGGCGCAGCGAGATGTCGCCGGTGATCAGCTGCAGCAGCAGCGGCTGCGGGCGCAGGTGGTAGATGTCGAGTTTGCCGAGCCGGATCAGCGTCGGCAGCGTGTCCAGGTGCCCGAAGAGCACCTGGGCCAGCGCGAAGGCGGTGTTGCTCAGCCCGAACAGCAGCAGCGCGGCGTCCAGGTCGAGCCCGCCGAGCACCCGGACGGTGTGGAAGACCACCCAGACCTCGGCGAACTCGGCCAGCCCGACCACGAGCGAACCGAACAGCTCGCTGGCGAAGGAGAGCCGGTACGAGCGCTGCGCCCGCAGCCGCGAGCTCAGCACCGCGACGTACGGCCTGCTCCAGTGCCCCGCAGGCGCGGCCTCAGCCACCCTGCACCTCCAGCTTGCGCCTGCCCGCCGCCAGCAGCGCCTGCCCGAGCGCCGCCATCGCGAGCACCCAGAACAGCTGCACCCCGACGACCGCGAGCGCCGCGGTGCCGGTGACCCGGCCGGAGAGCACGTCGACCGGCGCCTGCAGCACCGAGGGGAAGGGGGTGGCCGCGGCGATCGCGCCGAGCCAGCCGGGAAAGAGGTGCACCGGGACGAAGAGCCCGGCGAGGAAGGAGCCGAGCACCTGGTGCAGCGTCCGGAGCCCGCGGGTCTCCACCACCCAGAAGCCGATCATGGCGGTGACGAAGAGCGCCAGCGACGAAATAGCCGTGCCGAGCAGCACACTCACGATTCCGAGCAGGTACGCGACCGGGGTGTTCGGCAGGTCGAGCCCGCCGTAGACCAGCGCCCCGACCGCGAGGGTTGGCAGGCCGCGCGGCAGCAGGGTGCAGGTGGCCCGGCCGAGGTCGCCGGCGAGGGTGGCGAGCTGGAGGTCGACCGGGCGCAGGAAGTCGACCGCGATATCGCCGCTGCGCACCCGCTCGCCCAGCTCCACGCCGGAGTCGGTGAAGAGCACCGCGCCGAGCAGCGCCTGCGACAGCCACACGTAGGCACTGATACTGCCCGCGTCGTACCCGCCGAACGAGCCGGCCGAGCCGATCGCCGCCAGCATGACCGCGCCGCGCAGCAGCCCGAACACGCTGTTGGTGAACATGCCGGCGAAGAGCGCCAGCTTGTACTGCCACTGCCTGCAGAAACCGGCCACCGCGAGCCGCAGGTAGACCGTGGCGGCACCGAGGCCGGGCAGCGCGCGCACAGCCATCGCCCCACCCCTCCCCGACCCGGACACGAAGAGGGCACGTTACCCCCGAAGCCGGTCCGGGAAAAGAGATTTACGCGGCCGACCGAGCACGCCGCGTGTCGGCGAGGTGGTGGTCGAGGCCGAACCGGCCGGTGCCGATCCGGCGCTCACCGAGCCACGGAGCGCATCCGGCGCATGACCGATCCGGCCACCGGACCGGCGAAGACCGTTCCGCCGCGTGCCGCGATCAGTAAGGTGAGCGACGCTCACTTTCCGGCCGGCGGGAGACGATGGTGCCGACGAAGACGGCCGCGCAGCGGCGACGCCCCACCCAGGACCGGGCCAAGGCGACCAGGGAGCACATCCTGGACACCGCCGCCCGGCTCTTCGGCGAGCGCGGGATCGCGGGTACCTCGACGAACCGGATCGCGGCGGAGGCCGGGGTCAGCATCGGCACCGTCTACCGGTACTTCGCCGACCGCTCGGTGCTGGTCGAGGAGTTGCTGGCGCGGCTGCTGGAGTCGGTGGAGAAGCGGTTCACCCAGCGCATGTTCGACCTCTCCGGCAAGGGCCCCACCGATGTCTGGGTCGACATCCTGAACGTCATCACCGACGAGCTGGTCGCCAATGCCGCGCTGGTGCGCGCGCTGGTGGCGGGCGTGCAGTTCTACAGCAGCGGCATCCCGGAGTTCGAGCCGCGGCTGCGGCTGCTGGTGAAGGTGATGCTCATCCAGCTGCTCGGCCCCGGCGACGACCACCGCTACGACGTGATGACGTTCGTGCTGATCAACACCGGTTTCGCGGCGGCGCTGCGGAGCTCGGCGCTGGAGGTCGACAGCACCGCGCGGCGCGAGGCCATCGACATGACCGGCCGGATGATCGGCGCCTTCCTGGAGTCGGAGGGCGCCGAACCCCAAAAGTGAGCACTTCCCCACTTTTCGACCGCGCCGATTCCCACATTTCCCGGCCTGCGACCCGTTCCAACTGGTCAGCCCGGGTGCCGGGAGTCCCGCACGGTTATCTGTAAAGCGGAGTAGCAGGTGAGTCGGCGGACACCATACCGTGTTCCACACCACACCGGCCCGCGACGAGGAGGTCACCCCCGTGACGATCGAGAGCATCGCTCGTCCCGCCCTCGAGCGAGATCCGCAGGTCCTGGCCAGGAAGGTCACCGCGCGGTTGCTGGAGAGCGGAGCGCTCTCCGCGGCCGCGGAGAGCACGGAGACCACCACCGTGGTCCGCATGTGTCTCAAATGGGCCATCCAACGGCTGGAGGGGCTGCCCTCCCCGGAGCGCACCGACCGGCTGGCGACCGCCGCCGCGGGCTGGGCACGGGCGGGCGTGCCGATCGCGACGGTGCTGCACGCGGTGCACGTCGGCTTCGAGTACGGGCTCGACCTACTGTTCGGCGGGCGGGGTTCGGCCGAGCGCGCGGACATCGTCGCGGGCGCCTTCGTCAGCCTGGAGCTGCTGAACGTGATCACCGCGACGGTCAGCAAGGCCTACGTCCGGGAGTGCAAGGCGGCCGCGCTGGAGGACCGGACCGCCGCGCACACCCTGACCTCGATGCTGCTCGGCGGCCACCCGACCTCGGCCATGGCGCGGGCCAGCGGCATCCGGCTGGCCGAGCGCTACGCCGTGCTCGCCCTTGCCATTCCACCGCACCCGGACGAGAGCAGGCCGCAGCTGGACGGCCGGGTGGTAGCCAGACGCAAGCTGCGCAGGCTGCAGTCCGGGCTCGCCGACCGCTTCGGCACCGCCGCGCTCTCGCTGCTCTCGGTGGACGGCGGCACCGTGCTGCTCCCCGCCGACCACCCCGCCGCCGCCGAGCTGGACGAGGTGCTGCGCGCGCTGGCACGGGCCGCGCGGGTGCCGCTCACCGCGACGGTGGTCGAATCACGCCCGGACCGGGTCTCCGCCGCGGTGCACGACGCGCACGAGCTGCTCGACATCGTCGAGCACTCCGGCCGCGGCCCCGGGCTGCACCGCTTCCCCGACCTGGCGCTGCAGTACCAGCTGACCAGGCCCGGGCTGGGCCGGGAGCTGCTCGGCACCCGGCTGCGGCCGCTGCTGGAGTACCCCGACCTGCTGGCGACGCTGCGCATCCACATCGGCAACGACCTGAGCAGGCGGCGCACCGCGGAGCAGATGCACATCCACCCGAACACCCTCGACCACCGGCTGCGCCGGGTCGGCGAGATCACCGGGCTCGACCCGTCGGACCCGCGCCAGCTGTGGTACCTGCGCTCGGCGCTCGTGGTCTGCGCGGGCGGCCGGGGTCAGCGCCCCGCCTGACCGGCCCGCCAGCGCGCGATCGCGCGGCCGATCTCGGTGGCGGGCGGTTCGTCGTAGAGCCACTCCCTGGCCAGCGTGTGCCAGTTGGCGGTGACGCCGAGCTGGCCGAGCAGCGCGAAGGTGAAGAGGTCGGCGCGCCGGGAGAAGACGTGCTCCGGCGGCAGCAGCTGGTGCCGCATGCCGCGGAACTCCGCCGCGCGCGGGTCGATCGCGAGGATCACCGCCCCGGTGGCGATCTCCGGGGTGATGGTGATCGGCTCGTCCACCAGGTGCCAGCCCGCCGCGGCCCAGACGTACTCCAGGCACTCCGCCGCGGTGACCCCGGCCGCCGGGTCGATGATGCCGCGCCCGACCCAGGCCGCGTACAGGTCGGCGGCGCGCTGCTCCCCCGCCGCGCGCAGGCAGGACCGCTCGAAATCGACGTGCACGGGGTCCATCCGGTCGTAGAGCCCGAAGTCGACGAAGGCCACCCTGCCGTCCTTCGCCAGCAGCACATTGCCTGGATGCGGGTCGCCGCAGAACTCGAAGTCGTGGAAGAGCGAGCTGATGTAGAAGCGGTAGATCAGCTCGCCGTACCGGTTCCGCTCCGCGGCGGGCAGCGTGCGCAGGTGCTCGAAGGAGTGGCCGTCGACGAGCTCGGTCACCAGCACCCGGGCGGTGCAGTACTCGAGCAGCGCGTCCGGGACGAAGACGAACGGGTGGCCGCGGTAGCGGGTGGCGACCCGGTGCTGGGTGCGCGCCTCGCGCGGGTAGTCGAGCTCGTTGCCGATGCTGCGCGCGACCTCGGCGAGCACGTCGGTGTCGGCGGCGCTGGGCAGCGCCGAACGCCAGAGCGCGGAGAACACCTTGAGGTTGCGCAGATCGGCCCGGATCGCGTCCTCGACCCCCGGGTACTGCACCTTCACCGCGACCGCACGGCCGTCGAGCAGCCTGGCCCGGTAGACCTGGCCGATCGAGGCCGCCGCGATCGGCTCCGCGTCGAACTCGGCGAAGACCAGGGCGAGCGGCCCCAGTTCGTCCTCGAGCACCTCCCGCATGCCGGCGAAGGGCACCGCGGGCACCCGGTCGCGCAGCTCGGCGAGTTTGGTCCGGAAGAGCTCGCGGTGCGACTCAGGCACCAGCTCCAGGTCGAGCACCGAGAGCATCTGGCCCAGCTTCATGGCCGCGCCCTTCAGCCCGCCGAGCACCGTCACCAGCTGCTGCGCCGAGGCAAGCGCGGAGCGCTCGGCGAGCACCCGCCGCGCCTCCTCGGTGCGGCCGATCATGGCCAGCCGCACCCCGGCGCCGCGCACGGCCTGCCCGGCGGCCAGCCTGCCCAGCCTGCCGCCCCGGCCCAACCGTGTTCTCGGCACCCGATCGGCCACCGCGGTCACCTCCTCGTGTCCGCCGCCCGCGTTCGGGCGTCCCGGTATTCTCCGCAGCCCGGCCCCCGCTTGTCGACCGGCCACCGACCGGAGCTGCCAGCGCACTCCTATCCGCCGAGCGAAACATCGCGCGCGGACCGATCCGCGAAGCGAAAAGCGGGTTCGGGGGCCGGTTGGCCGCCCGGCCCGGCGGTAGCCGAGGGGTTGTCGCCACTCTCCACCCGCGAGCCGGCCGGGTGGAGGCAACCGGAAAGCGAGGATCTCGATGACACTCGTCGCAGCTCACGACGCCTCCGCCGCGCGCCGCACCCAGCGGGGCACCGACAGCTACGACGGGATCGAGCCGCTGCTGGAGCAGCTCGCCGCCATGGCCGAGGACGACCGGGACCGCCCGGCGCTGCGCGAGCAGATCCTGCGCCGCTGCCTGCCGCTCGCCGACCACATCGCGCGCCGCTTCACCGGCCGCGGCGAGACCTACGACGACCTGCACCAGAGCGCGTCGATCGGGCTGATCCTCGCGGTCGACCGCTTCGACCCCGCCCGCGGCGCCCCGTTCCTCGCCTTCGCGGTGCCGACCATCATGGGCGAGGTGCGCAGGCACTTCCGCGACCGGACCTGGGCGGTCCGGGTGCCGCGGCGGGTCAAGGAGACCCAGCTCGCCCTCGGGCCGGTGATCGAGCGGCTGTGCCAGAAGCACGGCCGGATGCCGACCGCCATCGAGATCGCCGTCGAGATGAACGTCGACCTGCTCGAGGTCACCCAGGCGCTGATGGCCGGTAATGCCTACCGCACCAACTCGCTGGACGCCGCCGCGGACGACGAGGAGAGCTCGGTCGCCGCGCAGGTCACCGAGACGCTCGGCGATGTCGACCCCGCGTACGACATCACCGACGACGCGCTCGCCGTCGCGCCGCTGCTGCGCGACCTCTCCGAGCGCGACCGGCGCATCCTGCACCTGCGCTTCTTCGAGAACCGCACGCAGTCCCAGATCGCCGGGGAGCTCGGCGTCTCGCAGATGCACATCTCGCGCATCCTGGCGCGCACCCTCGCCACCCTGCGCGATCGCGCGCTCCGGGACTGATCAGGCGTCGGGGTGGCGGCCCGGCTCGGCCGGGTGGAACCGCTCGACCCCGTCGCGCTCGGTGTACATGGCCCAGTAGTGCTCGGCGAGATCGTCCGGGTCGACCACGGATTCGGCGGGCGGCGCGGCCGATTCGGCGATCGCGCTGCCCGCGATGTACCCCGCGACGGCGAGCGTCCCCGCGTACATCCCGGCCCCGGCCAGCTCGCCGTGCAGCGCGTACAGCCAGTTGCGGGCCGCCGCCATCACCGGCCCGACCCCGCTCAGCCCCGGCAGCGGCTCGACGGCGGAGTACCCGTGCGTGAGCAGGAAGGCGCCGTCGCCGCGGGCCCGCCACTCCGGCAGCACCGCGCGCACCACCTCGACCGGGGTGAGCAGCAGCAGCGGAATCAGCGCGGCGAGCGTGGCGGCGTCGAGTTCGGCGGCGGGCGTGAAGTTCTGCTCGCCGCCGATCGGCCCGTACTCGATCACGTCGATCCGGCCGAACCGCGCCCGGATGGCGGCGATCAGCTCCGGCACCGCGGCGGGGTCGGCCAGGTCGGCCGGGAAGGGCGCCGCCTCGATCCCCTGCGCGGCCAGTTCGCGCGCCAGCGCGGCCAGCGGCTCCGGCCGCCGCGCCACCAGCGCGACCCGGAAACCCGCGCGCCCGAACCGGCGCGCCAACGCGGTACCGAGCCCGCTGCCCGCCCCGAGGACGGCGATCACTTTCGACATGCCCGCCAGCATCGGCGATGATGACAGCCCGTACAAAAGGCACATTTCTGTGCGTGAGGGGGCGGGGATGCGGGCGAACACGGGGATCGGGCCGTGCGCGGGGATCCCGGCCGAGCGGATGGCGGCCATCCGCGAGGTGCTCGGGCGGGTCGGCGACACCTGGAGCCTGCTGGTGATCGCGGTGCTGGCGGACGGGCCGCGCAGGCACTCGGAGCTGCTCTTCGCCGTCACCGGCATCTCGCAGCGCATGCTGACCCGCACGCTGCGGCGGCTGCGCGAGGACGGGCTGCTCACCAGGACCTCGCACCCGGAGGTGCCGCCCCGGGTCGTCTACGAGCTGACCCCGCTCGGCCACGACCTGCTCGGCATCGTCTCGGCGCTGGTCGGCTGGGCGGCCGAGCACCACGCGGAGATCGACCGGAACCGGAGCGCGCTCAGTTGAGCTTGGCCTGCGCCCGGCGCAGGTAGGCGGCGTCGCGGCGCTGCTCCTCGGTGTCCGCGTCGCGCAGCGTGCGGCGGCGGTTCTCGCAGGCGACGGCGCGGAGCAGGGTGTCGAGCTGGCGGTGGGTGCGGCCGTGCGGGCAGTGGCCGTCGAGGTCGTACCAGCGATGCCAGGGGTGCTGCCACTGCATCGGCGCGACCACGTACTTGACCGGCAGGTCACCGATCTCGGGGCCGGGATGTGTGGGACTCATTCATTCCACCGTAGACCGTGGGGGTGACAGGTGATGCCGGACGACCGCGGATCGAGGTTTGCCGCACTATTGCCCGTCATCCCGTGCGGTAGCGGTGCGGCGGCATCCGCGTCAGTGGCCGCGCCGCTCCACCAGGACCGCGAGCCCGTCCAGGATCCGATCGATCCCGAAGGCGAGCGCGCCGTCTCCGCCCGCGGCCGCGCCCTCCTCGGCGAACGCGGCGACGGTGGCCGGGTAGCGCTCGGCCACCGTCGGCAGCATGGCGGTGAACTGCTCGGCGAGGTCGCGCTCGAACCGGTCGGGGTCGACGCCGACGGTCTGCTGCCCCAGGCTGCGCGCGTGCCCGGTGAGCAGGACGATGCTGTCCAGGCGCTCGGCGGTGGTCAGCCCGGTGCCGGGCAGCGCGGTGAGCGCCGCCTCCATCCAGGCCATCTCGTTCGGCCCGACCGGCCGCGACCCGACCGACACCTCCAGCGCCCACGGATGCGCCCGGAACCGCTCGTAGAGCGTCTCGCACCAGCGGCGCAGCGCGGCCCGCCAGTCGTCGGCGGGCAGCTCGGGTGGCGCGCCGATCCCGGCGTCCAGCATGAGCGCGACCAGCTCGGCCTTGCCGGGGACGTACCGGTACAGCGACATCTTGGTGAAGCCGAGCCGCTCGGCCAGCCGCTGCATGGAGAGCGTGGCCAGGCCGTCGGCGTCGGCGAGCGCGATCGCCTCGGCCACGATCAGCTCCGGTGTCAGTGCGGGTTTCGGGCCGCGCGTGGGGCGGCGCTCGACGCCCCAGAGCAGTTCAAGGGCGGTCGGTGCCGGCATGCGCGCTCCCTTGTTGACGGATAACTGTGTCTACCATACGCTGATCCGTGTCCGACGGATACAGTATCCATTGGACGCAGATTGGAGACCACCATGCGCACCACCACCGTCCTCATTTCGGGTGCGGGCATCGCCGGGCCCGCGCTCGCCTACTGGCTGGACCGCTTCGGCTTCCTGGTCACCGTCGTCGAGCGGGCGCCCGCGCTGCGCTCCGGCGGCCAGGCCGTCGACTTCAAGGGCCGCACGCACCGCACCGTGCTGGAGCGGATGGGCGTGTGGGACGAGATCACGCGGGCGCGGACCGGCACCACCGACACCGTCTTCGTCGACGGCACCGGCCGCGAGCTGGCGACCATGCCGGGCGAGTTCACCGGCGGCGACGTCGAGATCCTGCGCGGTGACCTGTCGCGGATCCTGTACCGGCGCACCGCCGATCGCTGCGACTACCGCTTCGGCGATGCCGTCTCCGCGCTCACCGAGACCGCCGCCGGGGTGCAGGTGGAGTTCGAGCGCGCCCCCGCCGAGCGCTTCGACCTGGTCCTCGGCGCCGACGGCATCCACTCCCGGGTGCGCGCGCTCGCCTTCGGCCCGGAGGCGGAGTACGTCGAGCACCGCGGCTACTGCTACGCCGTCGCCGGGGCGAGCCCGTGGACCGGCGGCACCGGCGCCCCGGAGCGGATGCGCGCCACCGGCCACAACGCGCCGGGCAGGCTCGCGGTGAGCGGCGGCCCGAAGGCCGAGCAGCTGTACCTCTTCGCCGGGCCCGCGCCGGACCACAGGGCCGAACCCGCGGCGCAGCGGCGGCTGGTCGCCGACGCCTTCGCCGGGCTCGGCTGGGAGGTGCCGCGCATGCTGGCCGAGCTGCCCGGCTTCGACGACTTCCACCTGGACGCCATCGCCCGGGTCCGGATGCCCACCTTCAGCCGGGGCCGGGTGGCGATGGTCGGCGACGCCGGGTACGGCAACACCCTCGGCGGCTTCGGCACCGGCCTCGCCGTCGTCGGCGCCGCCGTGCTCGCCGGCGAGCTGGCCGTCGCCGACGGCGACCACGCCGTCGCCTTCCCCCGCTACGACGCGCTGATGAAGAAGTACGCGAAGATCGCGGGGAACAGCAATGCCGGGCGCTTCCTCGCCCCGCGCACCGCGACCGGCATCCGGCTGCGCAACGGGTTCCTCCGCTCCCCGGTATTCGGGCTCATGACGAAGTACGCGAGTTCCGCCGCCGAGGAGATCGAGCTGCGCGACTACCCGGCCGCGCTCCCCACCCGCTGATCCGCGTCGCGGCGCAGCAGCGCCCTGAGCTCGGCGGCGACCAGCGCGGGCTCCTCCTCGGCGATGAAATGCCCGCAGGAGACGGTGCGGTGCTGCAGATCCGGCGCCCAGGCGCGCCAGAGCGCGGCGGCGTCGTAGCCGAGCCGGGCGCCCCAGTCCTGCTGCAGCACGGTGACCGGCATGGCGAGCGTGCGGCCCGCGGCCAGGTCGGCGCGGTCGTGCTCGACGTCGACGGTGGCCGAGGCGCGGTAGTCGGCGACGATCGAGGGGACGGCGGCGCGGCTCGCGGCCAGGTACTCGGCCCTGACCTCGGCGGGCAGTGCCTCCGGGCGCAGGGTCCAGGCATCGAGGAAGTGGCCGAAGAAGGCGTCGGCGCTCGCCGCGATCATCGCCTCCGGGAGCCCCTCCGGCTGCGCCATCAGGGACAGGTGGAAGCCGACCGCGCCCGCGGTGCCGTGCAACGCGTCCCACATGTCGAGCGTGGGCAGCACGTCCAGGCAGGCGAGGTGGGTGACGGCGGCCGGGTGGTCCAGCCCGGCGCGGAAGGCGACGATGGCGCCGCGGTCGTGGCCGGCCAGCGCGAAGCGCGGGTGCCCGAGCTGTTTCGCCAGCGCGACGATGTCCGCGGCCATGGTGCGCTTGGCGTAGCCGGTGCGCGGCTTGTCGCTGGCGCCGTAGCCGCGCAGGTCGGGGCAGATCACGGTGTGCTCGGCGGCCAGCTCGGCGGCGACGTGCCGCCACATGAGCCGGGTCTGCGGGAAGCCGTGCAGCAGCACGATCGGGCTGCCCGCGCCGCCGACGGCGGCGGAGAGGCGCACACCGTCGGCGACCTCGATGTCGTGCGTGGTGAATCCGGAGAAGGTCATGGGACCAGCCTGCGGGGCGCGAATGAGCAACCGATGAGCGCCGCTAGGGTGCGGTGATGGAGATCGGCGTGCTCGGTGCGGTGCGCGCGCAGTCCGGTCCCGGCGCGCCGGTGGCGCTGGGTGGCCCGCGGCAGCGCGCCCTGCTGGCCCGGCTCGTCGTCGCCCAGCGCCGGGTGGTGCCGGTTCCGGTACTGATCGAGTCGCTCTGGCCCGAGCCGCCCGCCGACGCCGTCGGCACCGTGCGCACCTTCGTCGCGGCGCTGCGGCGGGCACTCGAGCCGGACCGGGTGCCACGCACGCCGCCGCGGCTGCTCGTCACCGATGGCCCCGGTTACGCCCTGCGATTGCCCGACGCCGCCGTAGACGCCTGGCGCTTCGCCGACGTCGTCGACACGCTCGGCGACGCACCGCCCGCCCGCGTCGCCGGCACCCTCACCGAGGCGCTCGGCTGGTGGCGGGGCCCCGCCTACGCCGAGGCAGGGCAGGCGCCGTGGGCCGTCGCCCCGCGCACCAGGCTCACCGAACTCCGGCTGCACGCGATCGAGCGCCTGGCCGAGGCGCGGATCGCGCTCGGCGAGACCGACTCCGCCGCGGCCGAACTGGATGCCCACGTCCTGGAGCACCCGTGGCGCGAGGAGGGCTGGCGGCTCCTGGCGCTCGCCCTGTACCGCTCCGGCAGGCAGGCCGACGCGCTCGGCACCGTGCGCCGCGCCCGCGCCGTCCTGCGCGACCGGCTCGGCATCGACCCCGGCCCGCGCCTCGCCCGTCTGGAACGGGAGATGCTGAACCAGGCCGAGCACCTCGACCCGGCCGACGGCGCGGCCCGCGTCTGGGCCGATGCCACCGCCGCCTACGCGGGCACCGTCTCCGACCGCACCCGCCTCACCTCCACCGTCGGCCTGCTGCGCGACCTCGCCGTCACCGGCGGCCACGGCCTCGAAGCCGCCCAGCGGCACCGCTCCGACGCCGTGGCCGCCGCCGAGGAGCTCGGCGACCCCGAGCTCACCGCCCGGGTGATCGGCGCCTACGACGTCCCCGCGCTCTGGCCCCGCGCCGACGACCCGCCCCGGGCGAGGGCGCTCGTCCGGGCCGCCGAACGCACCCTCGCCGCGCTCCCCGCGGCCCCCGCCCTCCGCTGCCGCCTGCTCGCCACCATCGCGGTGGAGTCCCGCGGCGCCGACGCCACCCCGCGCGCCGCGCACGCGGCACGGGAAGCCGAGCGGCTGGCCCGCGAACTCGGCGACGCCGCCCTGCTCGCACACGCCCTGAACGGCCGCTACATGCAGAGCTTCACCCGCACCGGCCGCGCCCCCGAACGCGCCGAACTCGGCACCGAACTGCTCGCGCTCGCCGACCGCAACGGCCTGGTCCGCCCCGCCGTCCTCGGCCACCTCGTCCGCCTGCAATCGGCCTGCGCCCTGGACGATCTCGACACCGCCGACCGGCACGCCACCGCCGTCGACGCCCTGGCCACCAGGCACGACATCCCCCTGGTCACCGTCTTCACCACCTGGTACCGCGCCCTGCGCACCGCCCGCACCGAGCCCTTCGACCGAGCCCGCGCCGCCTACCACCGAGCCGCCGAGCCGCTCCCCGGCTCCGGCATGCCCGGCCTCACCGCAGGCCTGCTCCCCCTCGCCCTTGCCGCCCTGCACCTCCAGCACGACCGCCCCATCGACGACACCGACCACGGCCCCGCCCAACCCTGGCTGCACCCCCTCCTGCTCGCCGAATCCGGCGACCACCGAGCCGCCCGCACCGCCCTGCGCACCCTGCCCCCTCCCCCGCCCGACCCGCACGCCGAAGCCCTCTGGTGCGCCGTGGCCCGAGCCGCCCTGCTCTCCTCCGACCCCGCCACCATCATCCGGGCGCACGCCGCCCTCACCCCCGCCGCCACCGAAATAGCGGGCGCCGCGGGCGGTCTCCTCACCGCGGGCCCGGTCGCCACCCACCTCGCCGAACTCGACCGGGCCGGGTAGCGGGCTCAGCCCATGGTCTTCTGACCGTCCAGCGACTCCCGGATGATGTCGGCGTGCCCGGAGTGCTGGTTGGTCTCGGCGACGATGTGCATGAGCACGCGGCGCGCGGACCAGGTGGACTCCTGGAACCAGGGGGCGGCGGGGAGGGGGAGCTCGGCGCTCAGGTCGGCGGTGGCGACGAGGGCGTCGGTGCGATCGGCGATCTGCTGGTAGGTCGCCAGCACGTCGGCCAGGGTCTCGTCCGGGAGCAGGCGGAAGTCGGTGTCGCGCTGGGCGAAGTCGGCCTCGGTCATGGCGTCCATGTTCTTCATCGAGGACGGGTCGACGATGAAGTCGGCCCAGCCGCGCTCGGTGGCGGCGACGTGCTTGATCAGCCCGCCGAGGGTGAGCTCGCTGGCGGTCGGACGCTCACGTGCCTGCTCGTCGGTGAGGTTCTGCACGGTGAAGCGCAGGAAGAAGCGGGCCTTGCCGAGCATGGCGAGCAGGTCCCTGCGCTCGGCGTCGAGGACGGCGGGGGCGGCGGTGGAGGTGGTCATGTCGGGCCTTTCGGTCGAGTGGTTCCGGCTTCGAGAACTACGGTAGAACCCATTGCGGCCACTTTCCGGCCGCAATTCCGCGCAGAATCGAGAACATGGCCAATACCAGCACCCGAACCCTGCGGCTGCTGTCGCTTCTGCAGACGCACCGGTACTGGCCGGGCACCGAGCTGGCCGACCGGCTCGGCGTCTCGCCGCGCACCCTGCGCCGTGACGTCGAGCGGCTGCGCGAACTCGGCTACCCGGTGCAGGCGAACCGCGGCGTCGACGGCGGCTACCAGCTCGCGCCCGGCGCCGCGCTTCCGCCGCTCATGATCGACGACGAGGAGGCGGTCGCCCTGGTCATCGGATTGCAGACGGCCGCGCACGGCGGCGTGGCCGGCGTCGCCGAGCCGTCGATCCGGGCGCTGGCGAAGGTGATCCAGGTGCTCCCGCCGCGGCTGCGCAAGCGGGTCGACGCGCTGCGCGCCATGACCGTCCCGGCGACCTTCGACGCGGCGGCGGCCGGCCCGGACCCCACCGTGCTCACCGCCCTGGCCGCCGCCTGCCGCGACACCGAGCGGCTGCGCTTCGGCTACACCGCCGCCGACGGCCGCAGCGCCGACCGGCACACCGAGCCGCACCGCCTCGTCTCGCTGGGCAGGCGCTGGTACCTGGTCGCCTACGACCTGCACCGGCACGACTGGCGCAGCTTCCGGGTGGACCGGCTCACCGAGCCGCGCGGCGACGGCTCCCGCTTCCGCCCGCGCGAGCTGCCCGCCGCCGACGCCGCCGCCTTCGTCCGCGCCGCCGTCGAGAACGTGCCGCGGCCGTACCGGATCGAAGCGATCGTGCAGACCTCGGCCGAGCAGGTCAGGGCCAGGATCGGCCGCTGGTGCACCGCCGAGGAGATCGACCCGGGCAGCTGCCTGGTGCGGATGACCGCCGACTCGCTGGAGTGGCCGATCATGGGCCTCGGCTCGCTGGACGCCGACTTCGCGGTGGTCGAGCCCGCGGAGCTGCGCGACCGGCTGCACGCCTGGGGCGAGCGGTTCGGCCGGGTCTGACCGCTACCCGACGAGCAGTGGCAGCCGCTCCCAGCCGCGCACGGTGGAGGTGGGCGAGAGCTCGAGCCCGTCCCACTCCACGTCCCAGCTCGGGAAGCGCGCCAGCAACTCCTCCAGCGCCACCCTCGCCTCCAGCCTGGCCAGCGAGGCGCCGAGGCAGAAGTGCGTGCCGAGGCCGAAGGTGCGCAGGTTGCTGATCTTCCGATGGATGTCGAAGCGGTCCGGCTCGTCCCAGCGCTCGGCGTCCCGGTTGGCCGAGGCGACCAGGATCATCATGGCGCTGCCCGCTGGCACGACCTGCCCGTGCAGCTCGACGTCGGCGGTGACGTAGCGGGCGATGGCGTGCCCGGTCGGCTCGAAGCGCAGCGTCTCCTCGATGGCGTTCGGGATGAGCCGCGGATCGGCGGCGAGCGCGGCGCGCTGCTCCGGGTACCTGGCCAGCAGTGAGCCGAGCCAGCCGAGCAGCCTTGCCGTCGTCTCGTTGCCCGCGCCCGCCACCACCGAGATGTAGGTCAGGATCTCCTGCCTGGTCAGCGTGCGGGTGACACCGGCGGTGTCGACGAACTCGGCCTGCAGCAGCTCGGTCATCAGGTCGTCCGACGGGTGCTCGGCGCGCCAATCGATGTACTCGGCGAAGTGGTCGGCGTTCGGGATCGCCCGCTCGGAGACCTGCATGCGCTGCCCCGGCTCGGTGCGCAGGTTGGCGTCGGCCCGGTCCCTGACCGCCTGCTGGTCCGCCTCCGGGATGCCGAGCAGCATCCCGATCACCCGCATCGGCACCTCGTTCGCGTAGGCGGCCATGAGGTCGAACCGGTCCAGCCCGGCGAGCCGGTCGAGCGCGCGCACGCACATCTCCCGGATCTGCGGCTCCAGCGAGAGGATCCGGCGCGGGGTGAAGACCCTGGCCAGCAGCCCGCGGTGGATGTCGTGCGCGGGCGGGTCCTCCATGAGCAGGGTGCCCGGCGGAATCTCGATGCCCGCCTTGATGATCTCCAGGATCGGGCCGCGCGAGGAGGAGAAGGTCCGCCAGTCCAGCAGCGCCCGGTCCACGTCGTCGTAGCGGCTCACCGCCCAGAAGTCGTGGGTGGCGTTGTAGTACAGCGGTGCCTCGGCACGCAGCCGTGCGTAGACCGGGTACGGATCGCGCGCGATGTCGCGGTCGAACGGGTCCCAGTAGACGGGTTCGGTGACCATGGGGGCCGCCTTCGAGTCGAGCGAACCTGCGGAAGAATCAAATTACCACTCCGCAAGTACGTCGATCCGGAGAACGAGAACAAGATTCTTGCGAACGGCCACCCGCCGCAGGCTGCGACGGGTGGCCGGTATCGCGGTCAGATCCGGTCGAGCAACCAGCCGCACAGCTCCTCGGTGATCTGCGTGTGCGGCTCGCTGGACGAGGCGAGCACGAAGTCGTCGAAGGCGCTCTCCTCCGGAACCAGCTCGTCGATCGGGGTGTAGAGCTCCGCGTGCGTGTCCAGGTTCCGCACGTCGACCGCGCTCACCGCCGGGACGAAGCAGTGCTCCGGGATCGGGTTCTCCACGCCGAGGCCGAAGATCTTGTTCAGTCCATCGGCGAGGATCCCGAACCCGGCCAGGGTGCCGCCCGGCGCGCCGTCGATATCCGGCAGGTCGGGGGTGTGCACCTCGTTCTTCTGCACGGTGACCACGCGCAGCAGCGCGGCGAGGTCGTCGCCGCCGGTCGGCGTGGTGCGCAGGTCGGTGCCGAAGATCCCGATGCCCTTGCCGCGCACCGCGGTCCGCCCGGCGCCGATGCCGTTGCCGACGCCGTTGCCCGGGCCGTTGGCGAGCCCGAGCAACCGGGGCCTGCGCGGCCAGTCGCCGACCCGGCGCAGCTCCTCGAGGAACTGCACGCGCAGCTCGCTCATCACCGGCTTGTCCGACCAGTCCGCGATGTGCCGCCACAGCAGCTGCTGCGCCGCCGGGCTGTTCATCTGGTCCGAGAACCGGCTGTCCAGATCCCGGATGTAGTGCGCGAAGCTCTGCAGCGAGATCGGGATGTTGGCGCCCCGGTGCGGGCTGTCGTAGGAGAAGTAGGTCGCCGTCTGGTGGTCGATCCCCTGCGTCTCCAGCGCGGCCAGCGCGTGCCTGGTGACCAGCCCGCCCATGCTGAACCCGCCGACCACCAGCGGTTCCCCGCCCGCGCGCTGGGCGATGGCCCGCATGATCGCGGCCCGCGCGGCGTGGCTGTTGTCCAGGATGGAGGCGCTGCGCTCGGTGAAGCCGAGCAGGATCACGTCCCGGCCCCGCTTGCGCAGCTCGGAGATCAGCGGGTACCTGCCGTTCTGCTCCAAGCCGGAGTAGCTGAACTTCAGCGTGCTCGGCCCGCTGTTGAAGCCGTCGGCCAGGATCACCGGACGGGTCAGCCCCCCGTGGCCGCGGTCGCCGTAGTAGACCCAGGCCATGCCGCTGGGCAGCTCCCAGGTCTCGTCCGGGTTCGGCGGCTCGACAGCGGGGGCCGCCACCGGCCCCGATCCCAGCAGAATGGGGGACGCTGCCCGCAGGGCGGCGGCGACATCACGTTCGTTCGGATCGCTCACTTGGCTCCCTCACGTCGCTCTTCGACCGCACCCGGCGGCGCGGCCGGGTCGAGTATGGAGCGCACGCGCGGCCGCCCGTCGAGACAACCGCAGATCATCGGGGGTTCACCGCCCTGCCGCCCGCGATGGCCGCTGTCCGGGAAACGAAGGTTTCGATCGGGGGGCGATCCGCGCGGCCCCCCTGTGTTTCCGACCGGAAACAATGCGGAGGTCAGTGAATGATCGGGAAGTCGCTCTCGTGCACCGAGACCACCACCGCCAGATCGGCGAAGGGCGCGGAGCCGCGGGCCATCCGGTGCCCCCACCTGGCCAGGGAGCCGCGCACGCCGTACTTGATCCGGATCCCCTCGCGCACGGTGTTCAGCACCGAGCCCTCGCCGAAGATCAGCGCCTCGCCCTGCTGTTCCCGCGAGCCGAGCGCCCGCGCCCCGCGCCAGTCGCCGGACTGGACGATGACCCGCGGATCGCGAACCAGCTGCTCGACCTCGGGCGACCACGACGACACCCGGAACGCGAGCCTGCCGTCGCCTGCGGGCACCACCAGCCGCTTCCGCGTCTCCCAGCGGCCAGGCAGCACCTCGTGGGTGACCAGGACGGTGCCCGCATCCCACCAGAAGGAGCCGGGGTGCCAATCGGCCGGACGGCCGAAGGCCCGCTCCGGCAGGTTCTCCTTGTCCACGCTATCGGCCTCGATCGTCGTCGTCATGGATCCCACCTGCCCCTTGTGTCACACCGGTTTCCGCACGGCACTACCCGCGATACGTCCTCCGAACCCGGCCACGTTTACCCACGCGGCGAGCGGCTACATCCTCATCGACACCAGACCCCCTGCCGGGGCGAAACAACCGCGGACCGGGCCGAGCGCCTCGACACGACCGACCGTTCCGTTCCACCCGCGCCGGCAGGGGCCGGACGGCCGGGGCGCCCCCCAGCGTACCCGCGGTGACCGCTCGGCCCTCGCCTCCACCCGAGGCGAGTGAGCCCGGTCACCTGACCGGCGCCCCGGCCGCACCGCCCCGCAGTGGGCGGACCCGCGGCCACCTGGCATTTCCCTGCCGTTCATGGTCCCGACGCCGCCCGTACGCCGTTCTCCGGCGCGATACATTGACGTAACGCGCCATCGGAGGGTCACGATTGAGAGCGTAACAACATTGGTTGACGCGTCTTCGACAGGGGAGAATCTCGTGGAACCGTGGACTGTGACCAGTCCAACCGACGGCGTACTTCGCTTCACCAACGCCACCCATTCCCGCGCGGCGATGATCGCCGTCGAGCCGGTCGGCGACGTCCAGCTCGGGCCGAGCGATCCGGGCGACCCCTACACGAGCTTCGTCTCGGAGGGGCGCGCGCCCGGCGAGTACTTCGAGCGCCGGGTGACCAGGCGCACCGGCTCCGGCCCCGCGGGGATCCGGGTGCGCTGGATGATCGCCGGGATCGGCCCGCGCACCTGGGTGCACAGCCTCACCGACCTGCGGGCGGGCACCGCCAGCTGAAGGCGCTCAGCGCTGCGCGGCGGTGACCCCGGCGAGGAACTCGGCATTGGTACCCACCTGGCGCAGCCCGGTCAGCAGCAGCTCCAGCGGTTTGCCGCCCGCGGCCGCGGCGAGCGTGCGACGCAGCAGCGCGTCGGCGGCGAGCTCGCCGGAGGTGAGGAGCAGCTCCTCCCTGCGGGTGCCGGAGCGCGGCAGGTCGACGGCGGGGAAGGTGCGCCGCTCGGCGGCGGCGCGGTCGAGCACGAGTTCGGCGTTGCCGGTGCTCTTGCACTCCTCGAAGATCACCGTGTCGGCCAGCGAGCCGGTGTCGACCAGGGTGGTGGCGACGATGGTGAGCGATCCGCCGTTCTCGATATTGCGGGCGGCGCCGAGGAAGCGTTTCGGCGGCAGCAGGGCGGCGGAGTCGACGCCGCCGGAGAGGATCCGCCCGGAGGCGGGTGCGGCCAGGTTGTAGGCGCGGGCCAGCCGGGTGAGCGAGTCGAGCAGCACGACGACGTCGCGGCCCGCCTCGACCAGCCGCTTGGCCCGCTCGATCGCCAGCTCCGCCATGCCGACCTGCTCGGCCGGGGTGCAGTCGAAGGTGGCGGCGGCGATATCGCCCGGCACCGAGCGGGTGAAGTCGGTGACCTCCTCCGGCCGCTCGCCGACCAGGACGAGCACCAGTTCGCACTCGGGGTGGTTCTTGGCGATGCCGTGCGCGACGGCGCGCAGCACCGAGGTCTTGCCCGCCTTGGGCGGGGCGACGATCAGCGCGCGCTGGCCCTTGCCGATCGGCATGGCCAGGTCGACGACGCGGCCGGTGAGTTCGTGCGGCTCGGTCTCCAGCCGCAGCCGCTGGTCCGGGTGCAGCGGCGTGAGCTCCGCGAAGGCGGGCCGCGCCTTCGCCCGCGCCGGGTCGAGGCCGTTGACGGCCGTCACCCGCAGCAGCGGGTCGCGTTTGCCGCGGGCGCCGGGGCCCGCCACGCCGGTGACGAAATCGCCGCGGCGCAGGCCGTTTTCCCGCAGCAGGCGGGGTGCGAGGTAGAGGTCGCCGTCGTCCGGGAGGTAGCCGCGCACCCGCAGGGTGGCGGTACCGCCGGTGATGTCGAGGATGCCGGTGACGGCACGTTCTTCGATGGTCATGGGAATGTCCTTGCAAGAGTATGGGTTTCGGAGACGTCCGGGCATGCGGCCGCAGACGTGCGCAGAACACGGAAGCTGCGCGGGGGCGAGAGGGATTCTCGGAATCTCGATGCGGGAGCAGTGCTACATCCGCGGGGAGAAGACGCGGCCAGAGTACGTCCGGCGGCGCTGCCCGGTCAAGGGCCGAACTCGCTGACCGGTGCAACAGCGCCGGTCAGCGCGGTATTCCCGGTTTCAGCGCCGGGTTTCGTCCGGGCGCGAGCCGACCGGGACCCCGGTCACCATGAAGACGGTGCGCCTGCCGACCTCGACGGCGTTGTCGGCGAAGCGCTCGTAGTACCGGCCGATCAGCGTGAGGTCGACGGCGGCGGCGACGCCGTGGTCCCAGAGCGGGCCGAGCACCGTGGCGAGCAGCTCCTCGTGCAGGTCGTCCATGGTGTCGTCCTGGTCGGCGAGCCCGGCCGCGACCTCGGCGTCCCCGGATTCCAGCACCTCGGCGGCGGTGGCGGCGATGGCCGCGGCGGCCGCCCCCATGCGGGCGACCAGCGGGCGCACCGGTTCGGGGACGACGTGCTCCGGGTGCCTGCGCCTGGCCGCGGCCGCGATGTGCGCGGCGAGCGCGGCCATCCGGCGCAGGTGGGTGCCGAGCTGGAGGGCGGTGACCACCTGCCGCAGCTCGCCCGCGACCGGGGACTGCAGGGCAAGCAGCCTGGCGGCCTCGCGCTCGATCTCCGCGCGCACCGCACCCGCTTCGGCGGCGAGGTCGATGGCGGTCTCGGCGCTGCTCAGCTCGGCCTCCACCAGCGCGGTGGTGGCCTCCGCGACGACCGCGCCCGCCCGCAGGCACAGGCCGTGCAGCAGTTCGGCCAGGCCGCGCAGGTCGTCGTGGTAGCCGACCCTGGCGTTGTGCTCGGAGGGGCCGCCGGGCAGCACCGGCGGCCGCCAGGTGCCCTCGACCGGCCAGTCCACCGCGTTCAACCGCTCCCTGACCCGGGCGAGGTCGGATTCCCGCGGCAGTTCCTGGGTGAGCCGGGTGATGGCGACGCCCGCCTCGACCCGGTCGGCGGGCAGCGTGCCCTGCGCGACCAGCCCGGCGACCACCTGCTCCACCTCGTCGTCGCTCAGGCGGCGGCCGAGCAGCGCGAGCAGCGGCACCCGGTCCTGCTCGGGCACGCCGTCCGGGTAGCCGGCCCGCAGCCAGTCGACGATCCGGCCGAGCAGCTGCGACCATTCGAAACTCACGCCATCACGCTCCCTGTACTCGCCGCCGCGATGCCCACTCGGGGCGACATCGAAACCCTATCCGCTGTCGCCCGCCCGCGCCGGGCCGACCAGCCCGGCGACGATCCGCGCGGAGAGCAGCACCAGCGGGAGCCCGCCGCCGGGGTGCGCCGAGCCGCCGACCAGGTACAACCCGGGCACCGGCGCGGTGTTGGCCGGGCGCAGGAAGGCCGCGCGCGGGCCGTTGGAGGAGGAGCCGTAGATGCAGCCGCCCGGGGTCGCGGTGCGCCGCTCCAGCTCGGCCGGGTGGATGATCGCCCGGTGCAGGATCCTCCCGCGCACGTCGACGCCGCGCTCGGCCATGAGGTCGAGGATCCGGTCGGCGTAGCGGTCGGCGAGTCCCGTTGTGTCCCAGTCCATGTCGTGCTCCGGGGCGTGCCTGGGCGCGTTCACGAGCACGAACCAGGCGCCGGTGCCCGGCCCCGGCACTATTTCCGGGTCGTCGGGGGCGCTGATGTAGACGGTGGGGCTGCGGACCGGGCGCAGCGGGCCGTTCCTGCCGAAGACCGAGTCGAATTCGTCGTCGTAGTCCTCGGCGAAGAGCACGCAGTGGTGCGGCAGCGGTGGCGGGTCGTCCAGCGCGAGCAGCAGCGCGAAGCCGGAGAGCGACGGGATCGCGCGGCGCAGCCGGGCTCTCGCGCGCCGGGCTTGCCGGGTGTGCACCAACTTTCCGTACACCTGCGCGGCATCGGCATTGGCGACCACCAGGTCGGCCGCGCGGCCGGTGCCGTCGGCGAGCACGGCGCCGGTGACCCGGCCGCTCGGGTCGGTGACCAGCTCGGTGACCTCGGCCTCGGTCTCCAGCACGCCGCCGAGTTCGACGAGGCGGTCCCGCAGCGCCGTGGCGATCCGGCCCAACCCCCCGCCGACGTACCAGGAGCCGAAGGCCTGCTCGCTCCACGGCACCGAGGCGAGCGCGGCGGGCGCGCGGCGCGGGTCGGAGCCGGTGTAGGTGGCGTAGCGGTCGAGCAGGAAGCGCAGCCGCGGGTCGTCCAGGTAGCGGCGGCCGAGGCCGCGCAGCGTCTGCCAGGGGGCCACCGTGCGCACCTGGTCCGGGGTGGCGATGCCGCCGATCATGGTGCGCAGCCCCATCGGCGACTCCAGGAACGGCTCGTGCGTGACGTCCCAGATCTTCTCGGCGCGGCCGAGCAGTGCCGACCACTGCGCGCCGCGACCGGGGCCGAGCGCGGCGTCCAGCGCGGCCGGGATCTCGGCGAGCTCGCCCGGCATGTCCAGCTCGGTGCCGTCCGGGAAGCGGTAGCGGGCCGCGACCGGCAGTTTCCGCAGCTCGAGCACGTCGTGCACCGAGCTGCCCGCCGCGGCGAAGGTCTCCTCCAGCACGTGCGGCAGGGTCAGCAGCGAGGGCCCGGTGTCGAAGCGGAACCCGTCCAGCTCCAGCACCCCGAGCTTGCCGCCGATCTCCGCCGACTGCTCCAGCACGGTCACCTCGTGCCCGAGCGCCCGCAGCCGCAGCGCCGCCGCCAGCCCGCCGACGCCGGCGCCGACGACCAGAACCCGGCTCATCCGCCCACTCCTTCCGTTCGCACCGACTCTACGGGCGCGTCGTTTCGCGCCGCCCCCGGTGGGAAAACCGGAATGTGTCCCGCAATCCGCTCCCGCCCCTGGCCCGCTGGCTCGGCCGACAGCCGTGGGTGATGCGCACCGCGCCGCTGGTGCTCACCACCGAGCGCTTCCTGCGCGGGGCGAGCGGGAATCGGCTCGGCGTGCTCGACCTCGCCGGGCTGCCGACGCTGCGGCTCACCGTGGCCGGTCGCAAGACCGGGGAGCCGCGGGAGACCTCGCTGCTGTACGTGCCGTACGGGGCCGATTTCCTGATCATCGGGTCGAACTGGGGGAATGCGAAGCATCCGGTGTGGTCGGCGAATCTGCGGGCGGCCGACACCGCGCGGGTGCGGTTGCACGACGAGGTCTTCACGGTGACCGTTCTGGAGTTGGCGGGTGCCGAGCGGGAGAAGGCGTGGGCGGCGGCGCTGAAGTTCTGGCCCGGATACCGGGTCGAGGAGAAGATGGCGGCGGGGCGGCGCTTCCGCATCTTCGAGTTGCGCCGCTGAGCCCCCGGCTCGGGCAGTCCACCCGCCCGTACGCCGCCCCGGTCTCGCCGGTCGGCCCACCGCCCGAACATCGACCACGGCGAGCAGCCGCAGCTGCTTCGCTGCCGCGTCGCCACCTCGTACGGCACGACTGAGCGGACCGATCCTCGGTCCGCCCGCTCAGGCGGGTGACACAGTCGACAAGCTGCTCAGCACCCCGGCTGGAACGGGTAGCAGGGCCGGCGACCGGCTGGAGCCGGACGCGGTTCCGCGGGCGATCCCGGCCGGAAGGTGGCCGGGGAACGGTATGCGGCCGAGCACAGGGCGGCGCCGGGTTGCGCACCTGTCACAGGCGGGTGACGTCGAGACGGTGCTCGGCTCCCGGCTCCACGAAATAGGCGCCGCCGGAGCTGTTCTCGGCGAGCGCGCCGGCGAAGGTCGTGCCGCGGTAGAGCAGGCCGACTCCGTCGTCCGTGGCGTACCCGGGCGGCAGTACCCGGGCGTCGATGAGGCGCTGGAAGAGCGGGCGGCGCTCGGGCTCCGAATCGGTGTGCACGCCGTTGGCATACGGCAGCAGCGCGAGGCCGTCGGTGATCGGGCGAAAGTCGGGGCCGAACGAGTCGGTGGTGCCGCCGACGTGCCAGCAGATCGAGCCCGCCGACACTCCGGTCAGCACCACCCCGGCATTCCAGGCGGCCGCGAGCGCGGGGCCGAGATCGTGCAGTCGCCACATGGCCAGCAGTGCCGCGACGCTGCCGCCCACTACCCGGATCACGTCGACGGCGGGCATCAGGCCGGCTCGGCCAGGGCGGCCGGGTGCCCGCCGGGGCGGCGGGCGAGGAAGGCGGCGAAGGTCTGCCGCTGGTCGGCGGTCATGGCGGCTTTGGGCACGGTGATCGCCTGGAACTTGCCGACCATCAACAGCCAGGCTTCCGGTGTGTCTGTGATGGAGCTGAATATGGCCCAGTGGTAACGGGCTTCGAAGAGCGGGCCGGATGCCGAGAAATGTTCGTCGGTGAAGGTCATTCGCACCGCGGCGGTCAGCGCCGGGGATTGGCGGCGGATCACCCACCGCAGCAGCAGTGGGCCGCTCAGGACGGCAACGAGAAAACCGGCGGCGATGTAGACGATGCCGAGTTCCCTCGTCCCGTCCGCAAGTGCGAGCAGTGCCCCGACCAGGGCGACGCTCAGGCCGAGTATGCGGTAGATCAGCACCGACCGCCGGAGCAGGTGTCGCAGGGTGCGCCGCAGCAGGTGCTCGTCGTAGGGGAGGTCGATGGTGATGTGCACCCGTGCATCGTAGGCAGGCGCGACGGGTCAGCAGTCCGACTGGAACGGGTAGCAGATCGGAGTCTGCTCGGCGGGCCGGGGCGCGGGGACCGGGTCGGGGCGGTCGGCCACGGTCTGGACCGGGAGCGGGGTGTTCTGCGCCGGGGCCGCGTCATCGGCGGCGGCGCACCGGCTGAACAGCCACAGGGCGGTGCCGAAGGCGACCAGGGCGAGGATTGCCAGCAGGAGGGAGGTGAGGGGGCTGCGCTTGCGGGCTACGGAGTGCAGGGTGGAGCCGGGAGGGGGTGGTGGGTCCACGGGCGGGGTCGCTCCCACCCCGGGAGAATGCGTGACTCCGGCGGTCGTGGTCGGTGCCGGCTCGGCCGCAGGTGGCGCTGAACCAGCGACCGGCGCTGATTCAGCGACCGGCGCGGAGCCGGTGCCGGGCAGCGGCGGGACCGGGACCGCTACGGGTGGTCCGGACGTCGCGGACGTCGAAGAGTCCGGTACGGGAACACTTCCGGCAGTCGGCGGCACTGCGGCCGTTGCCGGCGGCGGCACTGCGGCCGTTGCCGGCGGGGGTACCGCCGCCGACGGCGCTGTGGCTGCGGCACCGGTTCCAGCGATCTGCGCACCACCCGCCCCGGGAAACCCCATCGCGACGAGCTGCTCGTCGGAAAGCGCGTGCTGCTCCCCCACCAACACATCGAGCGCCCCGCGAACCCGCTCCGCGGTCCACGCCACCGACCGCACCTGCTCGACCGCCGCCAACCGCTCGTACAGCTGATGCGGGTCCTCCGCGAGCAATACATCGGTCCCCGCGGGCAACCCCTCCCGATCGAGGTTCATCGTGATCGGCACCCCGGCGAACGGCACCACGACCAGCAACCCGAGCACCTCGACCGGCGAATCCTCGTCGCCGAGAACAGCTCCCACCGCCTCGATGGTCTCGGTGAGCCGATCCAGCGGGTTGGTGTCCCGCAACCGCACCTCGATCGGATCGCCGGAGATTCCCGCCATCCGCCACGGCTCCGCGGCCGGGCACTGCATGTCCCCGGTCATCGGCTCGGTCGGCATCTCGATGTCGATCACCAGGCAGGCGCGCGGCGTGAAAACCACCAGATCCGCGTCCAGGCCGGTGCCGAGCACGCGCCGGAACCCGCCGGGCGCGGACAACCGGCAGCCGGAGACGGCGATCCCGGGCAGTTCCCCGGCCTGCAGCCAGTCGATGACCAATTGCTCTGTGTCGGAGGCATCTCCGCGGCTTCCACGTACGACGAACACCGCAGACCACTCCCTTTTCCCACTGCCCGGCCGCACGACGACCGACTTGCCGCAGCGTTACCCCGGATTCGCCCCGCCAACCGGGCGCGCGCTACCTCCGCGGCGGGACGTCGATCCCCTCCGCCGCCATCCGCGACCGCATCTTGCGCCGCGTGATCAGCACCCCCGTCACGGCGACGATCCAGATCGGGTACTGCGCGGTCCAGGCGAGCCGGAAGGCGTCGAATCCGTACCCGCCCGCGTGCTGCAGCACGATGCCCATGGTCTCGACGACGAGCAGGGTGGCGAGGAAGCCGCCGATATCGACGATGCCCTGGGCGGTGCCGAGGCTGCGGTGAGCGGCGGAACGGGTGCCTGGCGCTGAGCACGCCGAGGATCGGGCCCGCGGTGAGCGCGGCCGGCACCGAGACGGTGAGCAGCACGCCGGCGGTCGCGCGCGAGAGTCCCTGCGCGGTCACCAGGTACGGCACGCCCCACCTGAGCGCGAAGGTGGTGATGGAGAACTGGGTGCCCATGTGGGTGAAGAAGCCGAGCCGGGTGCCCGGGTGCGCCCAGACCTCGCGAATCCTGGTCGTGCGCGGGGGTGCCGCGGCGACGGGGGTGGTGCCGGGCGGGGCGTCGCGGATGGCGGCGAGCGCCAGCATCGCGAGCAGCACTCCGACGGCGGCGGCGGAGAGGTAGGCGGTGGTCCAGCCCGCCGCGTTCAGCACGGCCAGGAACGGGATGGCGGAGAGCACCGAGCTGGCCGAGCATGCCGGTGAGCTGGGAGATCAGCGGGCACCCGGCGGGCCGGGAACCAGCGCGGCACGAGCCGGAGCACGGAGATGAAGGTGCAGGCGTCGCCCATGCCGACCAGCACCCGCCCGGCAACCGCGAGCGGGAGCAGGTCGGTGAGCGCGAGCAGCCCCTGCCCGGCCGCCATGAGCACGGCCCCCACGGCGATCATCACGCGCGAGCCGACCCGGTCGAGCAGCAGCCCGGCCGGGATCTGCATGCCCGCGTACACGATCACCTGCAGCACGACGAAGCCGGAGAGCGCGGCGGGGCCCACGTGGAAGCGCTCGGCGGCGGTCAGCCCGGAGACGCCGAAGGAGGTGCGCTGCAGGACGGCGACGACGTAGGCCGCGACCCCGATCCCCCAGATCGCCCAGGCGCGGCTCGGTGCGGACCTGCCATCAAGGTAGCTGCGGATGCGCTGCCGGAGCGGCGCGGGTGCGGGCTCGGCCGAGAGCTGCTGTGGACGATCAAGGGGGCTGACTCGGATCCGGCGCGGAATCGCGTTTGCGCACAGGCGGGTGCGGGATTCCAGCCGGTATGACGAACCCCTTCGAAGACCCGAACGAACCCGAACTCTTCGCCCCGCTCGACGCCGACGACAATATCGAGGCGCTGACCGAGGCGATCGTGTTCGACGACGACAACTGGATCCGCAACCTCGGCGTGCCCGGCTCCGGATAGACCGCGCGGAAATGGATTGCGCCGCCCCGCGATCCCGTGTCACCCTTGTACCCATGATCACGAATACCGGGAAGGCGGTCGCCGCCGCCCTCGGGTGAGCGCCTCGACCCCGTCACGCGCCGCCCGAGGGTGCGGCACCGGTTTTCCACTCCCCGCTCCTGCAGTTCCTCCGCTGTGCGTGCTCGGCGCGCCGATTCCGATTCGAGGTGATCCCCCATGGCTCGTAGTCTCTTCGCACTCGCCCGTCGCTCGCGCATGCCGGTGACCGATCACCTCGGACAGCCGTATCGCGAACGGTAGTTCCCCCGAACCTTCCCGATTTCGGCGCGTGACCACCGCGGCCGCCCCTCCGACCTGCGTCCGGACTCTCCGAACGTGGTGCGTGACCAGCGGCGCGAAGCGGACTGCAGGCTGGCCCGCGCCCGGAACCCCCTTGCCCCGTCGCGCGGCGGCGGCGCATGATCGGACGGGTCAACCGTCCCACCATCAGCGAGGAACGATCATGCTCAGAACCCTCACCAGGGCATCCGCCGTCACCGCGATCGCACTGGCCGCCGGGGCGCTCGCCGCACCGGCCGCGCTCGCGGACGCACCGCGGGCCGAGCCGGTCGCCGGCTCGGTCTCCGTCTGCATCAACATCCCGGTTCCGCCGCCGGTCAGCGTCAATATCTGCCTCTGACCGTCAGAGGTCGAAGATCCGCTCCCCGGCGGGGAGCGGGGCGAAGCGCGCGGAGACCTGCGCGACCAGCCGCCACGGACGGTCCGTGTCGGTCGTGGCCTTGCCATTGGTCAGGACCGCACCGGACAGTCCGCGGGCGGGGTCGCCCCAGCCGTACTGGGTGGTGAGCCCGCTGCGCCCGAAGTGCGCCTCGGTGTGCCTGCCGAACTTGGAACGGCGCGCCCCCAGCTCGAAACCGGCCCGGCTCACCCGGCCCGCCGCGCCCGGCAGCCACGGTGCGGGTGCTACCGCCGCCCGCACGGTATCCGGCTCCATGATCCGCACGCCGTCGAGTTCGCCTCCGCGCGTGAGGATCTCGTAGAAGCGCGAGAGTTCCTCCGCCGTGGTCACCAGGTTGCCCGACGGCAATTCCGCGGTGAGGAAGCCGCGCACCGCAGCCGCGGAGACGGCACCGCTCATTCCCCCGCCGAGCGCTCGGCGCGCCAGGTAGGCCGATGCCTTCGACGGGCGCGGGCCGGTCTTCACACTCGGCACCACGGCGTCGACCTGCTCCTCCGGCACGCCGAAGTTCGTCCAGCGGAAGCCGAGCGGGATCAGCACCCGCTCCGCCAGATGGTCGCGGATGCGCGTGCCGGTGGCGGCGCGCACCACGGCGCGCTGGATCAACCCGCTGGTGAGCGCGTGGTAGACGCGGAAGCGGCGGCGCGGCCACGCCGGTTTCAGGTCGGCCAGCGCGCGCAGTGCGAGCTCCTCGTCCAGCACCAGCTCGGAGCCGCGGTAGGGCGGGGTGATGAACGGGATTCCGGCGGAGTGGTTCAGCACGTCGCCGATGGTGATGGCGCCCTTGCCGTTGGCGGCGAAGCCGGGCAGGTAGTCGGCCACCGGGTCGTCGGCGGCGAAGGCGCCCTGCTCCATGAGCATGGCGGTGACGGCGGCGGCGACGCCCTTGGCGGTGGAGAAACCGCAGAACGGGGTGCCGGTGGTGAGCAGCACCCGCTCGGTGTCGGGGGCGTCCCGCGGGGCGTTGCCCCAGCCGTGGCCGATGCCGCGGTTCAGCACGACGTGGCCGTTGCGGCGCAGGCAGAGCTGGATGGCGGGGGTGGTGCCGAGGCGGTACCAGTCGCGGACCGACTCCCAGACGGCGTCGATGTCGGCGCGGGTCAGACCGGCGTCGGCCGGGTCGGCCTCGGGGCCGACGGTGGTCACCGAGTCGAGGTCTCCGGTCACCCGGATCAGCGCGGCAGTCACCCGGCCCAGCCTAGTCACCGTTCCGGACGATCATCCGGGGGCGGATCGGGTGCGGGGGTGCGGCCGTGCCACGATCGGAGCCGTGCTGCCGCCCGCGTCAGGTCCCGCTCCATGGCTGTGATCGTCGCCGATACGGCGACGGGTACCGGCGCCGCCGAGCGGGGCCGCCGCCGGCTGCCGCCGGTGCTGGTGGTGGCGTTGCTGCTGGTCGCCGTGCAGCTCGTGGTGCGGGCGGCGGTGGTCGGGCGGGGGTACTTCTACTGGGACGATCTGATCCTGATCGGGCGGTCCGGGACGTATCCGCTGCTCTCCGCGGAGTTCATCGGGTACGACCACGACGGGCACCTCATGCCGGGCGCCTTCGCCGTCGCGCACCTGCTGACCGATCTCGCGCCGCTGCGGTGGGGGCCAGCGGCGGTGTCGCTGGTGGTCGGGCAGGTCGTCGCCGCGCTGGCGGTGCTGCGCGTGCTGTGGTTGCTGCTGCCGCGGTGGGCGCTGCTCGGGCCGCTGGTCTTCTACCTGTTCACGCCGCTGACGCTGCCCGCTTTCGCCTGGTGGGCGGCCGGGTTGAACTCGCTGCCGATGCAGGCGGCGCTGGCCTGGGTGGCGGGGGACGCCGTGCGGTTGGTGCGCACCGGGGAGCGGCGGTACGCGGTGTCCGGGGTCGCGGTGACCGTGCTGGGGTTGCTGTTCTTCGAGAAGGCGGTGCTGGTGCCGTTCGTGGCGCTGGTGACGGTGGTGCTGGTACTTCGTTCCGAAGGGGTCGGCGGACCGGCAGTTCGCGCCGAGGGCGCCTGGCGTGCCGCGCTGCGCCGGGGTGCGCTGCTGTGGCAGGGGTCGGCGGTCGTGCTCGCGGTGTGGGCGATCGCGTACGTGGTGCTCGTGCGCGATCGGTTCGCCGTGCCGCGCGCGGACATGGTGGTGGAGCTGGCGAACCACGGGGTGTCGTGGGGTGTGCTGCCGACGTTGCTCGGCGGGCCGTGGAGGTGGGAACGGTGGAACCCGAGCCCACCGTGGGCCGATCCGCCGCTCGCGCTGGTCGTCCTCGCGTGGGTGGCGGTGGTGGCGGCACTGGTGTGGTCGGTGCGGACGCGGTACCGGACGGGCGGGGTGTGGGTGGCGGCGGGCGGGTACGTCGCGGTGTCGACCGTGGCCATGATCGTCACGCGGTCCGGGGACGAGACGGCCTACGAGCTCGCCCGGACGCTCCGGTACCACACCGATTCCGCCGTCGTGATCGCCATCGCCGCGGCCCTGGTGCTGGCCGCGCCGCGCCGGGCGGCGGCACCCGACCCCACCGCATCGCGCGCCCGCTCCACCCACGCCGCACCAGCCACCCACGCACCAGCCACCCACGCCGAACCAGCCACCCGCGCCGAACCAGCCACCCGCGCCGGATCGGCCACCCGCGCCGCATCGGCCACCGACGCGAGCACACAGCGCGGCCACGGGGCCGTCGCGACCGCGCGACATCGCGTACTGCCCACCCTGGCCGCCGCGCTCTTCATCGCCGGTTCCCTCTGGTCCACCGCCACCTTCACCCGCGCCTGGACCGACAACCCCACCCGCGCCTACCTCACGAACGCCGAGGCCGCGCTCACCGCCCGCCCCTCGGTCCCCCTGCTCGACCAGGCCGTCTCGGTGTGGATCCTGCTCCCGGTCGCCCACCCGCACAACATGACCGGCCACGTCTTCGCCGCTCTCCCCGACCGCGTCGAGATCGGCTCCACCACAACCGAACCGAAGATCCTCGACGACTCCGGCCACCTCATCCCGGCCGACCTGTTCGCCGTCCGCTACGCGCTGCCCGGCCCGATCCCCGGCTGCGGCACCCTGCTCACCGACCGCGCCGTCACCCCGCTCCCCGCCGACGGCCCGCTCATCCCCGCCGAGTGGACGGTCCAGCTCAACTACTTCGCCTCGGGCCGGGGCGAGATCGAAATCCGCTTTCCCGGAGACGATTTCGTCGAGGTTCCGGTGGCCGAGGGTCCGGGAACGGTGTACGCGCGGGTGCCGGGCGGCGGCGACCGGCTGGAGGCCCGCTCGACCACCCCCGGCACGACCGTCTGCGTCGGCGGCAGCCCGATCGGCGGCGTCGTCCCGCGCTAACCGGCGCCGGACTCCAGCAGTTGCTGCTTGATCTCGGTCTTCAACACCTTCCCGATCTTGGAGCGCGGCAGGTCCGCCCACACCTCCAGCTGCTTGGGCGCCTTCACACTGCCGATCCGCTCCTTGACGAACGCCGTCAGCTCGGCGGCGGAGACGGTGCTGCCCGGCCGGATGGTGAGCACGGCGGTGACCCGCTCCCCCCACTTGTCGTCCGGCAGCCCGACCACCGCGCAGTCGGCGACCGCCGGGTGCGCCATGAGGGCCTGCTCCACCTCGGTGGAGTAGACGTTGAAGCCGCCGGTGATGACCATGTCCTTGGCCCGGTCGACGATGTAGAGGAAGCCGTCGGCGTCCAGGTAGCCGATGTCGCCGGTGTGGTGCCAGCCGTGCGCCGACGCCTCGGCGGTGGCCTCGGGGTTCTTGTAGTAGCCGCGCATGACGAGCGAGCCGCGGACCACGATCTCGCCGCGTTCGCCGCGCGGGAGCAGGCGGCCGCCCTCGCCCATGATGGCGACGGTGACCAGCGGGGACGGGCGTCCGGCCGAGGAGAGCCTGGCCCGGGCGATGGAGCCGCTGCCGTCGAAGTGGTCGTGCGGGGCCATGGTGGAGACCATCATGGGCGCCTCGGTCTGGCCGAAGAGCTGGGCCATGACCGGGCCGATCCGGCGCAGCGCCTCCTCCAGCCGCGCGGTCGACATCGGCGCGGCGCCGTACCAGAAGCACTGCAGCGAGGAGAGGTCCCTTCGCACCAGCGAGGGATGGTCGAGGACCAGGTAGATGAGGGTCGGTGGCAGGAAGGTGTGCGTGATCCGGTGCCGCTCGATGTGGTCGAGGAACCCGGTGACGTCCGGCGCGCGCATGACCACGATCGAGCCGCCGTGGCAGAGCACCGGGAAGCAGAGCACCCCGGCGGCGTGCGTGAGCGGGGCCAGCGCCAGGTAGCGGGGCCGGGCGCCGTCCACCGGCCAGGGGTAGCTCATGAGCGTGACCGCGGTCATGGCCTCCAGGTTGGCGCCGGTGAGCAACACCCCCTTCGGCTTTCCGGTGGTGCCGCCGGTGCCCGCGATCATGGCGATGTCGTCGGGGGCGTGCCGGTCGACCGATTCACCTGCCGCGCCCAGGAATTCATCCCAGCCGAGGGTGTCCGGCACGGTGTCGTCCAGGCACACCAGGGTGTGCAGGGCGGGCAACGCCGACCGGATCTCGGCGACCAGCGGGGCGAAGGAGCCCTGGAAGATCAGCACCGAGCAGTCGGTGAGCGCGAGGAAGTCCCGGTTCTCCGCTGCGGCGTTGCGCGGGTTGATCGGGCACCACACCGCCCCGGCCCGGCTGATGCCGAAGACGCAGGTGAACGCGGTCGGGTCGTTGGCGGAGAGGATGGCGACCTTGTCGCCGGGGGCGACCCCGCGTGCTACCAGCGCCGCCGCGACCCGGGCGCTGAGGTCGAGCACCTCGGCGTAGGTCGCGGTGGTGCCGTCGCAGACCAGGCAGGGGGCGCCCGGGTCGAGCGACGCCCCCTTGTCCAGGAAGTCGACGAGCCGCATCAGTTCGCCTGGTAGGTCAGCGCCGGCTCGGCCACCAGGCCGAAGGCGCGCAGCTGGCCGAGCAGCTCGCGGTGCCCGAACGCCTTGCAGCCGGAGGCGAAACCGGTCCGCTTCGGCGGCTGCTGCAGCAGGTAGGAGGCGGCGAACGCCTGCAGCAGCCCGGTCTGCTTGTAGTTCTGGTTGCCGTGGATGACGCAGTGCGCGCGGCCGAGCGGCCCGGATGCGTACACCGAGTCCAGCGACTTGTTCAGCCGCGGATTCTCCCGCGGCGGCATCACGTTCATCACCTGGGCGGCGGTCGCGGTCAGCACCTCGTCCCTCGCCTCGGGGTCCATGTCCTTCGTCGCCTCCAGCGCCTGCGCGACGATCTGCGGCACGCCGTGCATCAGCGCCGCGTTGAAGACGCCGCCCTGCGCCTTGCAGTTCGCCACCCGCGGATCGTGTTTGTACCAGACCGGGTGCGAGGTGCCGCCCCACGGCAGCGACATGGCCAGCTCGTGCTGCCCGGGCACGACCAGCGGCACCAGCCCCTGGTTCGGGTCGAACTCCACGTAGCTGTTCTGTTGCAGATAATGCGCCCGCGAGGTGGCGGCGTTCACCAGAATGGTGCGGGTGGAGGCGATGGTCGGGGAGCCGCCCCAGAACACCGCGATGTCGAGCGAGTCGAGACCGGGCTTCTCCAAACACAATTCGGCCGCGATCTCACCGGTGGTGTACATGTGCGCCAGCCCGGGGGCGAGCAGCAGCCCGGCGGCGGCGAAATCGGCGCCGTACTTCTCGTCGCAGGTGATCAGCCAGTCCTGCTCGCCGGTGGTGTCCAGGTAGTGCGTGCCCGCGGCCAGGCATGCCTCCACCACCTCGGGGCCGAAGGAGCTGAACGGGCCGACGGTGTTGCACACCACCGAGGCGCCGCGGAAGAGCTCGGTCAGCGCGGCGACGTCGTGGTTCACCTCGGCGATCTCGTAGTCGGCGGTCTCGATGCCCGCCACATTGGTGTCGAGCGAGCTTTTCAGCTTGCCGCTGTCCCGGCCCGCGGCGAGGAACGGAATCCCGTACTCGCGCAGGTACTCACAGACGAGGCGGCCGGTGTAGCCGGAGGCGCCGTAGACGACGACGGGCTTGGTGCTGGTCATGATGGTCTCTCTTCCTGGTCGGGGGGGTCACATACCCATGCCGCCGTCGACCGGCAGGCCGGCGCCGTTGACGAAGGCGGCGGAGTCGGAGGCGAGGAAGACCACCGCGTTCGCGATGTCCTCGGTGGCGGCCAGCCGCCCGGACGGGGTCAGCTCGACGACCGCGCCGACCGCCTCCTCCGGCGAGCCGAACAGCCCGAGCCGCGCCACGTCGTTCGCCAGCCCGGCGCCCATCTCGTTGGGCACCAGCCCCGGGTACAGACAGTTCACCCGGACCCCGTAGCCGAGCTTGCCGCTCTCCATGGCCGCGACCCGGGTGAGCCGGTCCACCGCGGACTTGGTCGCGGAGTAGACCGCGATCGCCGGGAAGGCGATGGTCGCCGCCACCGAGGCGATATTGATGACCGAACCGCCGTTGCCCGCCGCGCCGCCGGGGCGCATGGTGCGGAAGGCGTGCTTGATGCCGAGCGCGGTGCCGAGGACGTTGACCTCGAGCATCGTCCGCACGCCGTCCGGATCCAGATCGGCGAGCAGGCTGCTGACCTCGACCCCGGCATTGTTGACCAGGATGTCCAGCCCGCCGAGCTGCTCGACCGCGGCCGCCGCGGCCGCCTCCCAGGAGGCGTCGTCGGTGACGTCCAGATGCACGAAACCGTGGCCGGTGCCGAGGGTTTCGGCGAGTTTCGCGCCGCGATCGTCCTGGATGTCGGCGATCACGACGCGCGCCCCGGCCTGGGCCAGCGCGTGCGCCATCCCCTCGCCGAGTCCTTGCGCGCCGCCGGTGACGAGGGCGGAACGGCCGGTCAGGTCCATGTGGGTCATCTGCGCTCCTTGATCGGGGTGATGCGGGTCACACGGTTCCACCTTTTCATGACAGTTGTCAAGACTTTCTCGGACAGACGTCAAGATTCTGCTGGTCGATCGTCAAGAAAGTCGGTTAAACTCTCGCCATGCCGCGCGCCAACCCGATCGACAAGCACGACCTGCGCCGCCGCGCGCTCGCGGACTCCGCGCTGCGCACGCTCGGCGAGCTCGGCTATGCCCGGTCGTCGCTGCGCGAGATCGCGAACAACTCGGAGTTCTCGCACGGCGTGGTGCACTACTACTTCCACGACAAGCTGCAGCTCATCGTCTACTGCGTCCTGCAGTACAAGCAGACCTGCGTCACCCGCTACGACGGCGTGATCGCCGACGCGACCACGCCCGACGGGCTGGTCGCCGCCTTCGCCGACAAGCTCGCCGAGACCATCGTGGACGAGGCACCCATGCACCGGCTCTGGTACGACCTGCGCTCGCAGAGCATGTTCGAGGAGAGCCTGCGCGAGGCGGTCGGGCAGATCGACCGGCTGCTGGAGGAGATGATCTGGCACGTCGTCACCCGGTACTCCGCGCTCTCCGGGGTCGCGCCCGCGATGTCGCCGAACACCGCGTACGGGATGCTGGACGGGCTGTTCCAGCAGGCGCTGCTCGGCTATCTGAGCGGGCGGGCGGAGGCGCTGGAGGCGCTGCGGGAGCAGGTGCGGCGGGTCATGCCGCTGGTGCTCGCGGCCGCATGAACGCCGCGAAGCCGGCCGGGCCGACGGGCCCGACCGGCTCGAACACCGCGTTCGGCTACTTCGGCGCGGCCGGGAACGGCGTATTGATCGTGGTGAAGTACCGCACGGCGGCGAGCACCGCCACCGGCGCGGTGACCAGCAGCTGACCCACCAGGGTGCCGAGCGCCCCGATGGCGACGATCCCGCCGACGCAGCCGACGACCGCGGCCGGGCCGAAGGCGCCGAAGAGCCCGACGATGGCGGCCGAGGCCACGGTCGCGCCCGCGACCCCGCCGAGCACGCAGCCGACGGCGCCGCCGGTGAGCCCGCCGACGAGCGTGCCGACGGTGGCGCCTGTACCGATGGTGCTGGTCAGCCGGTTCCAGGCGGCGAGCTCCCGGTCGTACTCGTTCTTCCACGGCGCCTTGTCCTCGTACGGGGGGGCGACCGGGCGGTAGGCGGCGTGCGCGGCGTCGAAGAGCGGGGTGAGCACGGCCCGGTGCCCGGCGATCTCGGCGCCGATCGGGAAGACGAAGTCGTCCACCCGGAAGGACAGCTCGGTGCCTGCCAGCACCGTGCCGTCGGCGGCGGTGATGGTGAAGGTGCCGTCGGCGGCGCGCAGCGCGCCGCCGTCGGTCTCGATCACGACGTGCTCGGGGGTGGTGGTCGCGGTGTAGCCGACCGTGCCCGGGTCGGCGGGGGCGGCGTGCGCGAGCGCGGGGAACGCGGTGAGTGCGGCGGTGAGCAGGGCGACGGTGCCGATGCGTGGCTTCATACGGTGTGCTTCCTCGTCGATGGACGCGGTACAGGGAGTTCAGGCGAATTCCGGCGCGATCTTGTCCGCGACGGCGTCCAGGGTGCGGCGCGCGACGTCGATGGGCAGGTTGCCGGAGTGGATGGTCAGGCTGACGGTGACGTCGGTGCCGTAGCGCTCGCCGAGCCGGGTGAGCTGGGCGCGCACGTCGTCGGCGGTGCCTGCCAGGATGTGGTCCTCGCCGAGCCGGGTGTCGAAGTGCAGCAGCGCGCCCACGTTCGCCAGGTTCTCGTAGCCGGGGTAGTCGGTGCTGGTGTTGCGCGCCCAGGCGCCGGTGGCCTCGGCGATCTTGTCCGAGTAGAGCTGCTCGTCGTGGCGGCCGAGCTCGAGGGCCCGGTCGCGGTCGTCGGCGATGAAGGCGGCCAGGCTGATCTGCACCTGCTCGGTGCCGGGGGTGCGGCCGCCATCGGCCCAGCCGCGGCGGTAGGCGGCCAGGATCTCGCTGAAGCCGGCGCGTCCGGCGATGGCGGGCACCGCCTGCAGACCCCGGCCCAGCCGCCCGGCCGCCTCGGCCGAGGCCGGGCTGGTGGCGGTGGCGACGAAGATGTCCGGCCCCTCCGGCCGGAAGGGCCTCGGCAGCAGGGTGACCGGGCCGAAGCGGTGGAACGGGCCGTCGGCGACCACGTCCTCCTCGGTCCAGAGCCGCTGCACCAGGTGCACCCCCTCGTCGAAGCGGGCCCGGCTCTCGTCGAGGCCGATTCCGAAGGCCGCGAACTCGTCCGGCAGGAAGCCGCGGCCGAAACCGACGTCGAGCCTGCCCCTGCTCAGGTTGTCGAGCACGGCGAGCTTGCCCGCCAGCTGGATCGGGTGCGCGAAGGCCGGGATCACCGCGCCGGTGGCGATCCGGATGTCGCGGGTGCGGGCGGCGACGGCGGACAGGAACGGCACCGGGTCGGGGCTGTACCCGCCGTACGGGAAGAAGTAGTGCTCGACGGTCTTGACGTGGTGGAAGCCGCGCTCGTCGGCGTAGACCGCGAGGTCGAGCGCGTCCTCGAAGTAACGGTGCGCGGGCAGGTCGCCGGGGCCGACTGCCGGGAAGAAGGTGATGCCGAATCGCATGATGTTCCTCGGGGTTCGGGGGGTGCGCCGGTCAGCGGCGCAGGACGAGGGCGGAGTTGAAGCCGCCGAAGCCGCGGGCCAGCACCAGCGCGGTGCGCAGCGGCGCGGAGCGCGGGGCGCCGAGCACGAGGTCGAGCTCGTAGCCGGGGGCGGGGGCACGGGTGCCGACGGTCGGCGGGATCACCTGGTCGCGCAGGGCGAGCAGCGCGGTGGCGACGTCGAGCGGCGGGCCGCCCGCGATCAGCCGCCCCACGGTCGACTTGGGCGCCGTCACCGGCACGCCGTGCGGGCCGAAGACCGCGGCCAGCGTCTCGGCTTCGGCGGCGTCGAGGCCGGGCAGCCCGGCGGCATCGGCGAAGACCACGTCGACCTCGCCCGGCTCCAGCCCGGCGTCGGCGAGCGCGGCGCGCACCGCGCGCTCCAGGGTCGGTCCGCGGCCGCTGTCCGGGTGCGGGTCGAAGGAGGAGCCGTACCCGGCGATACCGCCGTAGATCTGTGGCGCGCCGCGCTCGGCGGCGGAGTCGGCGTCCTCCAGGATGAGCAGGGCGCCGCCCTCCCCCGGCACGTACCCGGCGGCCTCGGCGTCGAACGGCAGGTAGGCGCGGTCCGGCGCTGCGGCGCGGCTGAGCCTGCCGTGCGCGATCTGCGCGACGAAGGCGTACGGGTTGAGCGGCGCCTCCAGCCCGCCCGCGACCGAGACCCGCTGGCCGCGCCGGATCAGCCTGCGTGCGTGCCCGATCGCGTCCAGCCCGCCGGCCTGGTCGGCCACGATGGAGCCGCCGGCACCGCGCAGGTCGTTGCGGATCGAGATCTGGCCGGTGTTCACCGCGTAGAACCAGGCGAAGCACTGGTAGGCGCTCACGTGGTCCGGGCCGAGGGTCCAGAGCTTCTGCACCTCGCGCTGGGTGAAGTCGAAGCCGCCGCTCGCGTTCGACGTGGTGACGCCGAGGGTGTCGCTGTCCAGCGCGGAGAGCTCGATCCCGGCATCGGCGATGGCCCAATCCGCGACGGCGACGGCGAGTTTGGTGACCGGGTCGGTCTGCGGGATGAGCCGGCTCGGCACGTGCGCGGCCACGTCGAAGTCGAGGATCTCACCGGCGAAGCGGCTCGGGTACGCGCTCACGTCGTAGCGGCTGACCCGGTCGATGCCGAGCGTGCCCGCCAGTACCGCCTTCCAGTAGTTCGCCGCGCCGAGGCCGTTCGGCGCCGCCACCGCGAGCCCGGTCACCACCACCCCGCTCACGCGACACCCGCCTTCGCCAGCACGACGGCGCTCTGGAAGCCGCCGAAGCCGCTGCCGACCGAGAGCGCGACGTCCACCCGGGCCGGGCGTGCCTCCAGCGGCACGTAATCCAGATCCAGCTCCGGATCGGGATCGTGCAGGTTGGCGGTCGGCGGCACCGCCGAGTTCGCCATGGCCAGGACACAGGCGACCAGTTCGATGGCGCCGATGGCGCCGAGCGAGTGCCCGATCATCGACTTGATGGAGCTGACCGGGGTCTCGTAGGCGTGCTGCCCGAGGCTGCGCTTGAAGGCCGCGGTCTCGTGCCGGTCGTTCTGCTTGGTGCCCGACCCGTGCGCGTTGACGTAGTCGATGGTCGTCGGGTCGAGCCTGGCCTCGCGCAGCGCGGCATCGATGGCCAGGCTCATCTCGATGCCGTCCGGGCGCAGTCCGGTCATGTGGTAGGCGTTGCAGCGCGAGGCGTGGCCGCGCACCTCCGCGTAGATGGTGGCGCCGCGGGCCCTGGCGTGCTCGTACTCCTCCAGCACCAGGGTGGCGGCGCCCTCGGCCACCACGAAGCCGTTGCGGGTGGCGTCGAACGGCCGCGAGGCGTGCTCCGGGTCGTCGTTGCGCGGGGAGGTGGCCTTGATGGCGTCGAAGCAGGCCACCGCCAGCGGCGAGATGGGGGCGTCGGCGCCGCCCGCGATCACCACGTCCGCGGCGCCGTCCAGGATCAGGTCGCGGCCGTAGCCGATGGCGTCCAGCCCGGAGGTGCAGCCGGACGACACCAGCGCGGTCGGCCCCTCGGCGCCCACCGCCCAGGCCACCTCGGCCGCGATCGAACTGGGGACCAGGTAGTTGTAGAGGTGCGGGGTGGCGTACTCGCTCTCCAGCTCCCACAGCCTGCCGGTGTCGCTGAGCACCAGGTACTCGTCCTCCAGCGAGGTGGTGGCGCCGACGGCGCTGCCGACGCTCACCCCGACCCGGCCGGGGTCGACGGCCTCCGGTTCGATGCCGGAGTCGCGCAGCGCCTCCCGCACCGTCGCCACCGCGAGCTGCGCGGCCCGGTCCATCCGCCGCTCCTCGCGGGCGCCGATGCCGTGCGCCCTCGGGTCGAAGTCGCACTCGCCTGCCATCTGGGAGCGGAAGGGCGACGGGTCGAATCGGGTGATCCGGCGGGTCGCGGTGGCGCCGGAGGTGAGCAGTTTCCAGAATTGCGCGACGTCGTCCGCGCCGGGAACGACCGAGCCGAGGCCGGTGATCACCACTCGTCGTGTCATAGCTTCTGTCCTCGGGTCGGGCTGCCGTCAGGGCAGCTGGATCGATGGGGGGTGGTGGAAGATGTCGTGCGGATCCCACAGGGAATGCCGGAGCGGTTGGCATCCTGGTCGCGGACCCCGGTGTCGGGGTAGTCGATGTAGCAGCCGTCGGTGCGGCCGTCCGGGATCGGCACGTTCCCGGTGCCCGCGTAGACGGACCGGAAGAGCCGGGTGGCCCAGGCGATATCGGCCGCGTCCTCGGCGGGCTCGGTCCACAGCGACTGGTAGAGCACCTTGAAGATCGCGCCGCGCTGGGCCACCGCGGTGTCACCGGGGGCGGCGAGCCCGACCTTGCCGCCCACCGGGTTGATCACCACCATGGCGTGGCTGTTGTGGATCTCGTCGCTGGTCAGCGCCGCGTACACGAGCTCGGCCCGGGCGTCGGTGTGCCCGCGCAGGTGGTACGCGGCATGGTTGTCGCTGCGCACCGAGAGGGTGCGGTTCTCGTCCACCGCCCGCTGCACCGCGGCCACCACCTCGGCGGTCGAGCGCGGCACCGCGATGTAGGCGGGGGCGGCGGTCCAGCGCTGGTTCACGCCGGTCACGAGTTCCCGGTAGCGAGGATCGCCCGGCTCCACGTAGGCGGGCACCGCGGGCGGTACCACCGCCTCGCCGGGCGCCCCGCAGGCCGCGGCCGCCGTGGCGGCGCCGCCGAGCGAGAGCACCCGCAGGAAGCCGCCGCGGCTGAGCGTGGTCATCAGAGCACCTCCGCCACGGCCGCGCTCCAGGAGAAGCCGGCGCCGACGCCTGCCAGCAGCACCGCGTCGCCGGTGCGCAGCAGGTCGCGCTCGCGCAGGTGGGCCAGGCCTGCGATCTGGTCGCCCGCGCCCAGGTGCCCGACGGTGCGCGCCAGCGCCCAGGTGGTGCGCTCGACGTCGATGTCGAAGGGGCGCAGGAAGGTACTGCCGAGCCTGCGCCGCCCGAAGTGCGGCAGCACGAACCAGTCGATGTCGCTGACCTTCACCCCGGCCGCCTCCAGGGCGCGGGTGACGACGAGCTCCTGCGCGCGCCGCACCTGCTCGACCACGGCCAGCGTCGAGGTGCCCGCCAGGAAGTCCTTCTTCAGCGGGTCCAGGTCCACCCGCGGCCGCACCGCGAACGGGGCCGCGCCGAACGGGTCGGTGCCGCGGTGCATCCCCTCCAGCTCCGGCTCGGAGACCTGCTCGAAGGAGCGGAATACCGCGAACCCGCCGGTGCGCGAGAGGACGAGTGCGGTGCCGCCGTCGCCGTAGACGGTGCCGGGGTCGCTGCGCCTGCGGTCGAAGCCGGGCGCGGCGAAGCGGTCGCCGGTGCTGACCAGTGCCAGCTCCAGGTCGCGCAGCGCCAGGTAGGCCCCGGCGAACTCGATCGCGGCCATCCCGCCGTTCGACATCTGCCGGATCTCCAGCGAGATCGCGTTCCGCGCGCCTGCTGCGCGCTGCACGTAGGAGGAGGGCGACCACAGGTCGTGGCCCTGGTGGTAGACGTCGGCGTGCGCGACCAGGTCGAGCTCGGCGCCGCCGACCCCGGCGTCGGCCAGCGCGGCGAGCGCGGCCGCCGCGGCGAGCTCGGGGCCGGATTCGCCGGTGGACACGGCGACGGTCGCCATCCCGGTGCCTGCGACGAGCTCCGGCGGGTGGTCGCCGTCGGTCACCGGCACGCGGGGGGCGAGCGCGGTGCCGACGCCGCGGATGTAGAGGGTGTCGTTCGCCACGATGGCGGGACCTCGCGATCGAGTCGGGCTGATCTGGAACGTTTCTCCGCTGCCGATCATGGGCGGGGCCGGTGGACCGGCACTGGAGGGCCGGTCCAGGGCGAACGGCTCCAGGGCGCCTCTACCGCGCGCCCAGCGTCCCCCGGCACGGTCGGGATCGGTACCCGCGCCCGCGGGTCGGTGGAAGGAAGGTCCCGGTGAGCGAACGACGAGATGCCCCGCGCGGCGTGGTGCTGGTACTGCCCGGCCAGGGCACGCAGCGGGCCCGGATGGGCACCGGGCTGTACGCGGCGCTGCCGGAGTTCGCCGAGCGGGTCGACCACGTGCTCGGGCACTGGGGCGCGGCGGGCGCGGAGATCCGCGCGGACTGGCTCGCCGACTCCCCCGCGCTCGGCATCGACGACATCCGGCGGGCGCAGCCGCTGCTCTTCGCCATCGACTGGGCGCTCGGCGACCACCTGCTCGCGCACGGCACCGTTCCGGTGGCGCTGGTCGGGCACAGCGTCGGCGAGCTGGCGGCCTCGGTGCTGGCGGGGGTGCTCGGGCTGGCCGATGCGACGGCGCTGATGGCGGATCGGCTGGTGCAGCTGGCCGACGCGCCGCCCGGCGCCATGCTCGCGGTCGCCGCCCGCCCGGAGGACGTGGCGTTCTGCCTCGGCGACGGGGTGGACATCGGCGCGATCAACGGCCCGCGGCAGGTGGTGCTGGCCGGTTCGCTGCCGGATATCGACCGGGCGGCGGCGCGGCTGGCCGCCGCCGGGATCAGCACCAGGCAGGCCAGGTCACCGGTCGCCTTCCACAGCGGGCAGATAGCAGCACACGCGCTGCGCTCGCTGCCCGCGGTGCGGGCGGTGCCGTTCCGCGCACCCGCGCTGCCGCTCTGGTCGGCCTACACGGGCGCGCCGCTCACCGCGGAGCAGGTGCACACCCCGGCGTTCTGGGCCGGGCAGCCCGCCGCGCCGGTGCTCTTCTGGCCGACGCTCACCGCGGCACTCGACCACGTCGGCCCGGCGCTGGTCGTGGAGACCGGCCCCGGCCGCAGCCTGAGCACGGCCGCGCGCAGGCACCCGGCTCTGGTGTCGGGCGCGTCGGCGGCGGTGGCGCTGCTGCCACACGCCGCGGGCGACCCGGATCAGGACCTGCGCGCCTTCCGCGACGCGCTGGAGCTGATCCGGGCGGGCAGCACGGTGTGAGTCAGAAGTTGCCGAGCCCGCCGCAGACATTGATCGCCTGCGCGGTGATCGAGGCGGCGGGCTCGGAGGCCAGGTACCCGACCAGCCCGGCCACCTCGTCCGCGGTCGAGTAGCGGCCGAGCGGGATGGTGGCGTTGAACTTGTCCAGCACCGCCTGCTCGGAGGTCTCCCAGATCGCGGCGTAGCCGGACCTGACCCGCTCCGCCATCGGCGTCTCCACGTAGCCGGGGCAGACCGCGTTCACCGTGACGCCGGTCGGCGCCAGCTCCTTGCCGAGCGCCTTGCTGAACCCGACCACCCCGTGCTTGGAGGCGCTGTACGGCGCCGCCAGCACCACGCCCTGCTTGCCCGCGGTGGAGGCGATATTGATGATCCGGCCCCAGCCGCGCTCCTCCAGCCCGGCGGCGAGCACGTGCCTGGTGAGGCGGAAGACGCTGTTCAGGTTGGTTTCGATGATGTCGTCCCAGAGCTCGTCGGCGATCTGCGAGGTGCGCCCGCCGCCGTTGCGCCCGGCATTGTTCACCAGGATCTCGATCGCGCCGAACTCGTCGGTTGCCGTTGCCACCAGGGTGCGCAGCTGCTTGTCGTCGCGGACGTCGGCCACCGCCCCCGCCGCCTGATATCCCTTGTCCCGCAACTGCCGCACCGTCTCGCGTACCGTCTCCGCGGTGCGCGCCGCGAGGAAGACGCGGTGCCCGCGCTCCGCGAGCGTGCCTGCGACGGCGAGCCCGATGCCGCTCGTCGCTCCGGTGACCAGTGCCGTCCGTGCCGTCTCCGGCATCTCGCCTCCTGCTGTCGTCGCTGTGGTCCGGCTTCGACTCTGGCGCACCGCGGTCCAGGCACGGTCCAGCCGGGCTCGGGGGTCAGGCGAAGCGGAAGGCGTTGGCGTAGGCCCACTGCCGGAAGGTGCGGGCGGGGCGGCCGAGCAGCTCGGCGACGGTCCCGTGCACGGTCGGGGTGAGGGTCAGGTAGCGGCGCTGCACCGGGATGTAGTCGCGGACGAACTCCGGCGACTGGGTGCGGGCCAGCGCCGCCAGCGCCTCCTCCTCGGTGAGCCGGACGAACTCGAGCGGCCTGCCGAGCACTTCGCCCAGGATCTCCACCTGGTCGGTGACGGTGACCACCTCCGGCCCGGTGAGAGTGTGCGTGGCGCCCCGATGCGCGTCGACCCCCGCGTTCAGGATCAGCGCGGCCACCGCCGCGAGATCCTCCGGATCGAGCAGCGGCGCGGCCAGTTCCGGGAAGAGCGCCTGCACCCGGCCGTGCTCGCGGATGGCAGGCGCCCAGCGCAGCGCGTTGGAGGCCAGCCCGCCGGGGCGCAGCACCGCCGTCGGCAGGCCGAGCTCGGCCAGCTGCCGCTCGGCCAGCACGTGCTTGCGGTAGATCGGGTTCTCGAAGCCGTCGAACTCGGTGTTCACCACCGCCTTCGACGAGAGCAGCAGCACCCGGAGCCCGGGGTGGGCCGCCGCCGCCTCGACGAAGGCGGCGGCGCCGTCGGCGACGGTGAGCAGGAAGACCTGGTTGATGCCGTCCAGCGCGGCGCGCAGCGAGGCGGCGTCGGTGAGATCGCCGGTCACCGTCTCGATCCGGCGGTCGAGTTCGGTCGCGGGGGTGCGGTGCACCAGCACTCGCACCGAGTGCCCCGCGGCGAGCAGCTTTCCGGGAAGGTGCCGGGCGGCGTTGCCGGTGGCACCGGTGACGAGGATGCGGGACATGTTCGCGTTCAGCGCCTTTCGTCGGTCTGGTAGGCGAGGTCGAGCGAGATGCCGCCCGCGACGGTCGCCGTGTCGTAGAGGTACTCCGCGCCGCCGAGGACGGCGTCGTGCAGCCGGCGGATCTTGGCGGAGGTCTCCAGCCCCAGCTCTTCGCGCATCCTGGACTGCAGGTCGCGGAAGCGGTCGAGTGCGTCGGCCTGCCTGCCCGAGCGGTACAGCGCGAGCATGAGCTGGGCGTGGATGTTCTCGTTCAGCGCGTACCTGGCGGAGAGGCTGGAGAGCTCGCCGATCAGCTGGTGGTGGCGGCCCAGCCGCAGCTCCGCCTCGATCCGCTGCTCGATGGCGCCGAGCCTGCGCTCCTCCAGCCCGCGCACGTAGGTCTGCAGCGCGGCGCCGGTCTGGATGTCGACCACCGCGTCGCCACGCCAGATGTCGGCGGCGGCGTTCAGCATCCGCACCGCCTTGAGGTCGTCACCGGCCGCGGCGGCCTTCTCCCCGGCGCGCACCAGCCCGTCGAAGCGGAAGGCGTCGACGGTCTGCGGGTCGGCGCGCAGCATGTAGCCGTAGTCCTTGGTGATCAGGATGCTGCGCGCGGCCTCGAGCGAGCCGACGCCGGGCAGGTCGCTCAGCGACTTGCGGATCTGCAGCACGTAGGTCTGCAGCGTCGAGCCCGCGGTCGACGGCGGCTCGTCGCCCCACAGCTCCTCCACGCACAGCCCGGTGGTGACCACGCTGTTGGCCTCGAAGATGAACAGCGCCAGCAGCTGCTTGGGCTTGGGTGCGGTCGGCACCACGGAGCGGCCGTGGAACCCGACGAAGAGCGGACCTAGGACACTGAATTCGACAGACACGGCTGGCTCACCTTCGATCTCGGCACAGCGGAGCCGCCGCACGCCGCGACCGCCACCCGTGGTGGCGGTGGGGTGATCAGCGGTGGCCGGCTCCGGAGGGGCGCGGTTGCACGGCACGAGCGCGACGGCGTCCCCGGGCTGCGTCGCGTGCGTCCCCGGCGGGACATCGGCCGCGGGCAGCGCGCCGGGAGCGACGATCGGCACGACGGGCACAATTCGCCATCGTCGCCCCCTTTCCGATCGTGTACGCAGTTTAGGTCTCCCGGCTGCCCCGCGCGACGCGAGCGCTCAGGCCGCCGACGCGGGAACCTGCCCGTCGTGCAGCGCGATCATGTCGCCGAACGAGCCCAGCACGTCGATCGGCGCCCCGAGCGGCTGCGCGGGGTCGAGTTCGAGCAGCGCGCGGTGCAGGTTCGACACCAGCCGCTCGGCCTCGCCGAGCCCCGCGAACTCACCGTGATCGGCGGCCCGCGCTATCTCCAGCGCGCTCACGCCCGCCGCGGCGCCGTCGGCCGCGAGGCTCTGGATCCACCTCAGGTAGCGGCGGTTCTCCGCGATCACCGCGGGGCCGGAGACCGGGCCGTGCCCGGGCACCACGATCAGCGGGTCGAGCGCGGCGACGGCGTCCAGCGCGGCCACGGTGCCCGCCACCGACCCCATCAGCGCGTAGGGCGCCACCCCGGCCAGCACGATGTCGCCGGCGAAGAGCACCCGCTGCTCGGGCAGCCAGGCCAGCAGGTCGCCGGTGGTGTGCGCGGGGCCGGGGTGGATCAGCTCGATCCGCGTGTCGCCCGCGTGGATCACCGCGCCCGCGTCCACGGTGAGGTCGGGCAGCCGCAGCTCGACCGCGCCCCAGTCGACGTCGCGCCAGAGCGTCGTCATGCCGAGCCCGGCCTTCGCCGCCTCCTCCCGCGTCGCGGTGTGCGCTACGATCAGCGACCGGTCGAACACCACGTTGCCGAACGAGTGGTCGCCGTGGAAGTGCGTGTTCACCAGCCACTCCGGGGCCGCGCCGTCGAGCAGCTCGGCCACCGTGCCCGCCAGCGCCCGGCTGCGCCGCTCGGTGGCGGTGGTGTCGATCAGCACCGCGTGCCCGGCGGAGCGGATCAGCCCGGCGTTGTTCACGCACCAGCCGCCGTCCGGCTGGACATAGGCGAAGACGTCGGGCGCCACCTCCTCGAGTACCGGTGCGGCGGCGTGCGCGGGGAGTGAACTCATGGCTCCAGCCTGACCGCCGCTGCTCCAGTCGCGCTCCACGAACGGTCCAGACCGGTCAGCTCCACCGCGAGGGGGTGGCCGCCGGCACCACCTGGTGCTCGCGCAGGAACGCGAAGTTGGTGCCGAAGTTGCGCCGGATCACCTCGAAGTTGGTGGTGGAGGCGAACTGCGGCACCGCGTGCAGCGCCCTGGCGTAGGCCCACAGGTGCGGGTAGCCGCGCGGGTAGAGCACGTTGGACTCGAAGATGCCCGGGTAGGCGACCTCGAACCGCACCAGCGAAACATAGAGCCGCACATCGGATTCGGTGATCGTCCCGCCGTTCAGGTAGCGGCGGCCCGCGAGCCGGGTGTCGAGTGCGGCGAGCGCCTCCATGGTGTCGGTGATCAGCGCCCGGTGGTTCTCCTCGCGTGCCTCGTGGCCGACGATGTGGATCACGCTGTGGATGTTGTCGTAGAGCCACTCGTTGATCTCGTCGATCTCGGCGCGCAGCGCGGCCGGGTAGAGATCGGCCTCCCGCGTGGCGAATTCGTCGAAGCGGATGGCCAGGTCGCGGCTGATGGCGTCGGCGTCGTTGCTCACGATGACCCGGTTGTGGGTGTCCCACAGCGTCGGGACGCCGGCCCGGTGTCCGGGCTCCATGGCCTCCCAGACGGCGCGCAGCGCGGCCGGGTCGTCGTCGGAGTAGGAGAGCGCGACGGCCTCCTCCAAGCCCTTGAGCTTGCGGGTGATGGCGGCACGGTTCGACCAGGAACAGCCCCAGCTCACGAAGAGCCGGTAGCGGCCGGGCTCGGCCGGGAACGACGGGGTGCCGAGCCTGCCCTGGAAGCGGGCGGGCGGCCGGACGATGGAGCCGTCCGGGCGGCGCATCACCCCGGCGGCGGAATCGGGCATGTCGCAGCTGGCGGCCGGGGTGTGGTCGGCGCGCCGGGAGACGTCGGTGCTCACGGGTTCTCCTCGGGGTCGGGAACGGGCCGCGGGGTCGCGGCCACGAGATCGCGGGTGTACGGGTGCCGCGGATTGCCGAAGACCTCGGCGGTGGCTCCGGTCTCGACCACCCGGCCCGCGGCCAGCACCACCAGCCGATCGGTGACGGCGGCGGCCGCGTTGAGGTCGTGCGTGACGAAGACGACGGCGAGGCCGAGGTCGGCGCGCAGGGTGCGCAGCAGGGCGAGGATCTGGGCGGTGGCGGCGTCGTCCAGGGCGGAGACGGCCTCGTCGCAGATCAGTACCCGCGGGCCGGTGGCGATGGCCCTGGCGATGGCGACGCGCTGGCACTGGCCGCCGGAGAGGCGGTCGGGGGTGTGCGACAGGACCTCCTCCGGGAGGCCGACGCGGGCGGCCAGCTCCCTGACCCTTGCCTTCCGGTCGCCGATCGCGAAGGCGCGCAGCGGCTCCTCGATGGCGCGGTGCGCGGAGTAGCGGGGGTCGATGGCGGAGAACGGCTGCTGCGCGACGAGCTGCACCGCGCGGCGGAACTCGCGGCGCGCGGCGCGGTCGAGGGTGCGCAGGTCACGCCCGGCGAAACGGACCGCGCCCGCGTCCGGGGATTCCAGGCCGGTGAGCAGCCGGGCCAGCGTGGTCTTGCCCGCGCCGGAGCCGCCGACCAGGGCGAGTGCGTCGCCGGGGGCGAGGGTCAGGGACGCCTCGTGCACGCCGGCCCCGCCGTACAGCTTGCGGACGCCGTCGAGGGCGAGGAGTTCGGCGGGTTCCCCGCCGGAGCCGGGGACGACCTCGCGCGGCCGCGTCGCCGCCGAGGGGGCGGCCGGTGCCGGGCTCGGCGGTGCGCCGAGCCCGGCGCGGGCGGCACGGATCACCGTGCCGATATCCCCCTCGGTCCGCACGGTTCCGCCGCCGAGCAGCACGCCGCGTGTCGCGCGCTCGGCGGCCAGCGCGAGATCGTGGGTCACCATGAGCACGCCGATCCGCTCGCGCTCGGCGAGCACGGCGATCCAGTCCATGACCCTGGCCTGGGCGATGGTGTCCAGCGCGGCGGCGGGCTCGTCGGCGATGAGCAGCGCGGGCCCGGCCGCGAGCGCGACCGCGATGAGCACCCGCTGCGCCATGCCGCCGGAGAGCTCGTGCGGGTAGCGCCGCGCGACGGCGTCCGGGTCGTCGAACCCGACCCGCCCGAGCAGCTCGGCGATCCGCGCCCGCCGCTGCTCGCGGGTGAGCCGCCTGGCGCCGGGCACCCCCTCCAGGAGCTGCGGCCCGACCCGCAGCACGGGATCGAGCGCGACGGTGCAGTCCTGCGGCACCAGCCCGACCCGGCGCCCGCGGATCGCCCGCATCCGGCGCCGGTCCGCGGGGTCGACCGGCTGTCCGCCGAAGGCCAGCTCCGCGGTCTCCGCGGCCGCATCGTCCGGCAGCAGCCCGAGCACCGCGTTCAGAATGCTCGACTTCCCCGAGCCGGACTGCCCGAGCAGCGCCACGATCTCCCCCGGCCCGACCTCGAGGTCGACGTCGCGCACGGCCGGTTCCCGCCCGGCGTAGCGCACGGTGAGCCCGCGCACCCGCAGCGCGGGAACCGTTGTCGCGACGGATGTCTCGGCGATCCGCACCGCGGTCATGTCCCGGCCTCCTCGGGTTGCAGGTACGCCGAGAGCACATTGACCGCGATCACGACGACCGCGATCACCGCGCCCGGCGCGATGCTGAGCCACCACTCGGTGGAGACCGAGCCGCGGCCGGCGGCGACCAGCGCGCCCCACTCCGGCGACGGCGGCGGCTCGCCGAAGCCGAGGAAGGAGAGCGCCGAGATGCCGAGCACCGCGGCGGCGAACTCCAGTGCCGCCAGCGCCGCGACCGGCCGGGTGGCGTTCGGCAGCACGTGCAGCAGCAGCACCGCGAGGTGCCCGCGCCCGGAGACCCGCGCTGCGGTGACGTAGGGCCTGGCGGCGATGCGCAGCACCTCGGCCCGCATGAGCCGGGCCACGCTGCCGATGCTGACCAGCCCGACCGCGAGCGCCACGTTCACCGTGCCGAAGCCGAAGGTGGTGATCAGACTCATGGCCAGCAGGAACGACGGCACCGAGAGCACCACGTCCACCAGCCGGCCGATGATGTCGCCGGTGAGCCCGCCGAAATACCCGGCGAGCAGCCCGAGCAGCCCGCCTGCGAGCAGCGCCACCGCGACGGCGAGCAGCGCGGCGGGTACCGAGGCGGCGGTGCCGTGCACCACCCGGGCGAAGAGGTCGCGGCCGAGCCCGTCGGTGCCGAACCAGTGTTCGGCGCCGGGTGGCCGGTAGGTGGCGGCCGGATCCACCGCGAACGGGTCGCGGCGTGCGAAGACGCCGGGGGCCAGTGCCCACCCGGCGATCAGCGCGAGCACCGCGACCGCGGCGCAGGCCCCCGCCCGCTCACGCGAGGGCACGGGCACCCCGCGCGGCGAGCTCGGGCGGTCCGCCGCCGACCCGGATCCGCGGGTCGAGCACGGGGTAGAGCAGGTCGATCACCAGGTTCACGGTGACGATCAGCGCCGAGCCGAGCACCGTCACCGCGAGCACCACCGGGGTGTCCTTGTCCACGATGGCGTCCGCGGTGAGCTTGCCCATGCCGTGCCGGGAGAACACCGTCTCCACCACCACCGAGCCGGAGACCAGCCCGCCGATCAGCAGGCCGGTCATGGTCAGCGCGGGCAGGCTCGCGTTCCGGAGCAGGTGCCCGAGCACGATCCTGGTCTCGCCGATCCCCTTGGCGCGCAGCGTCCGGACGAACGGCTGCCGCGCGGTGGCGGCCAGGCTGCGGCCGAGAATCTGGCCGACCACCGCCGCCACCGGGACGGCGAGGGTGAGCGCGGGCAGCAGCACCGCGGCCGGGCCGCGGCCGCCGATGCCGGGGAGCAGCCGCCACTCGAAGGCGACGAAGTGCACCAGCAACAGCCCGACCAGGAAGGTGGGCAGCGAGATCGCCACCACCGGGACCGTGTGCAGGGCCCGGCCGAGCCCGCGGTACCCGGTCAGCGCGGCCGCCACCGCGAGCAGGATCCCGGTGGGCAATCCGATGGCGAGCGCGACACCGGCCAGCTCGAGGGTGCCGGGCAGCGCCTCGCGCAGCACCGCCCCGACGTTCGCGCCGGAGCGGATCGAGTACCCCGGGTCGCCGCGCAGCAGCCCGAGCCCGGAGTCGAGGTACTGCTGCCACACCGGCCGGTCCAGCCCGAGCCGCTCGCGCAGCGCCGTGATCTGCGCCGCGGAGAGCCCGGCGTCGTCCGCGCCGGTGGCACTGAGCTGGATCCGCACCGGATCGCCGGGCAGCACCCGCAGGATCAGGAACGCGAGGCTGTAGGCCACCGCGACGGTGAGCGCGGCCTGCAGCACCCGGAGCGCGGCGAACCGGCCCATCAGGCGCCCCAGGCGGTGTCGTGGAAGCTGCCGTCCACCGGATATCCGGTGAGCCGGGAGTCGGTGGCCACCAGCGAGCCGGGCTCGTAGAGCGGCACCGCGAGCCCGCGCTCCAGGATGGCGCGCTGGATGGCGGCGACGGTGCTCGCGCGCTGCTCCGGATCCGCCTGTGCCGCCTGCTGATCCAGGACGGCGTTGAGCGGGTCGTCGGCGGCGAGCCGCGCCCGGTTCTTGCCCGCGGCGGCGAAGACGGTGCGCAGCACGTCCGGGTCGCCGCGGGTCTGGTTGAAGACCAGCAGGTCGTAGTCGCCCGCGTCCTGGGTCGGGGAGAGCTCGGCGACCGGGAGGCCGCGCAGCGTCAGCTCGATCCCGCTCTGCGCCCACTGCTGCTGCAGCAGCTCCAGCAGCGGGCTGTTGATCTGGTCCACCGAGGGATAGGTGAGCGCCAGGCTGAGCCGCTGCCCGTTCTTCGCCCTGACCCCGTCGGAGCCGGGACGCCAGCCCGCCGCGTCGAGCAGGCTCGCGGCCCGCGCCCGGTCGAAGCCGAGCTGGTCGGCGAGCGCCAGGTAGCCGGGCGTGTTGGCGGTGAGGATGCCGGTGGCGGGCGGTGCGGCGCCGCCGAGCGCGACCCCGACCAGCTGGCCGCGGTCGGTGGCGGGCAGCAGCGCGCGGCGCACCGCCTCGTCGGCCAGCGGGCCGCGGGTGACGTTCGGCGTCGCGGTGTAGACGACGCCGGGCGCGGCGATCCGCACCGTGCCGAACCGGTCGGACGGCAGCCCGTCCAGCTGCCGCTTGGGGATGCCGGTCGCCACGTCGACGGAGCCGGAGTCCAGCGCGTCGAACTGCACGCCGGGCTCCTTGACCAGGTGGAATTCGAGGCGCCGCAGCGTCGCCGGGCCGGGCCGCCACGGCTCGGCGCCCCAGGCGTAGTCCGCGCGCCGGACCAGGGAGACCCGCTCCTTGCCCTGGATGCTCTCCAGGGTGAACGGACCGGTGCCCGCGTACCGGCCCGCACAGCGCTCCTGCGGGCTCGTGCCCCACGCGCCGGGCGAGATCGGGGCCAGCGCGGTGGTCGATGCGGCCTGCGGGAACGAGCTCTTCGGTGCGCCGAAGCGCACGGTGAGCGTCTCCGGCGCGACGGCGACCGCCTCGACGTAGCCGCTGAGCAGGCTGTTGGCGGTGGCCGCCGCGGCACCGAGCGCGACGACGCCGTCCCAGGTGGTCTTGACCGCGGTGGCGTCGAGCCTGGCGCCGTCGCTGAAGGTGACGTCGTCGCGCAGCACGAAGGTCCACTCGGTGCCGGTGGCATTGCCGCTCCACGACTTCGCCAGCCACGGGTGCAGCGAGCCGTCGCCCGGATCCTGGTAGACCAGCGAGTCGACGAGCGGCCGGACGAAGGGGCTGCTGTTGGCGGTCAGGTTCTGCGCCGGGTCGACGCAGTCGGCGGTGTTGGCGGTCGCGATGGTCAGCGCGTCCCTGCCGATCGCGGAGTCCGCCGCGCCGCAGCCGGCGGCGGCGAGGGTGCCGAGCAGTGCCGCGGCCAGCGCCGCGGCGCGGATCCTCATGGCCGCGCCCCCTGGGCCAGGTCGTCGCGGGTCACCAGGCGGTCGGCCACCGCGAGCGCGCCGCTCGGGCCGCGGTGCAGTTCGTCCCGCACCAGCACGCTGGGCAGGAACCGCACGGCGCCGTCGCGATCGGTGAGCGAGGTCAGCGCGTAGTAGCTGACCAGCAGGATCTCCGCGGACGGGCCGGGGTCGATGACGAACTGGTCGAACCAGTGCCGGTGCGTCACCTCGGCGTGCGCGGCGGCGGTGGCCCTGGTGGCCGCGGCGATGGCCGCGCGACCGCGCAGCGCGTCGTCCCTGGAGGCGTGGCGCAGCACCCCGTCGGGGGTGAAGGTGGCGGCGAAGCCGTCGGCGTCCACGTCGTCGAGCAGCCGCGCCTGGCGGGCAAGGAAGTCGCGGACGCGGACGGAGGTCTCGACATCGTGCCGGAGGGTCCCGGAATCGTCGGTGATGGTCACGGAGTTCTCTCGTTTCTCTGTGCTCAGGCCACCGAGCGCTTCGCCTCGGCGAAGTCCCGCGCTGCCTCGAGCGTGCGAATGCTGTTGCCGCCGAGCGCGGCCCTGACCCGCCGCTCGACGTCGTCGCGGTCGGCGGCGCCGAGCCGGGCGCGTAGCGCCTCGACGTCGACCCGCGCGGTGTGGTGCGCGGTGGCGACGGTGCCCCCGCCGGACTCCGCGAGCGTCCAGCGGCCGTGGTGGCCGAGGAAGCCATCGGGCAGCACGTCCTGCTTGTAGGCGAGCTCGAACGGCCCGGTGCGCACCCGGTGCGAGCGGGTGGTGTGCGCGTCGCCGGTGCCGGTGACGGTGTCCATCTCCAGCACCTGGGTCCCGTCCAGATAGCCGAGGTCGACGCGGGAGACGTGCGGCAGCCGCTGCGGCCACAGCTCGGCCCGGTACAGGAAGTCGAAGATCGGCTCCGCGGGCGCGGCGATCTCGATGCTGTCGGCGAAGGCGAAGGTGGCGACCGAGCCGTCCGCGGCGGCGATCGCGGCCGCCGCGACCGCGGCCAGCTCCTTCTCGCTGTTGGCGTCGATCGCCCGCTCGATCCAGGCCACGTGCTCCCGGTCGTCGCCCACCGCGCTGTAGGTGTGGTCGAGGATCACCGTCGCGGTGCCGTCGGGGTGGGTCTCCACCCGCCACACGCCGGACATCGCGGCGACCGGCGGCGCCGAGACCAGCTGCCGGAAGTGCACGATTCGGCGCTCCGGGTCGAGCTCGCGCCGGGAGCGCCAGGCCTTGACCGTGCCGGGGGCGTGCGCCCAGATGTCGAGGAGCTCGTCGTCGCCGCCCGCGGCGCCGCGGCGCACGTGCACGGTGGGCGGGAAGATCACCGGCCAGCGCTCGGCGTCGGCGATCACCGCGTAGAGCGCGGCGGCGGGCGCGGCCACGTTCACGGTGTGCCTGGTGGTGTACTCGGTGTCGGGTGCGGGCATGGTCACTCCTGGGTCGTGCGGTGTCGGTTCGGGTTTCAGCGCAGGTGCACGCCGCCGTCGACCAGCAGCACGGTGCCGGTCGCGTAGGTGCTGCGGGCCAGGCCGAGCACCGCATCGGCGACATCGCCGGGCGTACCGAGGCGGCGCAGCGGCGCGATCTCCCGCACCTGGGCCCGCGGGCCGGTGAGCGCGGTGGTGAAGGCGGTGTCGATCAGCCCCGGCGCCACCGCGTTCACCCGGATCTCCGGGCCGAGGGTGGCGGCGAGCAGCCGGGTCAGGTGCTCGACGGCGGCCTTGCTCACCGCGTACGGGATCGAGCTGCCCGCGGGTCTGCTGCCCGCGATGGAGGAGATGTTGACGATCTGCCCGTGCGGCGAGCGCTTCAGGTGCTCGGCCGCGGCCACGGTGAGCCGCCAGGTGCCGAACACGTTGACCTCGAAGATCTCCCGCCAGACAGCCACCGGGGCGCCGGCCAGGTCGGCGTGCGGAATCTGCCTGGTCACCCCGGCGTTGTTCACCAGCACGTCCAGCCCGCCGAACTCGGCAACCACCCGGTGCACCAGGTCGGTGGCCTCGGTGTCGTCGGTGATGTCGGCGCGGAAGTAGCGCGCGCCGGGGATGTCGGCGGCCACCTTCTCCCCCGCCGCCACCGAGGTGGCCGAGTTCACCGCCACCCGGTAGCCCGCGGCGCCGAACCCGGCGGCGATCTCGGCGCCGATCCCGGAGGACGATCCGGTGACCAGCACCACCGGCTCGCGCGTCGCACTGTCGGTCATGTCGTCTCCCTCCGCCGGGCCGCGAAGTCGATCGCGGACACCGGGCACGTAGCGCGGACCTCGGCCAGCCGCGCGGTCAGCGTCACGTCGGCCGCGCCGATGCCGGGCCGCAGCACGACGGTGCCGAGGTCGTCGTCCTGGTCGAAGAACTCCGGGGCCAGCCGGGCGCAGTGGCCGGAGCCGATGCAGCGCCCGGCGTCGGCGCGGATGCGGACGGCCACGGCGTCACCACGCGACCCGCAGCTCGTGCAGCCCGTAGACCGATTTCTCCGGCCCGAAGGTGCTGTCGCCGGTCAGCCGCAGCGTCGGCACCCGGTCGAAGAGCCGGGTCAGCGCGATCTCCAGCTCGGTGCGGGCAAGCGGCTGGCCGAGGCACTGGTGGATGCCGAAGCCGAAGGCCAGGTGCCGGTTCGGTTCCCGGTCGATGTCGAAGCGGGTGGCCGCGGCGAACACCGCCTCGTCCCGGTTCGCCGCGGGCACCGAGGCGATCACGCCCTCGCCCGCGCGGATCACGGTGTCGCCGATCCGCACGTCCTCCAGCGCGACCCGGGGCACCCCCGTGTGCACGATGGAGAGGAAGCGGAGCAGCTCCTCCACCACCCGGGTGATCAGGGTGGGGTCGGCGCGCAGCCGGGCGTGCTGCTCCGGGTGGTTCAGCAGCGTATAGACGCCGAGCCCGATCATGTTGGCGGTGGTCTCGTGCCCGGCGACCAGCAGCAGCAGCGCCGAGCTCTTCAGATCCTCCGGGTCGAGCTCACCGGTCAGCACCCGCTCGTGCACCTGCCGGGAGAGTACGTCGTCACCCGGCTCGGCGCGCTTGCGCTCGGCGAGTTCGCCCAGGTACTCCCGCAGCTCGACGACGGCCCGCGCGCTCTGCTCCAGGGTGAACTCGGAACTGAGCATGCGGCGCCCGCGCTCCTGGAAGTACTCGTGGTCGGCGTAGGGCACCCCGAGCAGCGCGGCGATCACCGCGGAGGGGATCGGCAGCGCGAAGTTCGACACCAGGTCGGCCGGTTGCCCGGCGCCGAGCAACTGCTCCACGGCGCGGTCGACGATCTCCTCGATGGCCGGGCGCAGCGCGTCGATCCGCTTGACGATGAACTCCCGGCTCAGCATCCGGCGCAGCCGGTCGTGCTCGGGCGGATCGAGCCGCAGGAACGGAATGTGCTTCTGCCCCACGCTGGCCCGCAGCGCGGCGGAGACGAACGGGAAGCCGGCGTTGCGGGCGTCCGCGCTGAACCGGTGGTCGCCGAGCACCGCCTTGACGTCCTCGTAGCGGGTCAGCAGCCAGGCCTCGGTGCCGTTGTAGAGGGTGATCCGCGCGGTCGGGGTGCTGCCGCGCAGCAGCGCGTACTCCCGCGGCGGGTGCAGGTCGTCGGTGCGCTCGAACGGGAACGGGGGCGCCTGGGTCGGCGTGTGCACGGACAAGGCTGAAACCTTCCTTCGGTGAGCTGACGGGTCAGGAGGTGCCGAGCCGGTCCCAGGACAACGCGGGGTCGTGTGAGAGCAGCCGGTTCTCGGCGTGGGCTTTGGCCGCCTCCAGCGTGTCGAGGCTGTGTTTGCCGAGCGCGCCGCGGACCCGCCTGGTGGCGGCCTCGACGGTGGCGTCAGGGCCGAGCACCTTCTCGATCCCGACCGGGTCCAGCGCGACGGTGTGCCTGCCGGTGATGGTGACCGACCCGGCGTGCTGCTCCACCGACCACTGCCCCAGGTGCGCGCGGGCGATCGGCGGCACCGAGCTCGGCTTGTACACCACCCGGGAGCTGCCGAGCAGGATCCGTAGCGACGGAATGCGATGCCGCGCACCGTCGTCGGCGCGCACGGTGGTCCACACCCGCTGCACGCCGCCCTCGTCCTCGTCCCAGGCCACGTCGTCGACGTGCGCGAGGGCGGCGGGCCAGTGCGTGAGGTCGCGCAGGAAGGCGTAGGCCTCGGCGGCGGCGCCGTGCGTGCGCACCATGTCCTCGAAGGTGTACACCCAGGCGCCGTGACCGCCGGGCAGCGCGGCGGACTCGATGAGCTCGGCCAGCACCCGGCGCACCGCGGGGACCAGCGGCGCGTCCGGCGCCGCCTCGACCGGCGCCGCGTCCGGGGCGGCGTCGCGCTGCCTGCGCACCGTCACCGGCGCGGCGGTGTCCGCACCGAAGACCAGCACCGTGCCGTCCGCGCCCGCGCGGCGCTCCAGCACCACCGGGCGCACCGTGCGCTCCTCGGCCAGCCACAGCTCGAAGATCTCCGCGTCGTCGCTGGCGGTGAGCGCCCTGGTGTGGATCGCGGGCCCGGCGAACAGCGGCCAGGCGTGCACGTCGGCAAGCAGCCGATCGACGGGTGAGGGCAGTGCGGTCATCATCGACTCTCTTCTGCTCGGGGACCGGTTCCGGTGCGCGGGCGCCCCGGCAGCAGCGCCGCGCTGAGCGCCGCGAGCACGAGGATCACCGCGGCGACGGCGAAGGCCGTCGTGTAGCCGTCGGTGATCGCCTGCGCGTCGGGCGTGCCGTCGCCGCGGGTGCGGGCGGCGGCGACGATGGTGAGGACGGCGAGCCCGACCGAGCCGCCCAGCTGCCTGGTGGCATTGGCCAGCCCGGAGACCACGCCCGCGTCCTGCGGCGCGGCGCCGCCGATCGCGGTTGCCGCGGTCGGCGCGAGGGCGAGCCCGATGCCGAGGAACACCACCAGCCCGGGCACCACCACCGACCAGCCGATGCTCGAGTCCGCGTCCAGCGGGGTCAGCGCGGCGAAGGCGAGCGCGGCGAGCGCGGTTCCGGCGATGATCACCAGCCGCGGCGGGGTGCCGCGCTTCAGCAGCCTGGCCGCCGACTGCGCCCCGATCACCGTGGTCACCGCGAACGGAACGAAGACCAGCCCGGCGGCGAGCGCCGAGAGCTCGCGCACCCCCTGCAGGTACAGCGAGACGAAGTACAGCACCGAGAAGAATCCGGCGCCGAGCAGGAACATGGTCAGGTTGGCCACCGCGACCGCGCGCTGCCGGACGATCCGCAGCGGCAGCAGCGGGTGCGGCACCCGCGCCTCGACGACGACGAAGAGCGCGAGCAGCGCGATCCCGATCAGCACCGCACCGGTGCCGACGGCGTCGAAGGCGGCCTCCTTGCCGAACCGCACCAGGCCGTAGACCAGCGCGAGGAAACCGGCGGTGACGGTGGCGCCGCCCAGCACGTCCAGCCTGCCCGCGGCGCGCTCGGCGTCCCTGGTCAGGTACGTCAGCGCGAGCACCGCGAGCACCAGCCCGACCGGCACGTTGACCAGCAGCACCCAGCGCCAGGAGAAGAACTCGGTGAGCAACCCGCCGAGCACGGCGCCGATCGCGCCGCCGACGGCGCCCATCATGGTCCAGGTCGCGATGGCCTGGGTGCGCCGCGGCCCCTCCGCGAAGGCGGCGGTGAGGATGGCCAGCGTGGCCGGGGCGAGCACCGCGCCGCCGATCCCCTGCACGGCGCGCGCCGCCACCAGCCAGATCGCGTTCGGTGCCAGCCCGCCCGCCAGGCTGGCCAGCGTGAACACCACCAGGCTGAGCACGAAGACCCGGCGCCTGCCGTACAGGTCGGCGGCCCGGCCGCCGATCAGCATGAAGCCGGCGAAGGTCAGCGTGTAGGCGGTGACCACCCACTGCAGATCCTCCTCGGCGAAGCCGAGCGATCCGCGGATGCCGGGCAGCGCCACATTGACGATCGAGACATCGAGCACGACGATCAGCTGTCCCGTGCAGGCGAGCGCCACCAGGATCCAGTCCCTTGTGCGGCGCTCGGTGTCCTTGACCTGCGGCGCTTGCGCGGGCGCCCCGTCGATTCCGTTCGTCATATCCGCTTTCCCGATCGTGTCGTGGCGCCGCCCGCACTCAGGCGCCGGCGCCCGCTCGCAGCCCGGCCTCGAGCTGGGTGAGCAATTGGCGTGGGGTCGTGATGTTCTCGAGTTCGTCGTCGGACAACTTCACGCCGTAGCGGCGCGCGATGATCGCGGCGGCCTCGAGCAGGGCCAGCGAGTCGTAGCCGAGTTCGGCGAAGTCGGTATCGAGCACATCGCCCTCGAGATCGACCGATTCGTCCTCCCCGGCGGCTTCCCGCAGGATGTCCTTCAGCTCCGCGGCGCCGAATTGCACGCTCATGGTTCGCTCCTCAGCTCGTCTCCTCGATCGGACCTGCCGAGCCTGACAGCACCCGCTGGACGATCCCTGGAATCGCGCTGTAGCCGAAGGGCATCTACGCACCATCATCGCCACAGCAGCGATACATTGGTAAGAAGCCACTTTCAGGTGTGCTACTCACCGACGGAAAGTTTGCAGATGACCACGCTTTTACCCGTGATCTCAGAGAACCGCGCGCTGCTGCGTCGCGACTGCCCCGGCCGGGCGCTGCTCGACCACATCACCGGGAAGTGGGGCGTACTCGTGCTCACCTCGCTCGCCGACGGCCCGCTGCGGTTCCATCAGCTGCGCGCCCGGATCGACGGCGTGAGCGACAAGATGCTCACCCAGACCCTGCGCACCTTCGCAGGCGACGGGCTGGTGGAGCGCACGGTACTGCCCACCGCGCCGCCCTCGGTGAGCTACGCGCTCACCGACCTCGGCGCCGAGGCCGCGCAGGAGCTGGAGCCGTTCCTGCGCTGGGTGCGCACGACGGCTTCGCGCCCATAGGGTTCCCGCCGCGCGGGGCGGGGGATTGTCAGCGCACGAGGCGCAGGCAGGCCCTGGTGCCGCCGGCCAGGCTGTCCAGCCACTGCTGCGCGCCGTCCCAGCCGTCGGCGCGGGCGCACTGCAGCAGCAGCCGCAGGGCGGTGAGGGTGAACTGGCGTTCCCGCGGACCGAGCGACAGCAACCCACTCGCACGCTGCTGCCAGAGCGGCGCGCCGTGGTCCGGGTAGGCGACCTGCTCGGCCGCCATCTGCGCGACGACGGCCTCGTGCAGCCCGGTCCGGCGCGGGTCCTCGTCCAGCCAGCGCAGCGCGCCGACGGCCCGGCCCCAGGAGGTGAGCCGGTGCTCGTAGCAGAGCGGGATACTCCGCGAGTCCGGCCGGAGTGGCTCGAAATCGGTTAGCAGTTCGCGCATTCCGGTGGTGGTGACCCCGTCCCACCAGCGCACCGTCATGGTGTCGACGGCACCGCCCCCGTTCGCCGGGCCGGTGCGCATCAGGTGCACGCGGCAGCCGGCCAGCTCGGCCAGCCGCGCGGAGGCCCGCACCAGCTCACCGTCGACGACATCGGCGCATTCCGATCCCACCCGCGTCTCCCTCCACGCATACGGCAAATATGCCGCAACGATACGGTCCGGTGGGCGCGCGCGGTCCTGATACCGCGGAAATGGCCCCGCCCCCGCCCGGAGAATCCGGGCGGGGGCGGGGTGGTTATGCGGTCGAGCGCTCAGGAAGAGCCGGTGGAGCCGAAGAGCAGGTCACTCAGTCCGCCGACGACATCGAGCAGCAGTTCCACAAGACCCATGATCGTTCTCCCCATTCTCTCTCGAACGCGACCGGGGTCCTTCCCCGACGCACCCGCGACGTTAATGGGGCTGGGCAGCGGAATCGAGCGAAGTTACAGGTCAGAGGGATTACCGTCGGGAGCCCGCACCGCACCGGGAGGGGCCGGGCAGGTTTACTCCGCCGAATCCTGGCTCCGCCCGGTCAGCGCACCGCCCGCGGCCCGCCACTGGATCAGCCCGCCGCTCATATTGACGGCGTCGAAGCCGTTCTCCACGAGCAGGTTGGCCGCGCCCGCCGAGCGCAGCCCGCCGGTGCAGAAGGTGATGAGCAGCCGCTCCTCCGGCAGCTCGGGGCAGCGGTCGAGCAGCGCCTCCAGCGGCAGGTGCACCGCGCCGGGGATGTGCGTGCGGCTCCACTCGAACTCGCGCCGGACATCGACGATCAGCGCGCCATCGGCCACCAGTCGCAGCGCCTCCGCTGCGCTCACCGCCGGTGGCCTGCGCAGGTAGTGCCGCAGCCTGGTACTCATTCCTTCAGTCTAACTGAAGGTCATCCGGGCGAGCTCGGCCCGCAACCCAGCGGTCAGCTCCGGATGCCGCGCGGCGAACTCGGCGTCCAGCCGGGCGACGACCTCGGCCGCCCGGCCGAGCAGCTCCTCCCCCGCCGCCGTCACCCGCAGCGTCGACGCGGCCCCCGGCTGCGCCGTCCCGTCGTCCACCAGCCCGCCCGCCACGAACCCGCGCACCGCCGTGTGCGCGCTCTGCACGGTGATCCGCGAGCGCCGCGCCAGTTCGCTGAACGAGATCCCCGGCGTGCCGCGCACGTGCCCGAGCAACCCGTACTTGCGGGTGGTCAAGCCGAGCGGTCGCAGCGCCTCGGCGTAGGCCGCGTCCACCACCCTGGCCACCGTCAGCAGGGTGATGGTGGGGCTGAACGGTGGGCGCTCGGGCATGGGGGCAGGGTACCCGGCGATCTTCTAGTGATCGAAAATTCCCGCACGGCAATCCGATTGACAGGCTCAGTTCACCGTATAAGTTACCGAGTAATCTTCTACGATCGGCGCCATGAACCCACGAAGGACCCGCGCGGCGTTCGGCGCCGCCCTCCTCGCCGTCGCCGGCCTCGCCACCGCCGCCCCCGCGCACGCCGCCGACCGCCCGACCGTCGTCCTCGTGCACGGCGCCTTCGCCGACTCCTCCGGCTGGAGCGAGGTGGCGGCGCGGCTCGGCGCCGACGGCTATCCGGTGCGCACCTTCGACAACCCGCTGCGCGGCCCGGCCTACGACGCGGACCGGCTGGAGCAGTTCCTCGCCGGGCTGGACGGGCCGATCGTGCTGGTGGGGCACTCGTACGGCGGCGTGGTGGTGACCAATACGCACGATCCCGACGTGCGGGCCAACGTCTACGTGGCGGCGTTCGCACCGGAGCGGGGGCAGCGCATGCTGGAGCTGCTGAACCCGATCCCGTACCCGGGCAGCCTGCTGCTTCCGCCCGCGCTGCTGGCCGGGCCGGTGCCCGATCCGACCAGCCCGGCCGGGGTGAACCTGGACGCCTTCGTCACCGAGCCGTTCTTCCGCGAGGTCTTCTGCCAGGACGTCCCGCCGGCCAGGGCGGCGGAGCTGTTCCGGCACCAGAAAACCGCCGCCGTGGGGACCAACCTGGAGCCGACCGAGGACCCCTCGTGGGCGACGGTCCCCAGCTGGTACCTGGTCGCCGGGCAGGACCGGGTGCTGCCGCCCGCGCTGCAGCGCGACACCGCGGCGAGGGTGGCGCCCGGCCGCACCCGCGAGATCACCGCCTCGCACGCCGCCTACGTCGCGCAGCCGGGCGCGGTCGCCGACATCGTCCGGGCCGCGGCGGGCTGACCCTTCAGGGAAGCAGCCGGAAAACACGGGGCGCAACCGGTTTTGCGGGGGCTAGCGTCCCTGCGATGACCGAGATCCATGGTTCCTGGGACGCCAGCTTCGCCGGGGTCGCCGAGGCGCTCGGCGCCGCACTCGGCGCGGACGGGGCGGGCGCATCGGCCGCCGTCTTCGTCGACGGGGAGCCGGTGCTCGACGCCTGGGGCGGTTTCCGGGACGCGGCGCACACGCTGCCGTGGGAGCGCGACACCATCGTGAACGTCTGGTCCACCACCAAGACCATGGTGGCGCTCTGCGCGCTGATCCTCGCCGACCGCGGCGAGCTGGAGCTGGACGCCCCGGTCGCGCGGTACTGGCCGGAGTTCGCCGCGGCGGGCAAGGCCGAGGTCAGGGTGCGGCACCTGCTCGGCCACACCGCCGGGCTGCCGGAGTGGACCGAGCCGGTGACCGCCGCCGAGCTCTACGACGGCCCCGCGGTCACCGCGGCGCTGGCCGCGCAGCCACCCGCCTGGCCGCCGGGCACGGCGGCCGGGTACCACGCCGTCACCTTCGGTTTCCTGGTCGGCGAGGTGATCGCGCGGGTCAGCGGGCGCAGCGTCGGGCAGTTCTTCGCCGAGGAGGTGGCCGGGCCGCTCGGCGCCGACTTCCACATCGGGCTGGCCGCCGAGCACGACCACCGGGTCGCCGAGCTCGTCGCGGACCCGGCCGGGGACCGCCCGGACGGCTTCCCGGTCGGCGTCTCGGACGCGAACACCGCCGCCTGGCGGCGCGCGCAGATCCCGGCGATCGACGGCCACGGCAATGGCCGCTCGATCGCGCTGGTGCAGTCGGCGCTGGCCTGCGGCGGCAGCGTCGGCGGGGTCCGGCTGCTCTCCGCGGCCGGGGCCGAGCGGGTCTTCGACGAGCAGTTCGCCGGCACCGACCTGGTGCTCGGGCAGCCGATCCGCTGGGGTCTGGGCTACCGGCTGGAGAACCGCACCTGCTCGTGGGGCGGCTGGGGCGGCTCGGTGGTGCTCTCCGACGCCGAGCAGCGGATGACGGTGGCGTACACGATGAACCAGGTGCTCTGGCAGGACGGCTACGACCGCGGGCTGGACGTGGTGTTCGCCGCCTACGCCGGGATCACCTCCTGACGAGAACGGCGCCCCGGCCACTGTGTGGC